>CAYGJQ010000033.1:13624-19813 GCA_964350285.1 uncultured Candidatus Peribacteria bacterium | reverse complement strand
TGTTCTTAAATTCCAATTCCGTCACCACCGCTGCCCGGTGAATCATAATTTTCTGTTCCTTACTTTGGTCAACATCTTTCACCGTAATATTAAAAAAACTAATCGTGTCCGCATAGTTCGAAAAATTCGCAAACCCATAAGGCGGTTCATAATAAATCAGCAGTTCCGTCGCTGCCCCTCCGATATCTAAATCCACCGTAAATCGATCATCTACTTCGATCACTTTATGAGTGATGTCATTTGTTCCCAAAACCATTTTACCGCTATCTCCTTGAGGCATATCCGTAAAAACTGTCATCGTTGTCGGTGTTCCTTTTTTGATCAACACCCCATAGCCATAAGGAAATACCGGATCATTTGTTTGCCCATCGTCATCATAATCAAACACTGAATCTGTCACCGTGTCGTTGCTCACCGAAAGCGCTCTCGCATTGCGAATAGTTTGCAGAATTTCGTTGTAAGCAGATTGGAAAGCAAAGTTTCGTTCCGATTGCGCCGTTGTCTGCAGCGCCATCACTGTTAAAGCGACGATCAGTGAGATCACCACCAGTATTTCTATAAGTGTAAAACCTTTTCTGCGCATAACCGCATTCTACTAAAAAAAGCTCCATCTGACGAGAGAGGAGGAGAGTTTGGTGGGAATCTCGCAGGAAAGGGCGATAGAGCCGCAGGGTTTATTGACAGGTGCATTTCTGGAAGGTGCGGTATTGCCAAGCGTATTTTTCACCGCCGAGTTTTTCTGTGTATTTCCCTTTGTAAGCAAACTTTCTATAGCTGCCTTTTTTGCCTTTTTTATTGCAGTCTTTCAGGCATTGTTTCTTCGCGTCAGCGTCTGACAGCGAATCATGCATCCTCATGTTGGAATGTGAAGCCAACCAGCCATTTTTTTTGTACCTCTTCTCTTCGGCTTTAGTCGGTGGCCTCTCGATGATTTTGACACCGTCATCATCGCCAGCCAGATCTTTCTCCTGCTTCTTCGTCAGCTTGGGGTTTCCCCTCTGACTTGCTTTGCTCCAGTCTCTCACTTCTCCCTGTTGCTTCACGGGTTGCTGCTTTTTCTTGGTATTGGCCTTTTTACAGCCAACTGCCAGAAGTAATACCGCAAAGACGATTACGAACCTATTCATAGTATGTCCCCATTTCCTTTGGGTTATTGAGATTGCTCCCAGTGATCAATATTCAATCCGGGAGACGGCTATCTATCAGCCTTTGTCCAAAAACTCATAGATAACCGCCTCCACCGAAATATCGATTATCCAAATTCTCCTCCTTGTAAAAGAACGGCGTTATTATACCGATCTCATCCCTCAAGTCATCACTTTTCTAAATCCAATTATCATGGTATAAAATTACCCTAGTTCAAGTCCCTAATCCCAAGTAACTATGACTTTCCCCGACGGACCCAATTACCTCAAAAATGGCCTCGCTAATAAATTGTCTCCGGAACAAGCATTGGCTGAGCTCCAAAAAGAAGATTTCAAACGCGTCACAGTTTCTTTCTACCGTTACACCAAAATCGAAAATCCCCGCCAAATGCGCGACCAGCTCTACCGCGAATGGGCTGCACTAAAAGTTTTCGGCCGCACTTACGTTTCCCAAGAGGGTATCAACGCTCAAATTTGCGTACCGGAGCACAATTGGGATCAATTTGTCACTAATCTCCACAGTCATCCCGAATTCAATGACATCCCTTTCAAAATCGCTGTTGAAGAACCACAATATTCTTTCTATAAGCTCACCATCAAAGTAAAAAGCCAAATCGTTGCCGATGGTCTCAGTGCTGCAGACTACGATATGTCTACTGTCGGAAAACACCTTGAACCAGCCGAATTTAACGAAGCAATGGAAGCCGAAGATACGATCATTATCGACATGCGTAATCACTACGAAAGCCGCATCGGCCATTTCGAAAACGCCATCTGCCCCGACGTTGATACTTTCAAAGAGCAGTTGCCAATGGTGAAAGACATGCTCGAAGGAAAGGAAGACAAAAAAATTCTCCTCTATTGTACTGGCGGCATCCGCTGTGAAAAAGCCAGCGCTTATTTGATCAAACAAGGATTCAAAGACGTAAACCAACTCCACGGCGGCATCATCAATTACGCCCACCAAGTAAAACAAAAGGGCTTAGATCCAAAGTTCAAGGGTTCAAACTTCGTCTTCGACGAACGCCGCGCCGAACGCATTACCGAAGAAGTCCTTTCTACCTGCGACCAATGCGGGGAAACTTGCGACACCTACACTAACTGTAAAAACGAAGCCTGCAACCTCCTTTTCATCCAATGTGAAAAATGCGCCGAAGCCAACAAAGGTTGCTGTGACGAGAAATGCCAAGAAATCGCCGTCCTTCCCAAAGAAGAGCGCCGAGAATATCGCCGCAAGTTAGGCAAACACAATCAAGAGATTTACCACAGTAGACTTCGCCCAAAACTCAACGATAAAGTCGCTGCCTAAATCAAGTCTTCATCTAAATCTCAAGAGAGTCATTACTGGCTCTCTTTTTGGTCTCCCTGCTTAATCACTAGCTGACCACAAGCCGCCATAATATCGCGGCCCAAGTTTTTCCGAATTGTCGCCTGGATACCTTGTTCTAATAGAATTTCTTTAAATTTCCGTGCCTGACCACGTGAAGATTCTTCGTGATCAGAATCAGTTTTATTATAAACGATTAAGTTCACATGAAGCAGATGCGGCGCATCCAATTCCTTCACCCATTGCGCTAGTTCATAAGCATGGATATCCCGATCATTCTCTTTGTCCAGCAAAATGTATTCCAAGAATACTTTTCGATTGGTTTTCCGGAAATACTCTTTCAAGGTCTCCGCCAATTTCTCCAACGGAAACGCCTTATTCGCTACCGGCATTAGTTTCGACCGCAGTTCGTTGCTGGCGGCATGCAAACTTAAAGCCAGATTCGTCTGCGGAAATCTCTCCGCCAATTTATTCATTCCCGGCACTAATCCTGAAGTTGAAACTGAAATATTTCGACTCGCGAGATTGATTCCTTCTTCATTAGTGAGCTCGCTAATCGCCTCACAAACCGCTTCCATATTCGCCATCGGCTCACCCATTCCCATGAAGACTACATTAGTTAAATTAGCCGGTCGACCACTGACTCCAGATTGTCGACCCTTTTTCGACGACACCTCACAAACATTATGCTTCCGAATATATTGCTTCCAAAAAAGCACCTGATCACTAATTTCTTCCGCCGTTAGATTTTGCAGCAGTCCCATCGTTCCTGTTGCACAAAAAGTACAAGCCATTGCACAACCCACTTGCGAACTAATACAGGTAGACCATAGTCCTGGCTTTGGATTCAAAAGCACCGTCTCAATCAATTTTCCCGATGATTTCAATTTCAATAGCGCCTTAAAAGCATTGCCGGCACTCGACACCAAAACTTTATACTCCTCGACACTCAAAATATCTTCATTCTCACTCAATAATTGTCGCTCATTTTTCGACAACGTCGTAATCTCCGCAAACGAATCCACATACTGTTTAAAAATCCCATCAATCAACTGCTGCCGCTTAAACTTCGGCAACTGATACTGCGCCACAATCTGATCAATCCGTTCTAATTTCATGTCGACGAAAAATTGACAACTCTAAAAGGCCATTACATTATATGTTTTCTCTCTAAAAGTAAAGGTAGGGGCAATGCTACCCCAACACTCCCGGCTCCACCACAAATCGAATCACCCATTTCCCTTCCATGGCTCGCTCCAAACACACTACCGTTGCCGTTTCAAACTGCACCACGCCATCATTTAGTTCTCCATTCACCATCATCCCTACTAAATACCCCATAAACGGCAAATGCCCCACGAGCATCAAGTCCTCACCTCCACTACTTGCTAGTCCCTCCAGCCATCGCGCACAAACACTCACATCATCTCCTGGCATCAGCCCTTCCCGTTGATCAATTTCCGTCGACAATTCTTCCGCAATAATTCCTGCTGTCTCAAACGCTCTTTTCTTTCCACTATGAAAAACTTTTTCCACCGAAATATCGGCCTGTTTCAAAAATGCTGCAACTTTCCCTGCCTCTTTCCGACCCTTCTCCGATAAAGGCCTCGCCGGATCAACCACTTCCGAAACGGCTTCGCCATGGCGTACAAGATAGACTTTCATAATTTTTAAAGGTTATTCTCGCCCGGAATTATATCACGTCAAAAGCACGCCTAGCGGAACTTGACTAAGCTGCATCAAAATCGTAGATTGTTGCCCTAATTTTTATTAAATGAATCAACTAAGTACCGCTAAACTAGAGCAAAAATCAAGTGTGATGGTTTCACCTGATGCAGCTGTTGAAAATTTACGTTCCAGGTTTATCGATGAAATTAGTAAATCAATCCACACCTTAGTATTCCAGGTTCAGCAACGTCTCGAAAATCAGCTTCCACATGTGTTAGAGGAGGTCCTTTACGAAATAGAAGAGCAGCTTATCGATGTTCTCCACCAGGTTCCTGAAACTAATTCAGCTTTCGATCAGCTTACTGATCATTTCAATGAGGCTATTCGCTCCGCGCTTTCAATGCCTGAGGTTGCCGATTTCACCGAATCCAAAATTCTCACCCATGAGTGCAGTCAAATGCTTCACAGTCTTGAGCAGCAGGTCGATCGCATCATCCAGAACCGCCAAATCGGCAGCCGCGTTCGCCGTGCACGTTTGTATTTAGCCGATTATTGGAACGAGTTGGTTTCACCTCAGCGACCGGTATTTATTATGCCAACTACTGCTTTTGCTGCAATGCTGAAGTTGACTGTCGAGGAAATTACTCAGATCGAAGCCGGATTTTTCACTGATTCTCAGCTAAAGACGCTCCAGTCTGTGATTCCCCAAAACTTTCTACTCAACGGACGTCAGCCGGCAATGACTATGCCTCAATCTGAATTTAATCAACTCTGTCTTCCTTATCTCGATTCGCTGGTATTGGAAGACGATCAGCCAGAAGCAGCAACGGAAACGGTGCCCTTGTCAGCGAGTAGTCAAAAAATCGAGCACCAAGATGAAGTTATCGAATTCGAAGATCTGATCGAAACTGATCAAGAGAAAATTATTGCCTTTGTGAACGCAAGCAGTGATCGAATTTCTACAGTAATGAACAATATCAACCAAGCTGGTCGTCAGCGCGGCATTACTACCAGGCTTAAGCTTGAGCAGCTCCTGGGAATTAGCGCTCAATATCATCATGCTCTGCTGCGGGGCGAAACTGATTTGCAGCATCGTGTAATTGCTCGGGCGATTACTGAAATTGGAATTACTACCGAAGAGTTATTCGGTGAGCTCATTGATATCTTCGAGTTAACGATTTGTTTTCAGGACAAAATCGATCCGTCTAAAGCCCCTGATCAGCTTTTAAAACTGCTCCAGTTCGCGATTAACAATGCCGATGAGCTGCGAAAAATGTTTATTACTTCGATTCTCAAACACTTTCCCAATCAAAAAACTGCTGGCCTTGAACTTCTCGGTTCCAAGCAGCGTATCGCCAAAATGAAATCCGGCCTGACTGATATCACTACTGAGCTTATTGATATTGCTTTAGATCGAGGATACATCGAACTGCAACAGTTCAGAGAGTTTGCTCCCGCTCCAATCAGTGTTTCACCTGATCAATTTTCAGTTGTCATTGAGCGTGGTTATGAGGAAGATCGCCGCGGCCCAAAACTTCAGCGGAAGCAGTCAAACATCATCACCCCCAATCCAAACGAACTCTTCAGCTCCAGTCTTTCATTTAGTGAGCTATCCGAGATCGAGCAAGAACATTTACTTGTCGCTATTAATGAGGTGCCAAGCCTTCGTAAAATTATCGGGGCCCCTATTCACGCCCAGGCCAAAATTATCATTGGTGGCAATAAGCAAATCGGCCAAGCGTTTGCCGTTTCTCCTAGTGTCGTTCCTCGGTTTAAGCATGGCCTCCATTGTCTCACGCCTGAAATATTTGCCTTTGCAGAAAAGCATAATATCGACATTAGCCCTGCCTTGGATCTCGCACCCGATTATCTTCAGATCACTATTCCTCGGGATCCGGAAACAAATAATGATTCAGAGGGGTTGGCCCCAGAGGAATTGAAGCACGCTCTCCGGATCATAAACCAGTTTCCATATCATCGGGATGCTCTTATTGACCACTTTTTCGGCTTTTTGCCGCCTGATCAGAGTTTCGTGAGCCTTGGTGAACG
>CAYGJQ010000033.1:0-13614 GCA_964350285.1 uncultured Candidatus Peribacteria bacterium | reverse complement strand
CAGTCCCCACTTCACTAATCTAAAAGCTAAACGTAAGACCATTGCCGCTCCTTTTTTGCAAAAGGCCGCTGCAGGATTGGGCTTTTCGCCTTTGGCAGTGCTTAATAGTGATGATTTTTCTGTGTCCATTGGTGATGATGGCATTACTATTAAGCTTTCACGCAAAGAAGCT
Organism: uncultured Candidatus Peribacteria bacterium; assembly: GCA_964350285.1. Classification (GTDB taxonomy): domain Bacteria; phylum Patescibacteriota; class Gracilibacteria; order UBA1369; family CAYGJQ01; genus CAYGJQ01. The sequence continues at coordinate 13,442 of CAYGJQ010000033.1, read as the reverse complement.
GAGGCCGAGATGTTGGCCGGAATAAGCGTCTCCGAACTCAAGGAGAGGTTGGAGCAGATTGCGGAGGAAGAGGGGACTTTAAAGCATTTAGCTTCACGCCTTACTCTGCTGGCAATGCTGCATCTGGATCTTGAAAAACAGCATCAAGTTGCGAGTGCATTTGGATTTTACGGTTCATATTTCGACGAGATTAAGCGTGAAGGGAGGTTTCCGCTTGAGTTGTTTTTTAAAGCAGATGAGCTAGGTATTGATATCAAAAAAATTCTTGATGGTGATACTCAGCAGTTTGGGGTGCCGCTGGAGTTAGTCGAACATTTACTGCAATCAACACAAAGGTCTGCCAAAAATAAAAGCATCCTCGTGGATAATTTCATTAAAAAAGTAAAGCCACCTCGTTCAAAAAAAATCAGTCCCACCGCTATTAGCAACCGAATTGGTTGTTCTCGTGCCGCCATCAGTAAATTGATCAAGCACAAACAGGATCCACAGGGGTATTCTCTCTCCTTAATGGTTTTTCTGCGGGCCCACCGCAAAACTCGCTTGAAATAACTCATTTGCTTCAGGGCTGTGATTAGGCTTATAGAAACGACATCGCCAATATCTCCGTTCCCAAAATCGGAGTAGTTTATCTGGTGGATTGTCAGCATTAATTACTCTTCCCGCGTCACCTGCAATACCAAAGGAATATCATTCTCCGTCACCGCCAACGAGCATCCAGCTTCCAGTAAGTCCGCTCCCCGCCAGGCTAAATTGAACGCCGACTTCTTCACTTGCGTTAGTTCTTTTCCAATAATCTCCGCCCCAAAGAGCCCACCAATCACCACTAGCCGATCTTCCACAATACTCACTTCTATCTCCTCCGAAACGGGAAAAGTATCTCGTGGCACTGTTTTCACCGTATAAGGGCGATTTACTGAGTCTTCCTTCAAAGCTTGCCCACCAATTGTATTTGGCACAATGATCCGCACCTCGATCCCATCTTTTTTAATCCGCGATTCAAACCGCTTCCAAAAAGCCCGATCTTTCTGAGCCACAATCAGCCCCGACGGGCCAGGGGAGGCAAAAATACAAACCTCCTTAGTTTTTTTCAACGTCGACATCTTCAGTCTTTTCAATTCCGATGTGCCTTTAAATTCACGGTATTTCATCTTTGAGATTTCATCTTCAACCATTCGTTGCTGGAGCACAAAAGAGATTTTTTGGAGATTGAGTTGTTGTTGGTTTAGGCGTTCCTTTTCCAGTTCAATCTTCGAGATCGCATCCGTCACCGGATTCAAATGAAAATAGGTAGCCGACGATTCTTTATGCGGAAACACAAACCCCTTGTCGACTAGTCGTTGCAGGCAGTGATAAACAGTGGTTCGTTTCATCGCTAAGCTTTTGGCAATCACCGATCCCGGCTGCGGCCCCAGATTGCAAAGGACAATATAAATGTCAGCGTCCCGGCTATTCAGACCAATACTCTGCAGCGTTTCTCGAATTTCCTGCTCCAGTTCATAGGTCATAAAAGATTTTGCACTCATTACAACAAAGTTAAAAGTTATAAGTCCCCCTGCAAACTGCCCGGCGACACAATTAGCCAACATTTAGAAAATTACGCAGCTGAATCGCACAGCAAACGTACTCCCTGGCTAGTCAACCAGCAATAGGTCTTTACGAACGGGTGCGCCTACATAGTTAAAAATGGCTCTATCAATAGGGAAAGTCTATACGAATCAAGTTAATAACAGTGTTCTGTCATTATTTCGTCAGCGCAGATTTTTTATATTTAACGACGGGGGCGAGGAAGTGGTTTGCAGTCCAGTATTGAGAGCCTTCTTTGGGGAGTTGGATTTGTACTTTTTCTAGCTGTGTTACTTCCAATTCTAGTTTGTCGAGAAAGTCCAAAAACTTGGTGCCCAGTTTTTGTTGAGAGTCAACGTAGAAAGTCAAAATCCCATTCTCTTTCAAGAGATTTCTTTCCACTATTCTTTTAATGAAATTTATTCCGTCTCTGTGGACATGTTCAATTTTCAAGGGGTAGCCATCGTAAATTATCCCATCAAACTGCTTTCCTCTAAACGAATCAATGGCATTTTGCCAGCAGTCGTTAATTACATTTAATTTTTTGTTCTTTCTGGCTTCTTTTGCAATTGATTCATTTAGCTCTACAACATAATGTTTTTTTACTTTTCTCTGTGTTCTTAGGTTTTCAATTTCTTTGTCAATTAGCCCTAGGCCGTATCCGACATTGAGTATGTCTCCTCCGTTTCGGGTAACGATTTCTGCTAGTTTTTTCATGTAGGGGAGCTCAAAGTCAGACATTACTTCGTGGCCAGCTATCTCAAGGATTCTATTTGATGCCTTCCCTTTTACAGTTGGTTTGAGTTTGCTCCATTTGCCATTAAGGTCTTCTTTGTATAGATGCTTTCTCGAGGAGGTTGTTTTTTTTAGTGAGTTGGCATCGTCTGTCATAAAAAGGTTGTCTTTTTCTTTTGTGTCTAGTGACCTCCAGGCAACCTTGAACAATCCTTTTAAAATCGCAACCATGTATTTATCTTTGACGATAAAGGCAAAGGCATTTTCCTTGTCAAAGCTCATGCAGTGCAAGCAGTCGTCATACAGATTGATTTCACTATTCAGCCGAGGGAAAATGTCTTCGGTGACCAGCTTGGTAACTCTTAAGTCCCTGGCGTCATCCTTTTGGTATTGAATTGACTTCGGACTTTTAAAGGCGATGTTGTCGATGTGAATTCCTTTTCCAGCCCGTTCTGGAACATATTCTTCAAGAAAGAATTCCTGAAGGTCAGGCCTAACGTCTTCAACAACGGAAAAAAATCCATGAATTTTGTCTCCCTGACAATCTTCGACCATATCTCGGTAAGACTGCATTATACCTTCCGTGCCCTCATAGAAGCGGCAGCGCTCAGAGGTTTTCCATACAGTTGAAAATAAGTTGTTTAACATTTCACTGAGGCCTCGATCCTGAAGTATCATAGAGAATTCACGGTTTTCGTTGGCGGAGCTCATGAAATGGATGAAATCATCGAAGAAGCAAAGCTCCATATTCTGTTTTGGAAAGTGCTCACTTGTTACTAGCCTGGTTTCAGCAAGGTTTTTTTTTGATTCTTCTTTGTATTTAACGCTTACTGGGTTTTGCAGGGCTATATTCTTGCTCTTGATTTTCTTTTTAACTCTTTGCGGGACGAATTTTTCAATTATATAATCCTCAATAGCCGACCGACTATTCGGGTTTATCGAATAAAAGGATTTCATTTCATCGCTTGAGCAATTTTCCAGTGTTCTTTCGTAGGCGTTCTTAATGCCCTGGGCACCTTCGTAGAACTGCAATTTATCGCAAGATCCCCACAACAGATCAAATATGCTGTCAAAAATATGAGTGAGGCTTTCATCTTTCAATATCAATGCAAATGCACCTTTTTTTGAAGAGCAGCTCATGTAGTGGATTTTGTCTCCGGATAAGGTTATCTCAGCATCTAGAGAAGGCATAAAGAGATTTCTTGGCATGATACGGGTTTCTCTAAGCTCTTTCTTGTCATTCTTTTGATACTCATGGGCTTCATCAGAATCTAAGCCAATGTTTTTCATTTTAATCCCTTTTGCAATTCTTGCCGGTATATACTCTTCTTTAAAGAATTTCTGAAGGTTGCTATTTAGACCTTCTTCGGTGCCAAAGATTGCTTTTATTTCTTTTTCTTCACATTCTTCAATTAACTTTTTGTATGACTGTTTGACTCCTTTGATCCCCTCATAAAATCTTACCTTGGGGGTGTACATTTGAGGGTTGAAGTCGTACTGCTCAACGAACTTACTGACAGTATTTTGCAGGGTTTCAAATTGTTTCGTGTAGCCCTTTACCCATTTCCTAAGTTTATCAACATCTGAAACTAGATATACCGGCTTGCCATTAACTAGGTTCTTGGTAAGCATCTTTTTTAAGGTCAGTTTCTTGATTATGTACTGCAAAGTCGACACTGATATTCCTGTTTCCGTTGATAGGTCAGTTAGTCCCATTGCTCCTTTTTCTAGTAACGCTGAATAGGCGGCAATTTCATTTTCACTCCAGTCGGTTTTTAATAAAGCATTCCTTACGATTAGGGGTAGGTAATTGCTCATATTGCTTTTTATTAAAAGGTTTATGGTTTACGAATGGCTTTTGGGGTAGTGCTAAACATACCATCGATAATCCAAAAATCAACCCCTCCAAAGTTTTGTCACCAAATAAACACCCATCTCAAAAAAGCCACATAAATAATGCGGTTGATAAAGCTCTAGGGGTTGGGTCGCTACAAAAACTTAAAATCACACATCCTCAAGCCGACGGCCTGATACCAAATGCACTCTTTCAAGTCCCCCCTGTTCGATCTCTGGCACCCGCAGGTCAGGTTTTTAACACCTGCCATTGGTTCGCCTGGATCTAATCCAGATTATATACAGCGGTAGAAATAGGAGCCATATAGGCCCTCCGCTGCTGGGAGATGAAGTGTCATCTCTTAGACCACAGCTGCACCCCATATTTGATGGGGGTAGGACATCAGCTGGTGGCTCAGGAACAGGTAGATCGCATTTTTCCTCCTTTGCTTTAACGACCTCCCATTCTTCGCGTGAGCTTCCATCATGATGGAACCTTATTCTAATCGGTATAAACCTCTGAAACGCCGGACATGGTGCCGGTGGGGTTACCTTTTCGATTATCGGTTCGATCATGCCAATCCATTCACCAGGGCCAACTTTGTTAAGAGGTTGGTCGCCTAGAAATTGAATCGGAGGGGACATGGTAGTCACGCCATACGTTTGTTCGAGCATAAGCCCGTTTTGGCTCGTCCCTCGGTCGTTATATTCCCAGAATACAGCAGACCCTTGTTTGCCTGTTACAGTAAACTTTTGCTGTTTCCAGTGAACGACAACTTTAGCACCCTTCTCGATGATTGTTACGGATAGGGTGCCTTTGAAAAGCCAAATCTCGCCGTTTAGCAAAGCGCCTTCGCCTTCAAGGTAAGCATTTGCTCCTCGAAGTACGATGGGGCAGCGCGGACTATTGATGTTCTGCGCCCCTTTCACCTTTTTACTGAAGGTGTCCAGGCAATCCCCTTGGGGAGAGGACTGTGCCGACTTGGGCAAAAGTGTTAGAAGAAGTGCCACCAGAAATATGGTGGCGGGAGAGTGTGAACCTATCAGGTGGGGCGGATCTCTTGCCATTTGCCTCCTCTTTACATGTCACTTCCGTAGTAGAGCGATGAAGTTACCTTGATGAGGCAGAGCTTCAGCGAGTGCTGCAACTTCAAGTAGAGTGACGGTTCTTGGAATCATTGAATGTAGCGACCGCCGATTATCGGGGATCAAAGACTCCAATGCCATCACTCTCCTGACTTTCTGTTGATGTAAAAGGGCTGGCCGCCTTTTTAAGGCGGCCACCATTCTATCAAGTTTTAGGAAAAAAAGCAACCCAAAATCCAGCCAAAGCCTTATGGATTAAAGCTTATAGAGCTGTTTTAGCTGTAGTTTACACTGGGCGACTTTTATGCCAAAATCAGATTTTGTCTAGTCGCAGGCTTTTTTACAAAAAAACTTGACTACACACCCCCAATAAGTATTATATTGAACTTGCACATAAACAAGTATTTCTATGAATACTCCAAATAACAACGAGCAGTACAGAGCACCGGTAGCACCGAGTGCAAATATTGAAAGTGGAGAAAAAGAATCTATTAGAGAAATTAACAGTATCCGTAGTAATACTGGAGGAGCATTCTTGACTAAGCTGCTTATTGGTTTGACAGCTTTAGCTGTTGCTTCTTGTGGTCGTCCAGGGCCAAGTGGCGAACCAACTGTTAATGTGAAACCTCCTGCCTTGGGCGGGCCAGTGACAGCCGGAAGCCTCAAGAATAAAGTTATTGCCAAGCCAAAGCAGCCAACTACAAATACTGAGCCTGGAGAAAAAAATAACCCTGATAAGCTCAAAGATGGACAGGCAACAATTGAGGCGCTTACCCCACGAGATGATCACTTTAGAGTAATCGGACGCATTGGTGGAGCATCTAAGGGCCAAAAAGGAACAGTTAATGTTCTAATTATTAAGCCTGATGGAACACAAATGAATGATACAGTAGAGCTAACAATGAATGAGTATGGCGCTGCAGGAAGACTTAACATTTCACCAATAACTGTACAAGGGGCGAAGTTATACACATTAGATGATGATGGAAAACCGACAGGCGGAGCAGCCTTTACACTCATTGCTAATTAGTTTATCCGGTAGACAACAGCCCGCCTCGGCGGGCTTTTTTTTGTGTCCAGATTTTTTCGACAGTAAATAATTGACTATTCATTGTTAGTGAAGAATTATTCATTCAATACCTATCACTCAAATTTATGGCAAATCAAAAATTATCACCATCATCTAAACCAAATAGGAATAATTTGGAATTAAAAAATAGTTTAGATTCTAAGTTATCTTTAAGGTTAATCAATTCAATCTCAAGAAACCTTGGAGGCTGTAGGTTTATACAGTTACTAACATTTATAGCTTTTATCTCTGCCGCATTGCCCGCCTGCGATAGTTGTGAGAATGATTCTAAAAAAGATGCTGGAATACACCAAAGCGGTCAACCTGATGAGAAAGAGGTATTAAATTTAACTGCGAAAGTTTCTGGCCTAAGCCCAGAATACGATAAGAAGCGTTATCACGTTATAGGTGATATCAAAGGAGCTAAAAAAGGTCAAAGTGCCGAAGTAACAATTGTCTTTGAAAAAGATGGAGAAGTGATTAAAGAGGTAATTGTTAAGCTTACTGCTGTCACAGACAGAGGTACGGCATTCGGTAAAGCTCCTGTTGATCCAAAATTAGTAGAAGGAAAAACCTCAATTGCCTATGTTAAAGGCGAAAAAGATGAGAGCAAAATGAGGTTAATACCATACGATCAATTGGATGAGTAGAAATTCGTACCACCCAGTAGACAACAGCCCGCTTCGGCGGGCTTTTTTTTGTGTCCAAAAATTCTCGACAGTAAATTATTGACTTAAAGCAACTAATCAATAAAGTTTTACCAAGCACCTAATCTCCCAAATCATGAGAACGCCAGATAAAATAGCAATTGAAAAACAGGTCAAAGGGACAGTGGATAAAGGATTAGCCACATATATAGACATAACCAGAAGCAAACTGGTCGTGGTTTTGGGCCTTACCCCATTTAGCTTACTTACGGGTCAAGATATAAACCCCATCCCATCCTTCAGCTGGCGGGGTTTTTAGATACACTTGGCACCGAGAAATATAAGTTTGAGTGGGTTGGTCATCAGGGTAAATCTCCAGACATTCCTCGAATTTCACCAATGCTTGCTCAAATTGTTGCTGGCGGTAAAGCTCTAAACCTTTAGTAAAACAACCAAGCAGTTTAACACCAGCCTCCGGCAGTTCGCCCTTTCTTGCCAATAGTTCATACACTTGTACCGGCTGATCTTTTCCTTTTACCTGGATAAGATCTAGTTCTCTCAAAACATAGCGCCCCATCAACGCCTCTGCACAAGCTTGGTTAACCATTGTTCGCGTCCCATACTGCTTATTCGCACTTTCCAAACGCGACCCCGTATTCACCACATCACCCATCGCCGTATAGTCAAATCGCTCCTCCGATCCCATGTTCCCCACGACCGCTTCTCCAGAAGCCAAGCCAACTCGGAAGTTGAGCAAAGGTTTACCTTCATGTTGCCATTTCTGATGCAGAAATTTTAACTGTTGCCGGCAAGAAAGCACAGTTTCAGCAGCCCTCAACACATGATCTGGTTGATCTAGTGGAGCATTGAAGAACGCCATGATCGCATCACCTTCATATTTATCCAGCGTCCCTCCAAATTTCAAAATCACCTTACTCATCGCATCCATATATTCATTCATCAGCTCAACCAGAGCCTCAGGAGCCATTTTTTCAGAGATATTGGTAAAGTTCTCAATATCCGAGAAGAAAACAGTAATTTCACGTTTCTGACCACCAAGTTTCAGCATCTCCGGGTGCTTCAAGAGCTCATTCACAACTTCTGCATTCACATAGTGAGAAAAGGCCCCCTTGATCACTTTATTTTGCTTCACTTCGGCGAAGTAGCGGTAAATGATCGAAGAGATGTAAGTGAGCCCAAGAGCCACATGCGGGTGCATCATGTGGAGGATCAGGCCGTTGTTTTGAAATAAATAATGGGCTGATGCTGTGTGAGCGCCTCCAAGACAAAGTATGATTACTAGTCCTAGCCATGGATTCAGATAGTTTAGAGCAATTGCCAGAACTATCGATCCAATCAGAATCATCAATATTTGGCTTAAAGCGCTCTGGTTGTAGAGAAATTTTTGGTCAAGGATGGTTTGTATGGCGTTGGCATGGATTTCGACGCCGGGTGTTTTAATCGTCGAACTAGTTGGGGCCAGTAGATGGTCAGGAATTAGGGGTGTCGTTACACCAATAAGTACAATTTTATCCTTGAAAACTTCTGGAGCTATCTTTCCATCCAGCACATCGCCAAATGAAATATTGTTGAATTTGTAAGGTGGTGCAAAGTAGTTGATAAGCATTTCCCCATTCTCTAAGGGGATTTCCAGCTTTCGATCTCCCAAATCCATTATATATTTCTCTGAGGTAAAGGTTCCTGTTTTATCTAATGGGCCATTCAGGAAAGAGCGTGCAGTCTTAAAAGAAAAATGTTCAACAGGCTGATTATTAACCTTATTCAAAAATACCGGGGAAACTCGGCGCACAAATTGATCATGGTCGGCAAAGGTGTCTACAAGCGCTTTGCGAGTTCCAAGCTCATCAAAAATTGGCAAAGGTATTTGATCAATATGCTTGATGACCTTTACTGCTCCTAATACTGTCGCCGAGTCGGTGATGCCGCTTGCAGCCAAAACCATTGATGCCTCACTGGCTCCAATCTGTTCGCTAAAAGATATATCAGCAGGATGAGCATCAAATCCTCTATATTTTTCTAGAGCACCAATCAGCATGTTGGAGCTTTCTGAGTTCTGATTATTATTAATAAATTCTTCAAGATCATTACTAGCAAGCCCATTCGATTTAGTATTAAAGATAATATCAAACCCAATAGTCTTAGGTTTTTGTTCATTAATGATTTTAAGTAGGTCTGCATAAACCGCTCTAGACCAATCGCTAAATTTACCTAACTTGGATATTTCAGCATTATCACCAAAAAAAGTCTTATCATCTATTGCCACAATCACAATTTCTTCAGACGGATTATTCGTTGTATATAATCCATTGGAGAATCTGTTATGCAAGCCTCTAAAAATATCAGTAAACACAAAAGCACCTGAAATTAGAGCTACTCCAACCCCGATCAACCCACCAATTAATATTTTATTCTTGTACCACTTCATATAGACGCAATAAATTAAAACATTATACCAAAAATTGCTTCATTTAGCCATATTTAGACACGAAAAAAGCCCAACATGTAGAGTGTTGGGCTTTTCTCTTTTCTATCTTCAGTGCATTTCGTTGTTTTTAGAAAAGAGATGTGGTCGGTAGAGGCCTAAGGCTCTAATGACACGAAGGTGTGAACGACATCGACCGCTAGCGGTAATGACGTTTTTTGCGGAGCTCCCAATTTTTCCTCAGGACGAGGAGAAGAAGGATTCCTAGGAAGAAACTAAAAGGAGAGGGAGCACGACCAGTAACGGTCGAGCAACCACTACAACCAACATTAGGCGGACCATCATCGGTTGTGGTTTTGGTGTCGGGCGAGCCAGCGTCCGCACCGGGTTTCTCCTCCTTGGGGCCTTCAGGAGGCGTTGGCTGTTCACGGGTGATTGGCCGTGACAGACCATCCAACTTTTTGGTGTTGACCGTGAGTTGCTTGTGGTGAGATCCGGGAACTGGAGTTCCAGTTACGCGGACACCTTTCACAGACACGGGGTTGCCTTTGGAGTCCGTTCCTTGCAAATCAAGGATCGCAAGGTCTTTGTGGGTGAACCACGTGAAAATGTGGGGGGTTGCCGGGTCTTTAAAGACACCAACTACCGTTCCCATCAATCCCGCGATACATCTACCATTCGGACATCTCGGGTCAACTTTGATATTCTGAACTTTCGCGTAGCCAGTAGCCCGCGAGTTGAGCTTGATAATCCGGTATCCGTCGGAGAAGGTTCTGCCTGGCGTCAAAGAGGGGCCATTGACAGAAGCATATCCTTGGAGGCCGAATTCATAAGCCGCATCGTTTTGGCTACTTGGGCGAACACGGATCAGCGCAAACGTCGCATCGTCATCGGAAACCGACAAGGGTTGAACCTTGGGGCCTTTGACGATATAGAGGCCAACGCCGCATCTGGTCACCTCAGCCTGGCCGCTGAGGATGGTGATCGGGTTGTGTTCGGTGGAGGACTTCGGAGCGGTACACATTCCGGCCCATTTCCCATCAGCCCTACAAATCTCAACGCCATTCCCCTTCCCACAGATCGGGTGATCACAGGGGCGGGTGTCGTTGGGGGTACACTCGGTAGCGCAGGCACTTGCATTGCAAGCCGCCCACGAACTGGAGGAGTCGCCTCCCCACTTACCGTTGCCGCAAAGTTCTTTTCCTTTGTTGCCGCAGGAGTTCGAACATTCGCGTTGCAAGCTTTCGTCCACTTTGCCGTCGCAGTTGTTGTCGAGCCCATCACACTTTTCAGCGGAGGGTTGGCCCGCGACACAACTGTCCCATTTGCCGTTGAGGCAGGATTGGGTTCCTTTTTTGCACTCACCGAGGGCTCCGTCCGCCGTGCAGGGTCTCGTCTGTCCCTGCTTGCATTCGGTGGGACAGCCATTGTCGATCTGGCCGTCGCAGTCGTTGTCTTTGGAATCGCCGCAGACTTCCTTGGTGGGTTGTGAGTTGGAGGTGCAAGCACCCCACTTCAGGTCAGCGCCACAGGAGCGGGTGCCAGCTTGACACTCACCCTTTCCAGCAATACAGGCCTGTGTTTGGCCATTGGTGCAATCGCAGCTGGTAGGGGCGTCGCAGGTGGTCCACGATCCGTTTTTGCAAACCTGGTTGCCTGATCCACACGAAGAGGAACAGGACTTGGGCGCGATATTGTCATCGACTTGACCGTTACAGTCGTCGTCGATGTTGTTGCATTGTTCTTGGGAGGGTTGTCCCGGGGTGGCATCGCATTCCAACCCCGAGCCATCGCTCTTGCAAACTTGTTTTCCGGTCGCGGCGCACGAGCCTTGACCGAGGGAGCAAGCTTTTCCCTTGTCGGTCCAGTTCTCGTCGACGCTTCCGTCGCAGTTGTTATCGAGGCCATCGCACTTCTCGGTGGACGGGCCGTCGGCGCCGGTACAACTGCCCCAAGACCCATTCGTGCAGGTCTCGGTGCCTTTTTTGCACTCACCGACGTCAGATCCGGTGGAGCAGGGCCGGGTTTGGCCGTTTTGGCAGGTGGTGGAAGCGGTGGGGCAGGAAGCGAACTTCACTGCGTACACGTTACTGGTGAACGTCCACGTTGACCCAACGGGGGAACCGCTGAGGTCGTAGAAGTAGACGTTTGAGGTTGAGAAAGTCGGTTTAGTCGGGAACCTCAGGGGGATGGTCTTGAGCAATTTCAGACTCAGATCGTAGATGTAGAGGTTTCTACGACCACTTGCAACCAAGCGGTTGGCGGCCAGGTCTGCGGTCAAGTGAACCATCGTTTCGCTAGTAGTAGCCGACTGTTGATTTACTACAGCGTGACCAGAGGTGAGTTCGAAGCGGTAGATCTTGCTTGCATCACTGCTGAAGAGATACTTTCCAGCATGGGCTTGAACGTGGCCCTGACAGGTGATCTTCTTGAATTTTTTCTGTGCAAAATCCGTGATCAAGAAGAGGCTAGTCAGGGAACCATCTACAATCATCCCGTACTGCGTCTGCATCAAGTATGCGCAGTTGCAGCCAGTAATATCAAGCCAGGTCACGCCCGAGGCGTTTCCAATCACAGCTTTCATAACTCGGTTGGCATTGTTGGGGAGATACAAATCACTGCCTTTAATCAGGCAGGAGCCTGTGCCGGCCAACACTTTCGGATTAGCTTTTGTGGACTTGCTGTTGATTTCGAGGACGGACTGATTCCCATACTGAGTTGCAGCAATATACGTGCCATCGGAACAGATGGAAGTAGCATTGCTGGTCAGCTGAGTGGTAGCCGTCACCATGGCTTTTTTCTGAGCATCGTACCCGACCATCTTGGTGTCGGACAGGTACAAACACTCTCCCGCGGTAGCCATGCCCACAGGCAAGGAAAGAAAGAACAAAGAGGCGAACATAATCGAAACATGCATCTTATTCATCAGAAACTCCTTTTGATCTGCGCAATGCGCTTGGAGAATTGAATTCTAGTTCGGTTTGCTCTATGTAAAAGTTTGACGAGAACTTTTATTCAAAACGTGCATGGAGCACGGTTGAGCCTGGTTTTCAAAGGCCAGAGGAATACTAAAGGCATTCCTGAAGAAGTAGCAAAACAGTTAGGTCTGCTCCACCTTCAGCAACGCCTTATACTGCCAGGTATAAAGCCAGGATTTCCATAGAGGTCCTTGTTTTGTTAATAAATTAAAAACATAACTTGTTGTATACGTCATTTTTAGCATTTTGTCAAGAAAAAGCAATCAAAAAAGGCTCAGATAAAGCAAAAAGTCATTCTTGAAACATTTGTCTAATCCACTGCAAAGTCAAGAATTCCTTTCTCAATACTCGGCTGGATCTTTATCGTCTGCTTTACACCATTTTGAAAACCTTCCACCTCTATCAAAGGGCTTGGGTCAGCTAAGCGGACATCTGAAATTACTTGATATTCAAGATAAGGGACGGGGTCTTTACTATTGGAGTTATTTTTTAGGGGCTTATTGAGTGAAATCTTCAGGACTGGTTTATATGTCATCTTACTCCACGACGAAATGTTAAGAAATTCATCAACAAATACCTGGCTTCCTCCATGGAGTCCATTACTGATTTCATCAATCATGAATGGTTTAAACTGAGATAACAAAGAGTTCATAAATGTAGCTCTAATTGCACTACTATTAGATGGAGAGGTGCCTAACTCTTGATCTAGAGCAAGTAAACTTCCACTTACTCCATCTCCAGCGCTCCCGTCCCATTCTTCAGCCACTATTTGCCAATTCAAAATCAAGTCAGCGAATTTATCAGTCTGCTCCTCCAAAACCTCCCTCCCTTCGCTCCCATTATCCATCTTACAAACAGTCGGCCGGAATTTTTTGCCAGTTATCGGATTTCCACTTTCATCCTTCAAGTCCTGCATCTTACAAGGCGTCCGAAACCGCACAATAAACCTCGTCATCCCCAGCCCAGAACCCGTTGCTGTCGGCGTACCGGTTAAATCCATAGTTTTCGCTGGGTTCAGGTATTTCTTCGCTTCATCCTGCACAAAAAGCGGAATCGAAACCGTCTCTCGCGGTCGGATTACCCCCCAG
>CAYGJQ010000032.1:15664-20895 GCA_964350285.1 uncultured Candidatus Peribacteria bacterium | reverse complement strand
GGCGGGACTCCTTTGAGGTGTTTCCAGCTAATGATGAAATTGATGAGCTGATTAAAGGAGACAAAAACTTAGGGCCGAATACTGTGGTGCTGCTTTTTTCATTGTTTAATAGCAAGCAGTGGATTACTAGCGTGCAAGCGAAGTGGTGCATTGAAATGAAAAAGCTACTGGGGGACCTGGTAGATCAAATGGATTTGGTTGTGCTGCTGCTGAATAATTTTGATGTTCTAAATGATGTTGATGCTCGGTTTGCGATTGATAGTATCCCTGAGCCTGAATTTGCTCAGCTGATGAGTGAGTTAATGGAGATAGGGCGAGCTAGAAATTATGATGTTGAGTTAATTGTAGATTCGTTGGAGAAACGGTTGAAAGGATATCGGGAAAAGGTTGGATTGTATTTTGATGGACTTGAGGAATCGGGGAAAGAGTTTAGTGCTGAGACTTTTCTTGAAGGTGGGATTGATTTATTAACAGTCCAAAATTATCTCGTTACAAGCCTGGTGGTGGCGGCGGCAATGGAGCTGGAAAAAACTGATGAAGAAAGTATTTTTTCAGTAACTGACCTGGTTAACCTTTTCGTTTTTCATCGGTGGGCAAGGGAGATGCTGATGGAAAATGCTGATTACATTAGTGAGGATGAAATGCCGAGACTAGGCTATGTGGCTCGGAATTTATTTCCGGACCGAGTGTTGAAGATAATTATGGAAGAATCTTTGAGTCCGGTGCGTCCGCAGTTGCAAGAGTTGCTACATCGACCTGCTTTTGCGCGCTATGGTCGAATTTATGGGCCAGAAATCCTAAATGATAATGAAAATCAGTAGAGGGCCGTGAGGGCGCCACGCCATTGACAAAAGTCACTTTTTTTGTTAAAATCTTCGCTCATGCGATTCGCTGAAAGGTGACGTTGCATGCGCTACTTAAAATCAACAAACTAGAGGCTCAAGTTTTGTTTTGGGGCGACGACGTCTCAGCTTGAGTTTTGTGGTTTGTTACGCGGCATATGGAGTGTTGTTATGAGTTACTTTTGGAGAGCCTGGAGTTGGTACTGGTCTCAAAGCGGCAATGTGAAGGTGTTGGCGGCGTTTGCGCTGCTGGCACTTATCATTGTTCCTTTTGCCTTTGCGCCGGTGCGGCAGCTTGCTGTCGTGACGGCCTCTACTCTCTGGGGCTGGGTTCGGGTCATCTTCGGATGGATCTGGTGGCTGATAGTGAAGCTGTGGGAGCTCTTCTTAGGTCTCCTCGGCTTGATCTGGTGGGCCGTTGTGGCCTGCTGGGTGACCCTGCGGAGCATTTTGCTACTGGGGGCGGTATTCGCCGTTAGCTTTGTGGTGGTGATGGTGCTGGGAGGCTTGGTGTTTTTGTTCACCAAGAGCTTTTCCTGGCACTGGCCATTGTGGGCAGCAGCGGTCGTGACGCTGCTGGCGATGCACCTCGGGCCTTTTATGCTCGAACTGCATCGAGAGGCGGCTGTATTCAGGGGGCAACTTGGTGTCTTTTACCTGCAGTTGTTCCTGACGGTGATCCTCGCCCTGGTGTGGGGGTTCAGCCCGTTCCACCCGGTTTCCCTTGGCGTCAACGGGGTGGCTTTCATCGCTATCCCCTCCTTTCTCTTTAGGGAATAGCCACTCCCCTCTTGTGCCGCGCACCGAGCGGACACATTCTCGTTGGTTTGACTTGCTATTCTGCAATGTTGGCCAGCAACGTGTTCGCTCGGGACATGTTTTTTTAGATAGGGATTAGGTTTTAGGGGTTAGGTTTTAGGAGTTAGGGGTGTTTACAATTTACTGGAAATCTGATATAATTTTTAGATTTTAAAAGAACTCGATGGCTGCAAGTCCTAATCAACCAGGTGGTGATCGTTTGGAAGACATGCTTCAGGCAACTGATGATGTGCCTTTTTCGGAGCATGAGGCTCACCTGTTGACTAATGAGCGGCTAGGAGCGCAAGAAGTGGCTCAGGCTCGTGAGTCCCATGTAAACTGGGCGACAATTTCTCGGGCCACGACTGATTTAGAGCGACTCGGAGTCCGCCAGGAAATTCAAGATGTGCTGGGCGCTGGCACAGTGGCAGCGCAGGACATTCTGGATAAGCGAGTGAGTATGAGAATGTTTCACTGGGTGAAAGACAATGCTCCCCTTGGCTTTTTTGCGTCGCGAATTGGAATGTTGAGACAGAGTCGCCAAGAACGACACTTTCGAAATGTATTTGGAACTTCGGTCGAAGATGCGACTGTTGCCACAATGATAAGGGCGTTGGCTGGTGCTGGTGCGCCGGCTGGACTCCAGCCTGAATTTACGCGTGTACTCAAAGAGGAAACGTTAAAAATGCAAATGGCGAATCTTACTGATCCGGCAGTGTTGCACGACTACCTTGGTCAGCTGGAAAATCCAGCGGCAACGTGGGGCCCCGTGACTCCGATTGGTCTGGCTCCCGCGCCTGGTGCTCCAGCTCCTGTGCCAGCACAAGATGATTTACATCCTGCGCCGGTCGCAGCTAGTGACTTTGCCCATAATATTCGAGTGCGTTTAAGGAATATTCTCGACTATGATGGCTTCCTGCGTTCAGTGGGGTTTGATAGCTATTCAAAGGCTTTGGCGATTGAATTGGCTCGACACATGGATAACCCGGCGTTGTTGCCAGGAACTCATATGCAGACGCTGGAAGCGATTCTGGCCAATTTGGAACAGCGGATTGAAGACGAAGGAGCGAACAATGATGCGGCAAAAGAGATCGATTCAATGGGGGAAAACATGGTGTCGCAAATTGAAAACTTATCAGAACTCTATGCTCAGGCAGAGCAATTGAATGTGGATTTTGTCGACGCTAAGCGAGGCTTGGCGGCGGTGGGGGCCGCTCGTGGTGGTGGCCGAACCGATACTCGTGCAAAACAGGAGGCTCAGTGGCAATCACGAATTGATACTGCGAATCAAAAAAGAAGCGCCCTTTATGACAAATTGAAAGCCGCAGAAAAGGGTTTTGTGGAGTTTGCAGATTCTTCATTGGAAAAAATGGAAATCACTGCCGGAACTGGTAGCTTCTTGGAAGATCTACGGGCGCGAATTGATAGTAATGCGATGGTGACCTCAGCTAAACGAACACTTTTTCCAACGTTTGAACCAGTGCCAGCGGCGGGGGCGGCAATTAATACTACTACCGGAACTTATATCAAGGCTTATATTGAATCGGTATACCCTGGTGGGCTTGAAGGCAATGCTGCGGCAGGTTTTGCACCTACACCAGCTCCGGGCGGGGGAGGTGGACAAATGCAGATTGCCAATTTGCGGGAAGCGATTTCGGAGCAAAAACGTCGTAGTTCCTCAATTCAACCAGCTCGTCTGCTTTATCATTTGAAGTATGCGATGCATGATGCCTTTCCAAATGGCCTGCCCAATCCAAACCAGATTGCTGATCCGAATGAACGAGAACGGGTGGCTCTACTGGAGGCGAAAATGATGGAGATGGAAGTGAGTTCGCGTGAGCTGCATCAATCAATGAATGAAAAAATTGCAAAACTGGTAGCGGTGAATCAATTTGGGGTTGGGGCGGCGCTTTATCATAAGACTCTCACTGATGAAATTCAGAAAGGCTCAATGAAGGCGCAGCAGGCAATTGCTAGAACGGCCCATAATCTTGGCCTGCCGACACTTGCGGACCTCTCTCCATACTCTTCACGACAACAAATTCGTGAAATACTAGGAAGCTCTAAAAATCCGGTGACGCCAAAGAACCTGGAAGAATTTGCCGTCTTGCTTGAACGTAAATTTAAAGGGTTTGATGTAGATGGTAGGTATGAAGGAGTTGAATTTATTAAAGAGAATCCTTATTTGGGGCAATTGATTTATTTGTTAAAGAAAATTGGTGCTGAATTGGGGCTCACGAGGGTGATGCATGTGGTAAATGAAAGCGGCCCAGATGAGAGCGCACGGGAACGTGAAATCTCTCGTGTGTTCGAAGCGCAGCGATCGATGAGTGATGCTGAATCGTGGCAGTTCTTTGATGAAAAATTCCGCCATACCTTTGGCATTGAAGGTGATCAGGCAATGGATAAAGCTTTAACTAATGCGAAAAAACGAATCCGAGAAGAGATGCCGTGGCTGGGTGAACATAGTGTGATGCTGACGTTGTATCCGATGGTGGCATCTTGGTTGCCGGAATGGGTGCCTTTCAGAGGAAAAAGAGCAAAACGGATTCATGAAATTTATCGCGAAGAAATGGATAAAGTTGAAGCCCGTGGCGCCTATGAAACCATGGGGGTGAGGGAGAATGCATTCAGGACTACTGAGCTAAAGAAGATTTTATGGCTGAAGATGATGCATGGGCCACGTCATTTGTTCCGGGATCCGATGGATGAGGAGCATGCGCTTGTGCGTTACGGGGGTAAAGTGAAGGGGTGGTACACCTGGGCGAAAGATAAAATTTCTAGAAAAAAATAATTCTTTTAAAAAATAAAAATATGCAACCAGAGATGCCGTTTGCGTTTGATTACAAGGAGTATATCGACGATATCATTAAGGAGATCGGACTAGAGAATGCGGAAGAGTCAGTATTGGCAAAGATTCAATTTGAGCTCTTTTCAAAGGTTCTTGATCGAATATCAACTGTGATTATGGTGGAGCTCGGTGAAGAGCATGTGGGGCCATTGAAGAAGATCATGGAAGACAATCCGGGGTATGATCAATTTGATGCGATGATGGCGATGGTGCCACAGATTGATGGGATTGAAGGAAAACTCATCAACAGCCTGGCTGAATTGCGGCAAGAGATCATTGATGACGTTAATCGTCTCGATGAAGAAAGAAAAAAATAAAAACTGGTCGAAAATAAAAACTAAATGAACAAAATAAAACTAAATCTCTGGCGCGAAGGTCGCGTGGTGTGGCGCGGACCGTTTAAACCGCAGCAACCTGATGAAAACCAAGAGGTTCAAGCAGGACTGCGAGAAGTGATTCATCATGAACAACATGGGGATTTTGAAAGTGCCGATAAAGCGATGCAAGCAGTGTATCAATTAGTGGCTGAGGCGGGGATTTCGGTGAATGATGTGGCGCGACTAAAAAAAGAGCAATTGATGAAGCTGCAATCAGCGGAGGCGCGGGGACCGGTGAATGAAGGCTTGCAAAATTTAGCGGACCGATATCGGGGGAGGAAGAAGAAACTTAGTGTATTTGCGCGCTATAAAACTGCGATGGAGGCGGATGGCGTTGGAGAGAAAATGAAGCATCTAAAGATG
>CAYGJQ010000032.1:9227-15654 GCA_964350285.1 uncultured Candidatus Peribacteria bacterium | reverse complement strand
AGATGGCTTGGAAGTTTGCGAAAGTGGATGATCGAGTCTTTGAAGATTTGAATCAACGCATTCTCGATCAAGAGCATGAAATTGCTCGCAGTGAAGCGGTACTAGAACGTTTCCAGAAAGCAGCTAAAGCGTCGGAAGATTTAATTGAAATGCAGATTGATCGAATGAGTCAACACTTGGGTTATATGAAATACAATCCTCAATACTGGGGAGATGTGGCGCGTTTAATGGGAAAGAAACTCGGGCTGTGGTGGAAGAAACGACAGACTGCAGGAAACCTGAAAACGTTGGAGCTGCATGCAATGGGGCAAAGAGACAAATTGCAGGATATTAAAAATGAAGAAGGTGCGTTGAAAGGAATGGTGCGCGAAAGTATTGCGGGATCAGAGATGCACCTGGAGCATAAATATGTAGCGGAACGACAATTCGCGATTGAGATGCGAGATATGGCGGTGCAGCAAAAAGCAGAAAATCTACGTCAGATTGCAGAACTTGAGGCTGATCCTGGGGCCGATGCACATTTAGTGAAAATTTTGAAATCGCTGGTAGATCAGGCTGACAAGGATATCAAGAAGTTTGACAAGAAGCTCCTTGATTCGGAGAAAGGTATCGATAAATTTTTGAATAAACGTCGAAGTCGAAACCTTTCCTTGCGTGAATGGCTTGAAGAAAATGCCGATCAAGACACCGATGAAATGCGCGAAGCACGGGAGCGTCGCGACTCAGCAATCAAGCGGATGCGCGCTGTGACAGCGATAATGAAGTCGACCGGTCTTACTTCTACGGAAGCGGCTGGAGATATTTTTGATCACTTGTTGGCGGTAGAAGATGAGCTGCCAGATAAATGGGATCAACTATTTACAAATAAAACTTATGCGCCAGCGTTGAAGTTCTTGCTCACAGGTAAGGCGGGTGAGACTCGCTTGGTTTTTGAGCAGTCGAAGATGCTTTCAAAGACTGCTGGTGAATTTGAATTCTTGCTGAGGACGCCGCGGATATTTGAGATTCTTACTTTCTTGTCGAAGGGGAAAAATCTGGAGACGAAGGCTTTGGAGTATATGAAGGAAGGTGAGGATTATGAATTTAAACACAACGGGCTGCATGGCTTTCCAGAGTTTGTGGCTCAAGAGCCGGAGATTGAGAAAATGGCAATTGCACCATATAAGAAAATCCTAGAA
The DNA here is from genome assembly GCA_964350285.1 of uncultured Candidatus Peribacteria bacterium. Taxonomy (GTDB): domain Bacteria; phylum Patescibacteriota; class Gracilibacteria; order UBA1369; family CAYGJQ01; genus CAYGJQ01. The sequence continues at coordinate 14,476 of CAYGJQ010000032.1, read as the reverse complement.
GGTATTGGCTTCAAGGGGGTTGCGGTTTCAGCTTACCTGAAGACGGCCAGTGATTTAGAGAATCTGCCGTGGGAATTTTTGAAAAACCCGGATAATCGCCGATGGTTGCAGTTTTTTAAGAACGGCAACAAGTTTGAGGGTAAACTGATCGCTTACGATGGCGGGTCAGCTGAAAAAGCTAATGTCGATCCTTTGCCAGTGGGGTCTCCGAAAGTCCTTTTTGAATTGTTGGCGGTGGATAATATTAAGGCGGCTACGGCTCTACTGAGTGATGCGGAAAAGCTGCAGAAGGCTTGGTCTGAGTATGTTGAAGTGATTGATCATAATGATGTGAATCAACTTTCGCTAGTGGCTTTCTTTGAATACTTGGCGAAAAATCCGCTCGTGAAAGCGGCGGCGGCAGAAAATGAAGACAGTGAGGCAGAGGGCGCAGAGGAAAATGAAGGGGCAGAGGTAGCCTTCTTGCGGAATCTAATTAGGAAGTATGGAAATATTAACCGGCTTGATCCAGCGCAGTATCTTGGGATTTTAGAAAGAGCAAATAAAAAGCGATTTCACTTGAATCTTGATTGGACTCACCTGGAGTCTGATTTGAGTTTCTTGTTTGAAGATAGTGGCTATGGTGACCCGTGGAAGGTGGCGGCGATTGATCAGATGATGGAAATTCTGGATGCCGGTAATGCCGACGTGTTCAAGGCAATAGACAGTGGCCAGTTTCCGCTTTCGTATGTGCAACAATATCTGAAAGAACGCTCGGAGGATTATATCGAAAAGAAAATTCCACCGACAGATGTGTTTGATTTGCTTCACGAAATGCTCAATGAAGAAGAGCATGTAGTGGAAGAAAGGAAAACCAGGAATATGGTGAGAACTTTTGCAGAGCGACCTTATGTAAAGATTGCCAACCCGGAAAAGTTGATTAGAGAAATTGAGGATGTTTTCGAGGCGCGGGGTAATCCATGGGAGCCAGCATGGGAAAATTTGAATTATGATTTAAGTGTGTTTTTTGGCGAGGCGGGAGGCGTTAAATTTGATGATGTACTGGAAAGTGTACCGACTGAAAGCGTAGCTGAGTTTATTTACTTTGCGACTAATCCGGATTATTCAGCCGCTTTTAGAAAAATGAATGAGGCAGATTTTGATATGCGGCTTTTTCATTTGTATGTAACTCATGAACGAGAAGTAGATGATCGAATTAGTGATGATGAAATTTATGATTGGTCGTCAGCGCTTTATTTTGTAAGCCAATATACTGAATCTTTGAGTCAGAGAGAGGATTATCCGGAAAGACTGTTGTCATTTTTGCAGGAAGTTCAGCCTGCGGCCACAGCAACAGAGGCAAATGAAATTTTGACTGTACTGAATGACCGCTCAATTGATCTTGGTTATTTTGAACATCTTCAGTCATCTTTGAAGCAACTCTTTGTGTTGCAATCGATGTCTGGAAAACTGGATATCAGTGATGGAAAAGTTTGGGAAGCGTTGTTTGCTGATATTTATCAGCTTGAACGTGTTTTAGTAAGATTTAGAAATTTGGGACACTCTCAGTATGTGATGGATGTAATTAATCGGTCGGCAGGAACTCAGCCTGATACGGCGCACTTGATTCAGTTTCTATTGCAAGATGGCGCGAAAGTGATGGCTGAGGCAGCAATTGCTGAAGAAGTGATTGTAGAGGCTGCGAGGCAAATTAATAATGATCGATTGGCGCAAAAAGTGGAGTTTGATGACCTGGCGAGGCGGATTGCTGAAAGTGGCATATCGGCAGAAATTTTTGATCAGCGAATGGAAAGCTTGAGATTAATTATGAGTTTGAGGTGCAGTATTTCAGACACTCAGCTGGGATATATCGATATTAATGATGATGAAGTTTGGGGGCAGCTCGGAGTAAATTTTGATGATAAGATGAAGTATGTGGGGGATCTGATTGCGGCGCATACCCAATCGCGGATCTTGGTGGTAATGGATGCGAAGCGGGATTTAAAAGGGGCTGATCTGTTGAAATTTGTCCTAGATCCTGATGGGTTAAAGACGGCGCTCGAAGGCAGAGAACAAAATCAAGACAATGAAAGGGATGAGGAGGAAGACCATGATTTTAATCGCTAATACCTTCTAAATGAATTCGAAAAAACAAGAAATGTTGAAGTTTTTGCAGCTAGTGAAAGATTGTACTCTTGATGTTGATCAAAAACTAAAATGGCTGAAGAAGTTTCGTGAAGGAGAGATTTCTCAGGTTGATTATAATCGGTTTCATGATGAGGTTGAGGCATCTTTGGTGAAGGCGAATGTGGAAATGGAGCAATTAGCCAAAGAGATTGCAGCAGGAAAGGCCAATTTGAGTGACCTTGAAGGAAAAGCCATGAAGGAATTCAATGAAATGTATCCGAAGTTAGTGGCAGAAATTGAGGCCGAAGTAAAAGATTTTGAGCAAGAGGCTAATGAAATTACAGATAATGCTTATGCAGCGGCTGAGGGAGCTAAAGGCGCTACGGAGGAAGCTGAAATCGATGCTATTAAGCGGCAACTGGGCCAGTAGTCTGATTGCTAGTGGAGGTGGATTGGATTTGTGTTGCTAGATTGCTGATGAAAGTTTGACTATCTCCTTTGAAAAAAGGCTGATTTTGTGTTATAATTTTTAGATTAATCATAAATCTAGATTTAAAGTAATGGTAAGTAAACTAGCTAGATCAAAGGCCCGGGTGGATTCAGCTCGTTTAGATGCAAATGAGCAGAGTAAGCGTGTTGCTGAACGTGGTTTTTCCTATGAGCGGATTACTAAGTATTTCAAAGCTAAAGGAATCGAGTCTTTTTCCGATCTAAAAAAATTGAACTACGGGATGGTGATGGATTTTCTGTATTATTCGCGTTCAAAATCTGAAAAGGCGACTTATAAAAAATTGAAACGCTTGGATCTTTTGCGCATTGATAATTTAGTGCAAAATTCTTTGAATGAAACTGAGTTTGCTCAAGGTCTGCGCACTCATCCTGCAACGAGCAGAATGACGGATTTGCAGCGCACTCGTCTCTTGGGACTTTATCGGCACTATAAAGATGTTGAGAATACAATTCGTCGGGCGTTTATGGCTCGCGAAGCGGTTACTCGAATGACTAGAAAATCACTGAAGGCAGAAAGAAAGAGTTTGAATGATTCGGAATTTGGACGTGAGACATTGAAGAGTGCTGCTGATGGTGTGCGGACTGTGGCGAAGAATTTAGGCCCGGTTTGGGGTTCACTTGCAGGTCTGGCGCTAGTCTATGGAGGTTATTCGCTATTTTCTAGTGGAAAAGATGGCAGTGACGGAAAGCAAGGTTTCTTCAAGCGGACATTTGGAAAATTGTTTAAAGGTTTGCTATGGGTTGGGGGGATTGGCCTCGCTGCTAATGTTGTCTCACAGGGCTTTACAAAAAAATCAATAGCTACTCATATCCGGGGGTGGTTGAGGGAGAAAGATTTGAAGAAGATGTTCAAGAAAGGGGCGCCGGAAACAAAGGCAATGATGAAGATCATGAGTCATGAGCAAATGACGCAATTGGGTAGTTTGACTGCGGTAGTTGGGGGGATGCCTTATGTGGATGTGCTTAATGCTTATCGTCAGAATCGCCTGCCTTCTGGGGTGTTAAAAACTGAGATGACTTCGGCTCAATTCAGAGCTCGGATGAAGGCGATGGACCGGGTGTTTGCGCCTGGAAACGGTGTGGCTGGGGGGCTTAGTCATCTTGAGGTAAACCATGCAAAAAGGGATGGGGCGAAAACATTTGCTGAAGTGATTGGGGCTGGAGTGTATGAAAAGGTGGACAATCCCCTTGGGAAAAATGAAGGGACACGCAGAGCGCCGCAGCAACGACAGATTTTAGTAGCTCTAAATAATCCCCTTACTTATCAGTCTTTGCCAGGTCCAGTATTGCAAAGACGGTCGATGCAGCAACGGGTGCGGCTAGGCTTGGGTCTAACTCATCCAGCGCATATTAATGCGGCGATGACGATGATCAATAAGTTTATTGTGCAGAATAATATTTCAATTTCACATGCTCAACTGGCGCGTTTTCTGGCCAGTCCTCCTTCTCTAGTAGGGTCAGTGACTATGCCAGGTAGTGGCGGCTGGACTTATGCAAAATTTCGAAAGCATATTCATACTAAGCTGATGCGAAGTTTTAGAGGGCGCCGGCCGGCTCTCAATCTTCGGGCAGGGCCTGGTGGCACTTTTTATAACCCAAGTTTACGGCCGGCGATGTCGAATCTTACTACAGTGACGGCGACAATGTCGGCGAGGCCGAAATTCCAGAAGGGACTTAATGCTATTTTCGTGGCACCTTTGGCGCTGGCTGCTGCTGGTGATCGCAATGCACGGATCTATGTTGCCTCGTTACACAATAGTTTCCCGGCGACATGGCGGACTGCTTTTGGACCAGTGACGGGGATTACCAATCCAACTGGACGTGCCGGTGCATTGCCGGCAGCTAAGGCTTATCTTCAAAAGATGGTTGATTTCTTTAAACGAAATTCGGCGACGATGCATTGGATTTCAAAAGGAATCGTGCCGACACCAGAGAATATAAAGAAAGCAGTGTTGTCAGGCATTCCATCTAAATATCGGAACAAATTTGATATTAGGGTGAATCCTCATAGTCCAGGATCGGTTTTGATGAAGGACCCGCGTAATAATCGAGTGTTTAGAGTGATGGCCACTGGTGCAAATCAGTGGAAAATTGAGGGGATTCAAGGAATGATGCTGGGGAAATCGCTGGCTGAATGTATACGAGTAATGGGATGGGCGATGGATGTGGCTTACTCTCATAGAAAGTCAAAGCCGAAGGATCAGCGGAAAGCCTTTCATGTTGATGATGGGACGATTGAGTTTGATGCGGCGGGATGGTTTATTACGAGTCTTTCAGCTTGGGAGCCGAATGTGGATACTTCAGAGGTAGACGCGATTGGTATCAAGAAGGAGTATCTGGCTAATCTCTTGAGTCAGTACTGGCAGAATTACCTTTAGAAAATTTTGACAAAAAAAGTTTTAGCGCTATAATTCGCCTCCTTAGTATTAATGATGTAGATGGAGGCTTTTTTGCAGTTGCTAATCAGCTTAACGATGGTTTTGGGCCAGTCTCAAGACTTGCCTGAAGTTAATATTTACGACAGAACTCATGGGAGTCTTCAGTCACCTGCTCTCACCTCTGTGGTTGAGACCTTTAGTGAAGCGGTGGCGAATCAAACAAATCCTCAAGATCAACCGGACCATTTTTATGCA
>CAYGJQ010000032.1:7753-9199 GCA_964350285.1 uncultured Candidatus Peribacteria bacterium | reverse complement strand
TGACCATGCTGAAGCGCTGCAAAATTTAACTTTCACTTTCAATCCAAAAGATCGTCGGGGTTATGGAGGGTCAAAGTCGATCATATTGCGCTGCGTTGAGACTCAGGATCCAGAGCTGGCGGCGGTACTGGTGCATGAGCTTGGCCATATAGTTGATTTGGGAAAGATGAATAGCTCTGGCCGCGCTGAAGAATCAGAGTTCTATGATGGGGGGCAGCCGATTTATGAGGATGATGTTAGTTTGGAGTTCTATCGAATCAGCTGGGCAAGTAGTACATCGATGCGCGCTGATGCTAGTGAGCTAGATTTTGTATCTGAGTATGCGGCCACTGATGTTTTTGAAGATTTTGCTGAGAGTTATGCCTTTTATGTGTTGCAAGGAGGTGAGTTTGGCGAACTGGCTGAGACTAATGTGGCTTTAGCCAGAAAATACCAATTCATCCGCGACAATGTGTTTGCAGGTGTTGAGTTTGATCTCGGATTTGTGGATCTGGAGATTTTTCAGAGACCTTACGATGTGACAGTTCTTCCCTATGATTATAGGCAATTGATTAGTTCTAGTGTGGCATTTAAAAAAACTTTAGCGCAAAGACTTGACAAATAGAAAAACGTTTGATACTATTGTCAACCTGAAAACAAAAAACCTGTTGGGAAAAAACAAATATTTGTGTAGAATACGATTGTTGTTTACTAGATTTTCGGCGTAGGATGTAAAGGCTCTCGGGCGTGCGCACCCCTAATGCTGAAGCAGATAAGGTCCCCCAAGTGGGGACCTTTTGCGTTATATGGATTTGCCAGTATCGATGAAAATCCCAGAAAGACAGCATTTGCTGCGGCGAATGAAAAACTTTAATCCTCACGTACCCATCAAGTAGGCTGCGGTTGAAATTTTATACTCTCCTTGCAATTACTACCTTTCTGAAATTTAGAACGTTGGCAAAGATATTGCTTTCTATTGGTCAATTGGTCCGTGACACTTTTGAAGTTTGGTCGTTTTTAGTGGTGTGACTTTCAATTTTAGGGAATCCTTAAAATCCCCTTGTCAGGCGCGACGGAGAGAATTACTATGTAGCTCGGTGTGGGGATTTATGGTGGCTGTAGCTCAGTTGGTTAGAGCGCCGGGTTGTGGTTCCGGAGGCCGTGGGTTCAAATCCCATCAGCCACCCCATGTTAGACATTGAGTTAAAGAAAAGCCGCATTTGTAGAATGCGGCTTTGTTGTAATTCTACGTTGTTTGAAGTTACTTGCCTTTGAGGTTTTTCTTGCCTGCCTCGATGTTGGCGATCAGGCGTTCGAGCGCCTGGGCGTTTTTGTTGGCTTTTTTGTTTTTTTTATCGGCCTTGATGGCTGCTTTGATTCTTGCAAGCTCATTGGCCGATTGGTAGCTGAGGGCGCTGCCATTCGGGAGTTCCCAGATGAGCAGCTGGGCTGCCGGCACCAGTTTTT
>CAYGJQ010000032.1:0-7743 GCA_964350285.1 uncultured Candidatus Peribacteria bacterium | reverse complement strand
GAGCCGGGGTGGGGCCGCGCATGGGCTACTCCCGCTTGATGATGCTCTCGGCCCTTTTTGTCTGGGCGGCCCTTTTGCTCTTTTCTTTATTGCTTCTTTTGAGGTTTTTGGCTGCCTCTTTCTGACGCTGAGCAGCCAACTCAGTAAGGTGGTTACTGATCCTGGGTCGCATTTCCTGTAATAGGGAATTGTATTTTTCGACGATTTCTTCCAGTTGCTGGTAGCTGCAATCGGCTGGGGTCTCCATCCATTTTTCGATCAGCTTCTTTTCTTCAGCAGTTGCTAGAAAATCGATTTCTTTGATGCTCTTCACCCAGATCATCACTTGTTCATATGCATGTTTGCGTCTTTTTTCTTTTGCTTGCTTGGTGGAGTAGGGCAACAATCTGATGAAAACGATCAAGAACACAAGCAGAATGATGATCAAGATGGCTTGTCCTCGTTGCTTGAGTTTTTTCTTTGTCTTCTTCCATTGTTGCATCTCTCTCTTTCTCTGCTCTCTAGCGAAGGAGTGTTTGTCGGTGGTGTACTGAAGTTTCAGCTTTTTTGCCAAATGGGTGCTCATCTCATATGCGTGATTTACCACCGCTTGGCGAGCTGCACATTCGACGTCTTTGCAGTACTTCAGTTCTCCATTCTGGAAATTCTTGACCAGGTGGCCGATCCAGTTGCGGAGGTATTGCTCATCAGCCTTGATGGCTGCTTTGAGCGCTACCAGGAATTTGGAATCCCAACCCTCTGGATACATGTTCTGCTTCCCTGCTTTAAGCAGTAGCCTCAGGGCTTTCCACATTTTCTCCTTTGCTTCTGCTTCCAGCTGCCTGAAGGTCCTGGTCGCACTGATTGGGTGCTTTTTGACCTTCAGGATGGTGCTGGCTGCTGAGTTGTAAAAACCACGCCAGAAGACTTTGTACACTCTTTCAAGATAGTCTGCGAATTGTCCATTGATATGGACGTTGGCAAAGATGAAGCCCATCATGTGGGAAATCAGCGCTTGCTGCTGATGCAACGTCCCGGTGATTGAGCTGGCCGGCAAAACGAACCATTGATGGAGTGTAATCTTCTTCTGAGTTAAGGAGCAGCCGATCAAATAGACTACTGCTTGGCTTTTCCTAGAGAGTATCGAGGCTAAATATAGACTCGTGTGCTCGGGCTTGCATTTGTCCCACTCGAAGAAGGCGATCTTTCTCAGCGGCTGTGATTTTTTCCTTAGCTTGATAATGTTCTCGATGTTTTTTTCGGAGAGCGCCCCTGTCATGTATCCATTGTTTGGGCTGAAATTGTAATTGAGGGGCTTCAGTTTTGGATGGATCCAGGCCTCGGAAGAACCTGCAGAACAGAGAATCGAGATGAAAAAGACTGAAAGGACGATCGTGGACAAGACACTTTGTTTTTGGCGCATTGGTTTCTCCTTGCGTCAATTGAGCCATGATTGGCTTTTCAAAGGCATTGTAACTTTCAAAGGACGGAGGCTGCCTGAGAAGACCTCCATCCCATTCCTTAAATTGAGCTAATGAACGGGATTAGACCATTCTAGGTCAGATTACGACCGGCATTATACTTTGTTTTTCGTGTTTGTCAACTGTGTTGCTGTTTGTAGCTGAAAGACATTTGAGCCTTGTTGCTCTAATCATTCCACGTTTTGTGTTGTGTTGCTAGATTAGCGCGAGTCTATTTCCTGGCTAGGGCCTTGGCTATTTAGTAGTGAAAAGTCATGACTCTCGGACTTCATGAATTCTACTGTTTTTTCATTCGGCTTAAATACAAGCCTCCAGCTGTTCCCCTTTCTAATGCTTTGAAAGCAGCCAAAATTTGCACTGATGGCTCTTTTGCTCACTCCTCGTAGAACATCGGCAATTGCAGTGCTAACTTCTTCGTCTTCGATAATGTGAAAAATGGTAGAAAGGTCGGCTTGCTGACAAAAATCTTTTAGATAGTAGGCGATCCCCTCTTTGTTGAGGCCTTCTATTTTGGCGATGTTTTTTGGGGCAACTTTGCTGAGGTTATTTTGAATAAATCGTCCTGGCTCATTGTTTTCGTCATCATAGTTTAAATAGGCTTTTGCGTGCCGCTTGATCATCTCAATTTTTTTGGCTTCCTCTTCGGAGTTCAGAAGCTTAGTAAACTCTGAAGGCATTTTTGAAACAAACTCTTGCTCAAGCTGCTCGATTGAAGCTTTGAACTTAGCTCGGCTTTGTGTAGGACTTTTGGATGATGTTTTGAAGTTGAATTTACCTTTAACTACCTGATCATCTAAATCTAATGATGGCCCGATGACTTTGAAGATTTTTTCTTGAAAACCTTTATTTAGAATTTTAACTTTTTCACCTTCAGCAGTTTCAGTTATCCGAAAAACTCTCTGGATGTTACTGAAATCCTCATGGGGTTTCGTTCTTGGGCAATTGTTCATTTTTTTAGTATACCGAGCAAAACATTTCAATATAATAACATTTTTCATCAAAAAATCAAGCAGTGAAGATTAAGACCTCAAAGTGAGTCTAGCTCTAGGCTACTCCTCTCCTTGTTTTTCCCCTTTAGAAAGGCTGGATCTTTTCTCAATTTTGCGGCAAATGCCGCTAAGGATAAAATTACTGAATCCTTGGAGTTTTTTGAAGTCGGCGTCAATTTTGTGGGCCTCGAGGAATTCGCGCATTACAAAGGCAGCTAATTGGATTATTACTACTTTCACTTCGCCTTCTGGTATTTTGGCAGTGCGGACAAAAGTCATGCCCTTTTCGTGGGCAGTTTGGTCGAGGGTTTTGATCCAGTTATCAAGCTCTATTTTGGCTTTGAGAGGGAGGGCGCCATCCCCTGCTCCGATCTGAACTAAAGCATTTTCAGGGATGATGTGTTTGTGGTTTTCGGGGTCGGCTTCTTCGAGCATCATTCCAGCGGCTTGGCGGATTTGTTTTTCACTAAGCAAAAGTACGGCCAAAACAAAAACTGGAGGGATGTTTTGATCAAGGCAGCGCAGGACTAAAAGGAGAATGTCTTTGTGGTCTTGCGCTTGGAGATATTTGACGATGATGTCGGCGAGGTCGATTTCTTTTTTATGCTGTTTGGCTTCTTGTTTTTGATCTTTTTTCATCTGAGCGGCGGCGGCTTTCATGCGCTCTCGCATCCGCTCGACGGCCTGGGGATCAGCTTCGTTGCTTTCGGAACCTATAAAATGTTCTAAATCGGACATTCGGGGTGATAAAGTTAAATTCGGCTTAATTCAGTACTTGTATTTTACCTTTTTCAGGGATCAAACACAATAAAAGCCTCTTAATCAAGAGGCTTTTACTAGATTCTTTGATTTTGATCTAAGCGTTAGCTGGGGTCACGTTGATGAAAGTTCTTTTGTAGACGTTTCCATCGTATTTTTTACGCTTTTTCTCCGTGTATTTAATTACACCAGTAGCAGTAGCGTAAATTGTGTGATCTTTACCGATCCCAACGTTATCGCCTGGCCAGTATTTTGTGCCTCGCTGGCGAGCGATAATTGATCCTGCTTGTACAAATTGGCCGCCGGTAGCCTTAATTCCAAGTCGTTTCGATCGCGAATCGCGACCGTTCTTGGACGATCCTCCGGCTTTCTTAGTTGCCATGTGTCCGTTGAATTAGCTTTTATTTCAAATGCTCAGCTATATTAAGTAGAATTATTTGGTTTGGCAAGAGGAAATAAGTGCAGATTCATGCGAACTGGGAGCGCCCGGAAGTGGTTGTTGGACGGGAAAATAGGCAATTTAACGCTATAGCTCACATTTGAGCTATAGCTAAAAGCCCTCATGAGGGCTTTTGAAATCACCGATATTTCCCCTTACCAAAACTCACTTCCGGGCGCTCCCCTGCTTCCGATGTTTCTTATTTTCTAGCCGTTCCGTAATCCTGCAGAGCCATGGGAGATTTGAAATAAACCATTGTGGGGATATGGGGGAGGTATTGAAAAAAACGCAAATTACTGCTAGAATAATAGGATTTTAATGGAATTTGTTTTGGAAAATAAAAATAAAAACACAGGGCTCGGGAAAGATTTCGCGGCGGTGATGAATCCGCGGCGGATTTTTGCGCCACGGAGTATTTTGGTGGCGGCGATTATTATGTCTTTGTTTAGCTCTTTTTTCTTGGCTTCTGCGGAGCGGATGGAGTTTGTGCCGGCTTCGGTGACTGAAGAAAAGGCGGCTCAGGCTGATTCAGAAGAGGCCCCGGATCAAGTGCGGGGTGACAGTGAAAAAAATAAGGTTCCAGATGAGTTGGTTGAAAGGGATCGGAAGTTTTTAAATGGAATTAAAAGTGAACTTTCATTAGCGCAGAAGGAACGTGAAGGGCTGGAAGATAACATTAAAGAAATTGAAGAGAGAATTGAAATTTTGAGCAATCAAAGTCTGTCGCTAAGACGTCAGTTGGCTTTAATTGGGGAGCAGATTGCTCATACTGAGCTGATGATTGCAAATGTTCAACAGCAAGTTTCGGCGAAAGAGGCGGAGATTGCGGTACTTGAGGATGAAATTGAAGTTAGAGAGCTGGAGATGAAAGAATTGAAGCAAGTGTTGGCGGAGTATTTGCAGGCGATGTATATGCAGCGAAATGAGTACATTGATTTTAGTGAAGAGGAGCTGGATAAGACTTTGAAGCTGCTTTTTGCTGGAGAATCGGTGAGCGATGTGTTGCAAAGCAATTTCTATTATGCGTTTCTCGAGGAAAAGGGAAATGAAGTACTGGAAAAACTGATGATTGTGCGGGGGATTTTGAATGTGAAACGTGGGGACTTAGAGGCGAAACAAGAGAAGCTGCAGTTGTTGCGTTATCAATTAAAAGAGGATCAAGAACGTTACCGGGTGCAAAAAGCGGCGAAAGAGCAGATTTTGGTGGACACTCATGGTAAAGAAGCTATTTACCAAGAATTAGTAGCTCAGTCGCGAGCCCAGCAGGAAGCGGTTCAACAAGAAATCCTGGCGCTACGAGATAATGTGACAATGGTGGAAAAGAACATGGAAAAATATGGCGATTACTTCGATGTAGAGCACTATCGGAAGCTAGTGAATCGCGAAGTTGGTGATTTGACGAGCTTGGAGGCGCTGAATGGAGAGGTTGACTTTAAGTGGCCAGTGCCACCGGTGCTGGGGATTAGTGCTTACTTCCGCGATCCGTCTTATGTGGGAGTGTTTGGGGTGAGACATAATGCGATTGATGTGCCTGTAGGACAAGGATCTCCTGTGAGATCGATCGAAGATGGGGTGATTTATAAGGCGCGTGATAATGGTTATGGTTATAGCTATATAGTAGTGGCTCATCGTTCGGGATATATGTCTTTGTATGGTCATATCTCGAAGATTGGGGTGGAGGTGGGAGAAAAAGTACATAAAGGGCAAATCATTGGTCTTTCAGGTGGGGCGCCGGGGACGCGTGGGGCTGGCTATATGACAACTGGGGCGCATTTGCATCTTGAAGTGTTCCATGGGGGGAAACATATCGATCCACTTTCAGTGCTGCCCTTGGGAAGCTTGCCGCTTTCTGCGGTGCCGGAGAAGTATCTCGATCGACTTTAGGAGGAGTTATTTGTTTATGTGATGAGAAAAACTAAGGACTTCGAAATCAATGTTGAGGGAAAGGGGTCTCATTCTTTGGAGGTGCTTGTGAGGAGAGCGCAAGCGGTTGTTGATGCTTTGAGAGGTTATGTGTTTGAAGAAACTGGAAAGAAAAACGGCTTTCATTATGAAAAGGGAATTATTCAGCGGCATCTCGAAGACTATTCTGAGATGCTTGGAACTTTAAAGTTTCTTGAGGAGCTTCCGGAGCAAGTTTTATTTGAGAGTACGGCTGAATTAGGGTTGCAAAGGATTTTTGCGGCAGACCAGGGAGAGTTAAGAGTAAAGTATGAGTCTGGACTTGATCGGCGAGAGGCGGACTGGGGCGATGCTGTAGTTGAGCTGATTGGAATGATGAGGGCCTTTATTGATGATTTTCAGCGTCATGCTGCCGAGCTAATTGCAGACCTGGAAAAAATTAATCCGCGGAAAAAGTCAAGTGTGAGGAGTGTGGCCGGCGAACTTGATTCATTGCTGAAGTCCTATGAGTTTGGACATATTGCTGCGATTCGGCCGACACATCGAAAGAGCACACCTGAGGCGATAAGAAAAACTGTCGATGAGGTTCATGCAGCGATTGCGAAAACTGATCGTGTCTTTGAAAGTCTTGGATTGGATATTGAAAATGAAAAAGGTGGACGACACTGGAACACTCAACTGATCTCGCAGTCCACCAGGATTGGCTTTGTGAGGCAAGGGGGTGAGCTTTTAAAGTCTGTATTGCAGCAAGGAGTTGATGCAGATGGACTGAAGCGAATCAATGATTTCTTTAATTTTGTAGAGTTTAAACTTTTAGAAGGTGATATACAGGCTTTTTCTACAAGGACAGGGCTGTTTTTAACTTAATGATTCTGGGGTCAACAACATACTTGATAAATTCTATATTTAAGGTATAGTGTGGCCCTTTTGTTTAACAAAAATAATTATGGGAATTGAAGATGTTCGGAAAGGAACTGAAGAAGAAGGTCAGATGAGTAATTCGAAAAGGTTGATTCTTACTCTGAAAGAAGAGATTGCTGGCTCAGAGGAGGTTCAAGCGGCTTTAATGGCTAAGTTTAAGATTTCACGTGAGGAATTACTGGCGATGAATCCGCTGGATTTTATTGATTTTGGAGATGTAGAGGTAGATCAATGGATAGCTGAGGTATCTGCTGAAATCAATGCAGACCGGTGGCGAATAGAGGGTGAGCTGGCGAGGCTTAGCTCTCAAATTGAACGTGATGTGTGCTTAGCTGAATCCGGAAAGGATAAAATTAAGTAGAATGTTTCTCAGTTATTTCAGCTTCACCTATTGACTTTTTTGGTGATCCATGTTATAAAATAGGTCACAATTTGACAGATTTCTGATTTGCGCTCTTTCGGCGGAGTAATAAGCCTGAAGCGAGCACTGTCCATGTGGCAGGAAGAGGAAGCGAATGTCGAATGTGTGACCTTTTACACCTCAGTACGAAAGTTCCAGTGATGGACAGCATTCTGGTTGCAACTTTGGTTGCCGGTGGAATGCTCGTCCGTGACTGGGCGACATGTGGAAAAAACAACTCTCTCATGAAACAGGAGACAACAAAGATGAGAAAGATGAACTTGAATTTGATCGTGATGGCGGTGGCAATGGTTATGGGTCTTAGCTTGGTCGCATGTGGCTCCCCTGACAATCCCCGCTCCCCTCTGGGATGGCAGGGAAATGGTTCGGGATGGAGCAACAAAACCCGCTGCAACTCGCAGTGCGTTGACTTCCTGGATACGAATGAGCTGCTCAGTGGACGTCAGTCGAACAAGGCGTGCGTGCAACTCTGTGATCGTGCCGAGCTCACCCTGGCCAACCCGTCGACCGCCTGCCATTCCGATAGCATCCAAGGCCTCCCCAAAGGTTGGCTGGTGTATGTCGGGCGCAATGGCGATGTCGGAACTGAGAGCAACAAAATGTGCTCTCAGTCCATCAGCAAGCCGTAACCATGATCAACAACCACACGTACTGGGGAAGGACCTCCGCACTGGATTCTAAATCAAGTGCACACAAGGAGGTCCTTTTCTGCGTCGAGCTAAACCTTCGACACTACGAATCCTGCTTCGCAGGCTTCTTCGGTCTACGGTTCAGTGCTCCTTCACCCCACAAATCGAAGATTTGCGGGGGCCCCTGCTCGCCCATCCTCGCCTGCGGCTCCGGTGGGCTGCG
>CAYGJQ010000031.1:17701-20896 GCA_964350285.1 uncultured Candidatus Peribacteria bacterium | reverse complement strand
GCATCCTCAACATTCTCAATACTCTTCTCAAACTCAAACTCTGGGGTGTGCAGCCCTAAAATCACCAACCCTTGATCCGCATACTTCCGATGCCATTCTTTCAAATACGGAAGCGTCCGTTGGCAATTGATGCAGCTATAAGTCCAGAAGTCTATCAAGATTACTTTTTTTCCAATCAAGTCACTGACTTTTACCGGTTCAGTATTGATAAAATGGTCCGGCGTCGTAATTTCTTTCGCAGAATCAAATTGTTTCTTTTTCAAGGCAATTCTCGCTTTTGCTAACGCATTTTGGTCCAATTCAATGTTTTTATTTACCTCAATTACCGGTGCTTCAACTTCAGTTTTTGTCAGTTCCAGATATGAAATCGCCCCGATGATCAAAATCACCACTATCGGCAATACAACCTTTTTATTCATAGCCTCAATTAAAAATTAATTAACCACCCATGACCCATTGGTTCACTAAGTCAAAGTTTGCTATTAAGTCCAGTCTTTGAGTGAAAACCAGTATTCCGAGTAGAATCAGAATCACTCCAAATCCAATTTGTACATAATTCAGCCAACCAGAATATTTTGAGAAAAATTTCTGGGCCTGTGATGCAAATAGTCCCACCAAAATAAATGGCAATCCTAGTCCCAAAGAGTAGGCAACCAATAATCCAAATGCTGATCCTGGCATTGCCGCGGCTAGACCTAGAATTCCTCCAAGCACTGCCCCTACACAAGGCGTCCACCCAGCCGCAAATGCTGCCCCAAACAAAAACGAGGTCGCCAATGACGATTTTTTGCTTTTATCAACAGCTAGCTTATGTTCTTGCTCCAAAAACGGAATTCGAATCAGGTGCATCAAATATAGGCCAAAGAAAATAATCAACCCACCGCCAATCCGTGATAGCCAAAGCTGCACTTCCGCTGCAAATTGCACCAGTACAGTTTGTAATACTACTCCCAAAACCGCGAAGACTGTTGAAAATCCCAAAACAAAAAACAAGCTATTCAAAAAAATCTGCCATCTTTGTGACTCCGATTCTTTTAACGATGATCCTGCTAAGTAAGCCAAAAATCCTGGAATGATTGGGAGTACACAGGGGGAGATAAAGGAAACCAATCCCGCTACAAAGGACACTGTAAAAGTAATTTCATTAGCCATGTTGTTATTTTACCTCGTTTTTTTTGTTAAGCAAAAGGGCGTCATTCCAAAGTCGGTGACGCCCTTAGGTTAGTGCTTATTCATTTGCCGCAGTAGCAACTTTTAGCCCCAGTAAAATCAGCATTCCACCGAGGATTCGCTCAATATAGTGGCCAAACTTGCCAAACAGTTTTTGCACCCTGTGATGTGATAGCACCAAGGCCAGAAGTGAAAACCAGCCAAAGCCATTCATGAAAATCACCAGTGCATAGATCAAGTAGATCGCTGCCGGTGCCGCCGGGTCAACCACTTGAGTAAAGAGACTCAAAAAGAACAAAGTCGCTTTCGGATTCAAAGCGTTAGTTAAGAATCCCATTCTCACCGCCGTCCACGGACTTAAGTCTTTTCGTGAGTGATTCAGACCTTTCAATTGATTCTCTAAAGCTCCTTTCACACTCTTCGCCTTAAGCGCTCCATATCCAAGATAGATAAGATAGGCGGCTCCCAAATATTTAATAATTGAGAACAAAATGATCGATTGTGAGATCAGTACGCCAATCCCCACTATCGTATAGGCCATATGCACTAACATTCCCAGTGATAAGCCCAAAGCCGAATAAACTCCCGATCGCCGAGAGTACACAAACGAATTGCGAGTGATCATAATAAAGTCCGGTCCCGGCGCAATCACAGCCAGCAGGTGAACTACAAAAACAGTTAAAATTTCTGGTAAGTAAGACATGATTAAATAATTGGTTACGTATAAAACAAGCTATGCATCAAAATGCATAAAAAAATCTGCAAAATTCACCGTCTCAGTTAACCGAGAGTAGTAAGCAGATAGAAATGGTGTTCCTTACGCAACCGACTCATGAGAAATATCTGTAATTCATGATAGAAAGATTATGCTTAATTTTTAGCACTCTTAGGCTGAGAGTGTCAATGCTCCATGGTCGAAACAGTAAAAACGCCCTCAGCAAGAGGGCGCTTCAAGATTTCCTTTTTTGTTTCCAGCTTATTCTGCCGCTTTTTTTAGTACTTCAATCACCTTGTCTTTCTTGATTGACGCCGTAGTTTTGTATTTTACCTCGCCACCTTTTACGATCACCGAGCTGCTTTGAAAAGTCACCGCGAAATCTTTCGCCAGTTTGTCTTCGTATTCATCAGTGTCATCATCTTTCCAGTTTACCCGGAAACCAACGAATTGGTTATCTTCAATTTCATCGAAAGCCGCAATTTTTTCTTTCACTCCTTTGATGCAAATCGGGCACCAGGTGGCGTAGTAGTAAAGATAAATTGTCTTATTTGCTTTTACTGCTGCTTCGTAATCTTCTTGATTGAAGGCCAGGAATGGAGCTTTGTCTTTGCTGCCAGCAAGCACTTCCCCCTTGTAATCAATCATTACCGCCGGATCATTGTTTTCTTCTTCCTCTTTGGTTGGCTGGTCGCTTGTTGGTGTGGTTTCCTCGGTTCCAGTCAATTCAGTGTAAGATTTAGAGGGCTTATTGACTGTCTTCGTTTTTAATCGGTAAATCATTTCCGCCATTTCTCCACGGGTAATTTTTTTGTCGAGGGCATTGATTGAAGTAGGAATTGAGTTTTGTGCCTCGATATAACGTACAAACTGCGTAAACCATTGATCTCCTTCCTTAATAGCTTGCGTGTTGTGGCCAAAAGCAATCGCAATAATTTTCGCTGCCTCAACAAATGAGATGTCTTGACTCGGCCTGAAGGTCCCATCGGGATAACCTTGAACAATCTGCTTCGCTGCCGCTACACATACATATTTTGCAAACCAAGCATCTCGTTCAACATCTTTCAGTAAAGAATTAGTGTTTTCCAGGCAACTCAGAATTTCACTATCATCATAAACCGCTTCAACGATAATCTTCGTGAACTCAGCCCGGTTAATAGAGCGGTCAGGGCGAAAAGTATTATCCTCATAGCCCTGGACGATCGCTTGGCCTTGCACATATATTACCGCATCATGATTGGGGTGCGAATCAATCACGTCAGTAAAGATCTTCTGCGCTTCCGGGGTTTGAGCCAGTCCAGTAGCTGCCG
>CAYGJQ010000031.1:8072-17612 GCA_964350285.1 uncultured Candidatus Peribacteria bacterium | reverse complement strand
ATCAATCACTTACCTCTCGATATTGAATTTCAAAGTCCACAATTAAGCTGAAAAGTTTTTCGCTACTTGATCCCAGTTCACAACGTTCCACCATGCTTCAATGTATTCCGGTCGGCGGTTTTGTCGCCGAAGGTAATAAGCATGTTCCCAAACGTCTAGTCCTAGAATTGGCGTTCCTGAACCGTCCATCAACGGATTGTCTTGATTGGCAGTTTTCGCAATCTCCAAGCTGCCATCAGTTTTTTTCACCAACCAGGCCCATCCGCTACCAAAAACAGTCCCTGCAGCGTTGTTGAATTGCTCCTTAAATGAAGCAAAGTCTCCAAAGGCTGAGTTAATCGCCTCAGCAAGCTCTCCACTCGGTTCGCCACCACCATTCGGGGACATGATCTCCCAAAAAAGTGCATGGTTCCAGAAACCCCCACCATTATTGCGAACTGCTCCGCGCATTTCTTCCGGTAGGGAGTCAATATTACTCAAAATTTCTTCAGCTGATTTCTCTGCCCATTCACTTCCTTCAATCGCAGCATTAAATTTCGCTGTATATCCCGCATGATGCTTCCCATGATGCAAGTGCATTGTTTCCTCATCAATGTGTGGCTCCAACGCGTTGTAGTCATAGGGCAAGTCTGGTAATTGAAAAGCCATAATTCCAGTAGTTAAAGATTAAGCCCTAAGAATATAACACTGTTAAAAAGCGCAAACAAAAGACTTTCGCAATTGTGGATTTAAATGATTTTTGTTAAAAATATTAAGCATCACTTATCCAAAAGGTATGGCCTCAGTAATCATAGTTTTCGGCTCAACAAGCGGTAATACCGAAATGGTTTGTCACAAGGTTGCTGAAGTTATGCGGTCTCAAAAACACCAAGTCACGGTCCAAAGAGCTGAGCTCAGCGAAATCAAAGACATCAAGGGGCATGACATCTGTATCCTTGGAGCTTCAACTTATGGTCATGGTTTGCTTCAAGATCACATGATCCCATTTATCAAAGAGTTAAAGAAATCTAATCTCAAAGGACAAAAGTTCGCGATTATCGGTTTAGGTGACGACAAATACGACAATCATTACAACGTCGAGTCTTCTCCCATCATGCAACATGCTGTAAAAGAAGTTGGCGGTGAAGTTATTCATGAGGCACTAGAGATCAACCGGTCACCGATGTGGCAAATGATCAAGGTAGAGGAGTGGGCTCAGGAGTTAAGTGCGAAAATTTAACAATTGCGGGCCCACCATCCCCCTGCCACCACCCAAAGGGTAGCAATTTAAAATGAAGAAAATCTAAAATTTTTATGAAGAAAAAATGAACAGATATTCCATAAAAGTAGTTGGAGAAAGCGGAATGGGACTCCTCAGTGTTGGGGAGATCATTATGAAATCTCTCAAACGGATGGGGTTTTACGTCAATTCCGATCGCGAATATCCTTCATTAATTAAAGGTGGTAATTCTTGTGCTCAGATTGATTTCGGCTATAAGCAAATCCGCTCGCTTCAAACCAAAGTCGATGTTCTCGTCGCCTTAGATCGCAACAATCTCATTAAGTATCTCCCAACTGTTAAAAAGGGAGGCATTGTAATCCACGGCTACGAACGTCATCATCTCGTAAAGGATCTTGAGAAAAATGCCAATGAGCTAGATTTAACTGTAGTTTATCTCCCCGCTCGTCAGATCGCCTACAGCCTCGGTGGTAACGAAATCGTCGTCAATATGGTATTGATTGGTGTTCTCTGGAAAATCTGTGGCTTCGACCTGAAGTATTTAGAGGAACAAGTAAAGGAGCAGTTTTCCTCTAAGCCAAAAATTCTCGAAATCGACCTCAAATGTATTAAGGCTGGATTCGAGCCTGAAGAGTTCGAAGTTAGGCCTCAGTCTAAAAAATTACCAAGCCATGAGATTGAAGAACCAGAATGGAATCCACCTAAAAAATTATTAATCGACGGAACCGCGGCCATAGCCCTCGGTGCAATCCATGCCGGCGTGCGCACTTATTACGCTTATCCGATGAGTCCTTCCAGCGGCATCCTTAGTTACATCGCTAAAACTTCGCATGATACTGGAATCGTCGTGAAGCAAGCTGAAGACGAAATTACTGCCGCCCAAATGACCATCGGTTCCATGTATGCCGGAACACGGGCCCTAGTTTCAACTTCCGGCGGTGGTTTTGATTTAATGACCGAAAGTCTTTCACTTGCCGGGATGATCGAAAATCCGCTAGTCATAATCATTGCCCAGCGACCCGGGCCAGCCACCGGGCTTCCTACCTGGACAGCGCAAGGTGATCTCAATCTCGCAATCTATGGCGGTCACGGTGAATTTCCACGGCTCGTAATTGGTTGTAGCGATCCAACCTCATCATTTGAGTTAATTCAACACGCCTTGAATTTTGCTGAGAAATTCCAAATTCCGGTGATCGTCTTAACAGAGAAAGTCGTTGTCGAAACAAAAACAATGGTTGATCCATTCGACCAATTCACCATCCCAATTGAACGCGGCTTGGTTACAGATAAACAGGAATTAGAAAGTCTCAAATCATCAGATCGATACAAAGTAAGTTCATCGGGCATCTCCAAGCGTTGGGCCCCCGGCACTAGTCCCGCCACCTTCTTCGCCAACGGCGACGAACACTGGGAGTCCGGCGAACTTACGGAAGACGCTGAGCTTGCTGAGAAAATGATTAGTAAAAGAATGGCCAAAGAGGAAAAGCTAATCGAGGCAATACCCGAGCCCGAGATTTATGGCCCCGAATCAGGTGCCGATATTTCATTCATCGGTTGGGGCGGGGTAAAAAACGCCGTTCTTGACGCAATCGATGTATTAGAAGAAGAGGGAGTCAAAGTTAATTATCTTCACTATGAGTATCTATGGCCATTTAAGCCTGAAAAGGTCTCCAGTTTTGTGGAAAGCAACAATAAAGTCTGTCTCATCGAAAATAATTACCACGGTCAGCTTGGTAAAATCATCGAAGACAAAACCGGAATCATCTTCCATGATTCTTTCTTAAAATGGAACGGTCGACCATTCTTCGTCGACGAAGTTATTGAATACATCAAAAGGCAAATATAGATTTCATTTTTTTTCATAAAAAATTTCGAAAAATTTCATTTTTAATTGATATGTTGGGACAGTCAGCTGATACAAAAAGGCTAGGTAGTAGGTTTGCACGAAGCGTGATCTTCAAAATATGTCGTAAAAGGAGAAGATCAAACATTATACTTGAAAAAGGGCTGAATAAAGGGAAACTCTTTGTTTTCAGTAGTCAGGCCTGACCTTACCCATACCCCAAAATCCCCACCCCTCATGAACCAACCAAACCCCATCAAAGAAGTGAACGGCATCATCAAGCATGCTGACCTCTACCAAAAGTACGAGTCAGACGAAAAACTCACCTGGTGCTCCGGTTGCGGAAACTACTCGATTCAAAACGCCACCCGCATGGCACTCACTCTTGAGGAAATTCCACATCATCAGGCCATGCTTTGCTTCGATGTTGGCTGTAACGGTAACGGTTCCGATAAACTCACGGCCTACACCATTCATGGCCTCCACGGTCGGGTATTGCCACTCGCTGCTGGTATCGCCATCGCCAATCCAGACCTCAAAGTCATCGCTTCCGCTGGCGACGGTGCCACTTACTCGGAAGGCATCAATCACCTCGTTCACGCTATCCGCAACGACTACCGGTTCACTTTCATCCAGCACAATAATACTCTTTACGCCCTCACTACCGGTCAGCCCTCAGCCACTACCAAACGCGGCATGCCAATGAATTCCGCCCCTGATGGTGTTATCGCTGACCCTATCAATCCCATCGAATTCGTCCTCTCTCTGAATCCCACCTTTGTTGCCCGTACTTTCTCCGGCAACCTCGAGCATATGACCAAAACTATCCGTGAAGGGATGAATCATTCAGGGTTCGCTTTTATCGAGGTTCTCCAAGTCTGCACCACTTACAACCGCACCAATACTCAAAACTGGTTCTGGGACCGTGTGCGCTACGTTGAAGATGTAAAAGGCTATGACAATACTGATATTCGAGCGGCCAAAGAAATCGCCATGGACATCGACAACGAGATTTACCTCGGTGTCCTATATAAAAACCCCCATCCTGGTTTTATGGAGCGACTCGTAAACAGGCAGGGGATGACTACTAAGCCAGTTGATGAGGTAAAGCATTTCGATATCGCCAAATTGATGGAGGACTTCCTTTAGTCTTTAGTTGACATTCAGGGGGAAAGCTTTTATAAAGCGTTCCTTTTTGCTTGCCTATGAATTCAGCCAAAAAATCTGAAATTTTCAAACTTCGAGACGAATTTTTCCAATTTACTGAATTGAAGGACCTAAATCAGGATGATTTTCATGAATTAAGCGATCTAGGACTGCTTCAGTTGAATGAGCGCACCCAAATTCGCAATCAAGTACTAGAAGTACTGGGTGAAAGCGAAGACTTAGAGTCAGTTGAGTTAATTCAAGAGATCATCAGTTATTACTCCGAGCTTTTTGCCGATACTGTGTTTGCTTGTCTTCAGTCTCCTTCAATCGTCAAAAACAGTTTCGGTCGCATTGAAACGCAGCCCGAATTTATTTTAGCCTACAAGCATAATCTGCACGACGAGCTTCTCGATCCCCACGATGAAAATGATCCGTTATGGCAAGAAATTTACTCGAATTATAGCCTTGGCATGGACCTTGACTGCCATCAGCACAACCTCAGCAAGTTACTTAAGACACTCGAGTCTCGTGTCGCTCAGATTAATTTCACGCCATCATTAGATCTCTTCTTTGCTATGGCCTTTAGCGGCGAATTCTATTGTCCGACAGATCAGCTTAAAAGAGTCTTTAGGCAAATCTACCAAATCAATTCCAATGAAGCGATATCGCATATCGAAGACTTTAGCGCCAGTGCTGGTGACTTGTCAGCTATAGATTTTCTTAGAAAACTCAAGCTCCAAGTCTCATCAGCACCAAGCGTCTAAATTCCCAGTTCGTCTTTGATTTCCGCCAAGGCATCGATCACCATCTGGATATGTTCATCTCGATCCACGCCCATTTCTTCGATCCCAAGGTTCACATCATCACGATTAACGCCCGCTGCAAAGTTTTTATCTTTTAACTTCTTTTTAACCGATTTCGGTTTCATCCCTTCGATTCCATCCGGTCGTACATAGGCACAAGCCATCACCATCCCACATAGCTCATCGACCGCAAACAAAGTCTTTGCCATCATCGATTCACGAGCAACCCCCGAATAAGTCGCATGCCCCAAAATTGCCTGCAGCATATCTTCCGGATAACCTTCCTTTCGCAAATATTCCACTCCTACAAACGGATGTTCTTCAGTTGAAGGATGCTTTTCATAATCGAAATCATGCAGTAATCCTGTAATTCCCCATTTTTCTTCGTCTTCACCAAATTTCTTCGCATAGGCCCTCATTGCCGCTTCTACAGCCCTCATGTGTTTGCGCAGCTTATCTGATTCAGTCCATTCGCACATTAATTCCCACGCCTTTTCTCTCGAAAGTTCCATAGTAAAAAAATTAACAAACAACTAGCAGTCACTCTAGTTGAGTGCTAAAAAATATTCAAATCTTTTTTTGAATTCAAGGGGTCAGCCTCGCACAAACACCCATTCATCCTCCTTAGACATTTTTGGTGCGAACTTATAGCCATCCTCGCTAAAGTCCTTCAGACCTTCTGGATCATCAATTCGATGCTTTACCGCAAAGTTCGTCATTGTCCCTCGTGCCAGCTTCGCAAACAAAGCCACGATTTTATATCCGTCTTTTTTCTTTTCTTTGAACACCGGTGTCACCACTCGTTTCGCCCCCAGCGTTTCACTCTCAACCGCATCAAAATATTGCTTTGAGGCCAAATTCACAATCGTGTCATATCCGTATTCTGCTAAATCTTCATTCAAGACCTTCGCTATTCGCGGCCCCCAGAACTCATAAAGATTCTTCCCCCGTTCATTTTTCATTTTTGTATGCATTTCCAAGCGATAAGGCTGCATCAAATCAAACGGTCTCAAAACTCCATAAAAGCCCGATAGCATTCGTACATGTTCTTGAGCAAATTCAAATTCTTCATCGCTATAGTTTTCTATATCGATATCTCTGTAGACATCTCCCTTAAAAGCCTCCAATGCCTGCTTGGCATTTTTTTTAGTAAACGGAGTTTTAAAAGATTGAAATCGTTCATGATTTAATTCCGCAATCGCTTCACTCACTCCCATCAGTTTCTGAATATTTTGCTCAGAATATCCTTTCAAATCATCCGCTAAAATCTCTGTTTCTTTCAAAAGTCTTGGTTCCGTATATCTCGGGGAACGTGCTGGATTTTCAAAATCCAATCTTTTGGCCGGGGAGAGGAGAATCAACATTTTTATCTCAATTATCTTCTAAATCCCCAACACCTTAGCACCAACAAACTCTCAATTTCAAAATCGAATTTTTCGCCAATTCTGTTACACCCAAAACCAAGAAATTTGTCCTCATTAATTTGACCAACTCTCAAAATTGTACCAAAAACCGATTCAATTCCGTTTACTAGAATTTAATAAAGTTTAATATTCTTTAACTAAATGAGGTAAACAAGCCAAAAATTTTCTAAACTAAGTTAAACATTAAAAAAGCTAATCAAAATAAAATAATCTTGTCAGGTTTATTGAAAAGTTGTGTAAAAAGTGCTATAACTCTTTCGACAGTTTGAAAATAAGTTTGAACAGATTCGGAGTTAATCAATTGAGCTAAATTTTGAAGAGATTAAGAATGATGTTAAAGTTCCAGTAAATTTTTCATTCATTTACGAAAACTTTAATGCGCGAACGAATTCTCACTTCCGAGCAAGTCGCTGGCATCTTGCAAGTGCATCCCTTCACAGTTTTGAAATACATCAAGCAAGGGAAACTCAAAGGCAGTAATCTCGGACGAATGTATCGAATTAGAGAAAGTGACGTTGAGGCTTTCCTCAACAAAAACACCGCTCAAAACAAAGAAGTCTCGCCAAAAGCAAAAACCACATCTGCACCCCAAACGTCCCCGACAGCTTCAGCTGTATCGCGTCCGGAACGAGCCGCTCACACTGAGCACCCCGCAACTTCCCCGCAGCCACCAGCCGAAAAAAAATCAGTTCCCAACACTCAAGTACAAAACACGGAATCTTTGGACCAAGACTTCCTCCTCGATTAACTCTCAATCGTTCCTTCCAAATCACTGTCACAATTTACAAACTTGTGACATCACGCTCATGATCTTCAATTGCCTACACTGCGGCAAAGGCATCTCCAACCGAATGGAGAACTGCCCCTATTGCAAAACTATTACTAAAGAGTACGTCGAAGATATCAACGAATCTATGCCCCACACTACAATTGCATCACGATTCAAAGGAAGTATCCTCTCGTTCGTACTCCGTCGGACCCAGGAAGCCAAGCCGCTTCCCCAGAAATTTGTCTAAAATATGTCCATACAAGTCCCCTAGAAAAGCCTACAAAAGCCCCACCTCCCAGCGGGGCTTTTGTGTTTCCCAAATATATCTTTTGGCCTCCAAACCCGTAGAGGAGAAGTGCAGTGGTGAAGCGCCTTGTGAGATTTTGCAAATTGAAACCAACGCAGGGGCCGTCAAGAAAATCACATTGTTTGAGCGAAGCGAGTTTGTGATTTTTAGGCGACAAGTTGAGTTGAAATCAAAATTCTACACGAAGCGGAGCCAATGCACTTCTCCTCTACTTACATTGTTTCTTCGCAATTTTCTGGCTACATTGTCCCAGCTTTCCTAGCACCGGAATCGTATCCTTCACTGTTGTATTCAGTCCTTGCATTCTCACAATCAAATCCGCCAAAGCTTCATCCCCACCTTGCTTGTAACGAGTTGTATAACGATCAAGCATTTCCTGTTTGGTAATCTTCTCTAGTCTCACCTGCTGGTCTCGGGCAAAGGCCTCTCCCACCTGATTCAGAGTAGGTGGCCGCGGCACAACTTCCTTAGCTTTCTTCGTAATCTCCGCTCCAATTTGCGCAAACCCTTTGCCTGGTTTTTGCCCGTTAACCGTGAAGGAAAAAGTCCTTTCTAAAAAGCTCTTCCCTTTCCCTTGCGGCGCATTTTTTGTTTTGTCCGCATCGGCAATCTGCTTTTGTCCCGCTTTAAACTCTTTATCCAAATCACCACCTAGGCTCTTAAAGTTTTCCTTTAATTCTTTCCATTTTTTCGAAACCTGCTTCCATTGATTATCATCACATTTCGCATATTCTTGATTCTTGCTCGCATACTTCTTTTTGAATTCCTCAAAATATTTATCAAGCTCGGTTTCACCCATCACCCGTCGCGACTTCACAAAGTCCTCCAGCATCTGGGTTTTCAATAACTGATCATTCCGCGGTACCAAGCGGCCATCTTTTGTTTCCACAAAGTTTCGCACATAGAAAAGTTCCGCCCGTGCTTTATGGTATTGCGGTTTTAATTTATCCACCGCCTGATTATTACATGCATAAAACGAAGTTCGAATCCGCTTCTCAATAGCATCAATTTTTTTGTGAACCGCCAAAATATCGTTGTACTGACACGAACTGTGGTATCCCAGCACTTCTTTCCAGTACTCAGTAAATCCCTCATAACTCGCTACCGCCGATAAGAATTCGCTCCAATTCCGAAACGCCTCTTGCGGCGAACACTGTTTTGCCGAGGTCGGCCGAATCGTCTGCGCACTAACTATCATCGACCCAGCAATCACACTGAGCTGCAAAGCGCATAAAGATCCAATCACTAGTTTTTTTAATATATTTTTCCACATAATTAACTACAGGTTTTTTTACTTAATAGGCTTTTGCACGGCACCTGAATATCACTGAATATTTTTTTATAACTATTGAAATAAGAAATCATCGTATCTAGTTGATAGCGCAAAGCTTGGTAATGAGCTGAAGCATTATTCACATCTCCTGCCGTCTGGAGATCTGCTAAGTCTTTATTGCGTTGGGCTTCAATCGAGGTCAGAGTTTTATCAATTTTTTCGTAAACTTCGCCTAATGAAGAAGTCAAAGAAGAATCCTCAATAGTTTTATCTGTAACTTTATCTGTCAGGGATTTGGGGATTCGCTTCAAATTAGCTGCGGCTTGTTTGTCGGTGACTTTTCCTGTGCCCGCATAGCGACTAGTGAACTTATTCCATTCATCGACCACCGATTTTCCCACAACCAAATCATCGTGAGACGGCGCTGGTACTGGTTTTGGAATCAATACCACATTCATATTCACTGAAGTAAATGACGTCACTGCCGCCTGCTTACATTTCCCCGGTTCCATTGCATTACCGGTCAATTTACTTGGCAACAGAGATTTTGACAGCAATTCCTTCATAGTTTTATTCATCGCTGTAACATGGCAGGCTACACAGTCAGCTTTCGGCGGTGCTACTTCTGCTTTTTTCATCTTTGCTTCAACAGTGAAACACAGCACCCCATCACAAATCTGCGGCACTGACCAATCTCCAGTCTTAGGTGCTTCCACCGCATCATCACTATCACCCGATTCGCTGCCATTATCA
>CAYGJQ010000031.1:6304-8062 GCA_964350285.1 uncultured Candidatus Peribacteria bacterium | reverse complement strand
CCACTTGTTCCTGCTCCAGCGTCTCCGCCGTTGCCATTACCCGAATCAGACCCCGTAGTTCCCGAACGGTCACGCAACCGCGGATCAGTCTGCGAATCTTCACCTAATGTCTTCAATCCTTTTTCAAGTTCTGGATCTACCAAACAAATATTCGGATCAACAGGCGCCGGAGCAGCAGCAGTTTTAATATCATCTTCAGTTGAATTGCTACTAGATTTGTCTCCACCACTAAGTCCAGAATTATTTGATCCGGAGTTGTCGTTTTGGCCACCTGTTGTTTGATCATCTTTATTCAACGGCTCCCGTCCCGGCAATCCACTTCCCCAATCCAACTGATTCCCCCCCACATCAACCGGAGTTGAAGTATCAAACAGAATCTTCTCAATCCGATTCAAATCTACAATCAAATCAAAACCTGAATCACTAGTGTCACCATTAGAAAACATCTCACTCGGTTCCGCTATTGCCTTCAAATCATTCTCCACCACATCAGTCACCAGTTGTTCTAGATGAACATTCCGCATCCGATCCATCTCCACCAACGCTTGATCGACACTAATCCGCGGATTTTTCGTCAGAATCGGCCCAATGCTCCCGTTCATAATCTCTTTCACCTGACTTGGGGTAATCCCCAGCTTCTCTGCACTTGCTTTCAAAGCTTTTTCTTCTGGATTGATCTGAGTTTGTTCATAGATCTTGAAATACATGTTCTGACCAAAGGTCTCCTTGTTCTTGAATATTTCTTCCCATTTCAAGTTTTTCTTCCCGGTAACACTCTGAATTACCGCCGGCAAACCAGTCGGTGTCTGATTGGTGTCAGCAGCCAAAGCAATCCCTGCAAACCAAGACAGCATCAACGCAACCGTGCAGAAAGCGGAGATCAGAATCACTTTCAGCGATTCCATCAGTTGAGCCGGATTGTTAGGTGATAGGTATTTCATTAGTTTTACTGACATTGAGTAGTAGTAGCGTCATGGAATTTTCCAGGATATGTTTCCAGCTGCGTTCTCACTTTTTTCAACTGGTCCCGATATTTTTCCAAGTGTTTATAAGTTTTTTCAAATTCCACATGTAGCGGATAAGCCATCTTCAGCTCATTGTAAGCTTCCAAGGTCTTATCTAGTGCAGCTTGCGAGGTATTAAGTTCTTGGTTGATCAGAGAAGAGCGTTGTGCCGCAATCAGACCCAACTGAGCATTGTCATTAGAAGTTTGCGGTTTATCGATCCGTTGCAGCATGGCATCTACATCGCCTTTGATATAACGTTTAAATAGCGCTTCTCCAGTTCTTAAATCCTGGTCAGTAACCTGCGTTTGTTTTTTCAACAAAGCTGCTCGATACAAGAAATATTCTTCCGTTGCCTGCTGCGCTACACAGTAAGTGGTGACATCATTTTCATCTTTGCAGTTTCCTTTCTCCGATCCTTTTCCGTCAAACATCAGCTTTATCTTTTTATTAAACAGGTCATTGATCTTTACATGGTAAAGCGCTTGGGCTTTGGCGTAAGAAAGCTCTTCATAAGTTTTCGTTTTCTTCGGTGTTCCCGCCGCCAGCAAAGAGGGGATAGTTATCAACGATAAACACAACACCAACATCACTACTGTCAGCGAAAGATATTTTCTCCGTCTCATTGTTTGCCAAAAAAGTTTCATCCCAAAAATTACTTAATACATTGCGCCGTATAGCAGGGGAGCTTCGACGAAAAGCTGTCCATATAGCCTTTAAACGTCCCAATCTCTCGCTGCAGTTCCCCCAGTCT
>CAYGJQ010000031.1:281-6294 GCA_964350285.1 uncultured Candidatus Peribacteria bacterium | reverse complement strand
CTTCGTGGTTTTCTTCCCTTGAGCTGTATCCCTTACATGTTTCCGTAAAATATTCTCCGCCGTAATCAAGGCATCCTGAGCAATTTTCCGACAAGCCAATTGCTGCGTTAGGTTCTCTGACACATCGCCAGAAATCGGAATATGTTTATTTAAATGATCCAAAATCTCTTTCCGAAAACTACGGTACTTCCGCACGCCAATATCAATCAGCACACTATTGTCGCTCTTATTGGCAAAAGTTTTTTGCATAAATTCCTGAAATTCTTTTTGCTGCTTATCAATAAACGGCTTAATCGCAATCCGACAATCCGCATCAATCGCCACAAAAGAAGCTTTAGTCCCCGAAGAGCCAGTCCCCCCCGCCGTCCCTTGGGCCAAAAGTAGGTAAGGCCCTAAGACCGTCATTAAGCCAACGGTCACTCCTGTAACCACTAGCCCAGTCAGTCGTAAAAATCCCCTGATTTCACCTGTGTTTTTTGTTTTTGTTTCCATAGCCAAAAATAATCTAGACATTATACCAGAAAAAATGGCATAAGTCCGCTTTCAGAGCTGTGAAACTGCATTTAGCTATTGACTTTTTAGGGAAGCATGGTGGAATGTCTTTTGCCTTGATTTTCTTGTCTAAGGCTAGGCGAAATTAAGTGATCTTTAACAGAGAGAAGAGCAGTTAGTTGTTGAAGAGAAATGAGCAGCCCGTGCCAAATGCAAACCTGCGGGATCTTCATTCCTCTTCAACACTATTCCCCTCCAACCTGATCTTCTCCCACCTTCCAATTTCAAAAGTCCCCAAGCCTCTGGAAAGAGGTTATTTTGAGTAAAGATTTTTCCATTTCCCCACATGAGTTTCTCAAGTAAACTCAATTTCGCAAACGAAATCTGGATCCAGGGGGCCGTAAAATGGAATTAGATGCCATAGGTAAAGACAGGCCTGAAACCAAGAAAAAAACGAATCACCGCTCTCTTCCTGCCATTCAGTCCCTTTATCTACCACCCAAGATTGGCCTTCACCTTTATACGACATATTTTAGAAGACCTTGCCTTCGCACTAACCTAATAACTTCCTCTTTGCCGCGACACCCAAAGGCTAGCAAACAAAAATGAAAAAAAACGAAATTTTTTATGAAGAAAAAATGAAATCCCCAAAAACCTAAATCCTAAAAATAAAGAGGCCAAAGGCCAAAATGCCCTAGCCTCCTAGCTCCTAGCCTCCTACCCCTCAGCCATGTCCCTCCTCAAAACCATCAAGCAAAAGGCCAAATATCTCCTCCCAGTTTCCCTCAAAAAGAAACTAAAACTCACCTACTACGCCTTCCAGGACGCGATCGGTTTCATCAAGCGTGAAAAACGCAATGCCCCTCCCCGTCGTCTAAATTTTGTTGGTAGTAGTGATTTCGAACAGGTTGGCCAAGAATTCTTCGGTCATTTTCAAAACATCGGCCAAATCCAGCCGGACCACAAAATCCTCGATATCGGCTGCGGGATTGGTCGGATGGCGATGCCTCTTACTAATTTTCTCACCGAAAAAGGTGAATACCACGGTTTCGACATCGCCCAAAAAGGCATCCAATGGTGTCAGAAAAACATTACACCCAAACATCCTAATTTCCATTTTACTCACGTCGATATCTACAATAAATTCTACAACCCTGCAGGCCCCCTTGCCGCCTCGAAATTCAAATTCCCCTACCACGACAACACTTTTGATTTCGCCTTTGCCACATCCGTTTTCACTCATATTCAAACCCAAACCACTCTCAACTACCTCAAAGAAATCAGCCGCGTACTCAAGCCTGGTGGCACAGCTTTTATCACTTTCTTTCTTCTTGATCCCGCCACCAAGAGCCGCATCCAAAAAGGCCAAGCCACCGCTCGCTTCCAATTCTGCCAAGACCAAATTTGTCACTACTCCCACAAAGACAACCCCGAAGCCGAAATTGCATATCCCACCTATTGGCTCAAAGACCAACTCACAAACTTCAGCCTCGACCAAGACCTAAAAATTCATCCTGGGTCATGGTCAAAACCACCTGAATCCGTTTCTTATCAGGATATCGTGGTTTGTCAGAAGAGGTAGGGTTTACCTCAAATCAACCACCTGCAGCTGAATACTTTCGTTCCCTTTCCAGACATTTTTTTTCAAGTGACAAGCCAGGTCCACCCGGGCATGTTCTCTTAAGTATTCTTCATATTCTCCCATTTTAAAAGCAATCCCTCGAATTTGGTCATCGCCAAGTTTCACCGTCAACGACAGATGTTTCATGTCGGCTCCAACTCTTTTCACTTTTACCACTTCAACGTCTGGCAGCAAAAAACAGGGCTCTTCATTTGCCGTTCCATAAGGCCCCAGCGATTCCAGCAAAGCAATCGTTTCCCACGTCACATCGCGATGTTGCAATTCACATTCCAATTCCAAAGTCGGACGCAAATCAACTTCTGCCAGTTTCTCCGCCGCATATTTTTTCATCCCAGAAACAAATCCCTCCAAGTCCTCTTTTTTCAAATCAAACCCCGCTGCTTCATGATGCCCGCCAAAGTGTTGCAAAAATTCAGCATGAGCAGTCAAAGCTTCAACCAAATTAAAGTGCTCATTACTTCTAATAATCGCCGGTTTCCCATATTGCTGAGCCAAACGCCCGGCAATCAATCCCAAAATTCCCACATGCCAGCTTTCATCCCAAGCCATAATCACCATCTCCTCCTCTTCTTTCACCCGTTCATGCGCATCATTAAAAGCTCTCTCCAACATCTGCTGCCGTTCCCGGTTCACTTCTTCCAATTTTTGAGCCAACTGATCGGCTTTCTCCGATCCTTCTTCTTGCAGTAAAAGTTGCAAAGCATAAAGTGGTGTACTAATCCGCCCCACCGCATTAATCCGTGGCGCCAACCGAAACCCAATCGCCGTTGTATCCAATGGTCCTTCGCCATCAACGCCAGCATTCTTCATTAATTTCCGCAGTCCCTCCCACCGTGTATTTTTCAAAACTTCCAATCCTCGTTTCACGATATAGCGATTTTCTCCAAGTAACGGGCCACAATCGGCTACTGTTCCCATACTGGCCAAATCCATCAATGACATCACTAAGTCTTCTCGTTCCTCCGGAGATAAGCATTTTTCCGCTAACGCCTGACATACTTTAAAGCCAACCGCCGCTCCGGTGAGACCCTTAAACGGATAATCACAATCTTCCTGCAACGGGTGCACAATTGCCACCGCATCAGTTGGGGGTTCCGATGGAACGGTATGATGGTCAGTAATAATTACATCAATTCCAGCTTCAGTCGCTTTCGTTACTTCATCCTTACAAGAGATCCCACAATCCACAGTAATCACCAAGTCCACTCCGATTCGGATAAATTCATCAATAAACTTCATATTTAACCCATATCCATCCTGCACCCGATGCGGGATCCGGTATGAAACCACTGCCCCCAATCGATGCAAAGTTCGGAGCAAAATCGCCGCTCCAGTCACGCCATCCACATCATAGTCCCCGAATACAATAATTTTTTCCTGCTTCTCAATCGCCTCGATCAAACGCGGCACGGCTTTATCCATGTCTTTCATGAGATATGGATCATGCAATCCGTTTCCTTCGGCGATATCAATAAATTCTTGAATTTCTGCTTCAGTTTCCAGGCCCCGGTTTAAAAATAACTTTTTGCTCAAAGGCAAGGACGCATCGTCATTTTTCAAATTCCATTTTTTCTTCTGAACAGACATATATATAGGTAAACAAAAAATCCCCCCTCTTAGGCCGACTCTTTTTCTTTCGCTTTATTCTTTTTCCACAACGCCAAAGCTTCTTCCGCTGTTTCTGCTTTGTCATCACCAAACACCCAAGTGTGTCGGCGTTTAATTTTATTTTCAATATCTTCCAATACCTCACTAATCGTGAAATGTCCCTCTTCACCAGTAATCTGCGCAATCATCAAGATCATAAAAACCATATCACCAAGTTCTTCCCGTAGGTTTTCTCGGTCGCCTTTCTCAATTGCCTCCTTTACTTCATGTGCCTCTTCCATAAAATGCTCCAACATCGAATCCACCGTCTGCTTTTGATCCCAAGGGCATCCCCCAGGCTCCCGTAACAGCCGAGCAATGCGCGCTAGTTCCACAAATCTTTTAGGCATATTCCAAAATTAAATGCGACCACACTATAGCAACCAAATATCAAGAAAAAATGAAGAATTAGCTAAAACACCAAGAAGAGATTGACAAAGAGGGCGATAAGTTTGGCAACAACAGTCTTTTAAATAGCTCAGAGTGATCTACTGTTTAACTATTCAAAGGCTGCTGCTTCCAGTTCAGTGCTTATCCTTCGATTTCTTTGTTCAATCAGTCTATTCACGGTGTCTATTTCCTGATTCCAAAATTCTACCTTTTCAGTACTAGTTGATGGATCAGTTGTCCCATCATTACATCTTTGCTCCAAACTTCTATTACTATGAGCCGCAAAAAGAAGCCCCTCCAGCCTAATTATATGCACAACCTGTGCCACTTGGGCCGTCAGGAATTCTTCTGCAATTGCGATATTAAACATCTCCATCAAAAGCCTGAGGCATTCTTTTATCATTTCTAAGTCCAGATCAAGATTGTCCAATAGTCTTTGCGGTTCCCCGCTAAGGTGTTTATTGCGGTAATCAATCAGTTTCGCTAATTCTTTCCGCCAGGAGTCAATTTGATACGTGTTTTCATTCATTTGCTCTCCCACAAAAGCTATCGGATTATGGCCAGCAGAATTTGGCTGAAACACTAACTCATCGAACTTCCATTTTAATATTATTGAACAGTTTTGCCGAATCACTATTTGTTCTCGGGCTACTCCGATCAATCCTTCAACACCCAGGACTTCAATAAATTCCTTGGCCTCCTCTTCAAGCTCAACCGATTCATATCCATACTGGGCAACTTCTTTCAGCGCTTCAACATAAGGCTTTTGTTCCTCCCATTCCCATTCACTAAAATACTCACTTCTTTCTGTTTCCATCATTTTTTAGTAACGAAATAAAACTATTTAGCCGATCCGCCGCCAACCACCGCACCTTTGGGTACCGCCGCCACCAAGTGTATTGCCGCTTTGCATAGTGCCGCGTATTTTTTTGCACTTCCTCAATACACTCCTCCAAAGTTTTTTCACCTTTTATATAAGGAACAATTTCCTGATAACCATGCGACGCCATCGCCACCGAGTTTTCCCGTGTTAGTCCGCGATCCAGCAAGCCTTTCACTTCGTCCAGCAGACCAGCATCAATCAATCCATGCACTCTTTTGTTAATCCGTTCATATAAAATCTCCCGCGGCCAATCAATCGCGATCGTATAAGTATTAAACATCGGCTCGCCTTTCCCCGCCCTTCCGGATCCGCCGCCCGCGCAATCTCAATCGCCCGAATCACATAGCGCAGATTATTCTGATGAATTTTCTTCGCTGCCTCCGGATTTTCCAATTCCAATATCTGATGCACTGCCTTCACTCCTTCATTCTGAGCCAACACTTCCAGTTCCAATCGCAAATCTTCATTCGCTGGTACCCGCGGCACCTGAAAATTATCCACAATTGCCGAATAATAAAGTCCGGTTCCCCCTACGAGTAGCGGCATTTTTCCTCGTGAATGAATATCCTTAATCACTTTCAGCGCTTCCTCCTTATAATGCGCCAACGTAAACTCTTCATCCGGCTCCACCACATCAATCATATGATGCGGCACTCCATCAGCTTCTTCTTTAGTCACCTTCGCTGTCCCAATATCCATCGTCTTATAAACCTGTCGCGAATCCATCGAGATCACTTCACCATCACACCATTTTGCAATTTCAACTCCTAAGCCAGTTTTCCCCGAACAAGTCGGACCAACTACCGCAATCAACGGCGGTTTATCTTTATTCGCGGCCTCAGCAATAAAGCGTCGTAGCTGTTCGTGGATAACTTCAGGATAAGTATGTTGGGGAGTTTTTTGTTCCATCATTTTAATTAGTGGATTGCTATTATCCTGGCGAGAACACCTTTAGTCAA
>CAYGJQ010000031.1:0-265 GCA_964350285.1 uncultured Candidatus Peribacteria bacterium | reverse complement strand
GCACTAATATTTAACTTATCTAAATATGAAACTTGCTAGATTAAGTATAGTCCTAGGTCTTACCCTTTTATTAACCGCTTGTGGTTCAGCAGAAAATGAAGTTGTGGAAAAAGGCGAAGCCCAAACCCCTTCCTCCGCTCCTGCTAACGGTAGCGAATATATTGTTGATACCGAAGCTAGTAAAATCGACTGGGCCGCTTACAAAGTTGTTGGAGAGCATAGCGGTACTATCAACCTATCTGAAGGTTCCTTCACTCTCGACACA
>CAYGJQ010000030.1:20269-21011 GCA_964350285.1 uncultured Candidatus Peribacteria bacterium | reverse complement strand
ACCAACACGGACGAAATCTGGATGTTTTTGAAGGTTTAGGGAGATTGTGCCCTTTTTAACTTGGCGTTGTTTGAGTACTTCTTCGATGATTTCCTGTTTTGATAGTGGGCTGTTTTTGCTTAGTACTTGACGGATAATGTCAGCAACAGTTCCTTCTGAATATCCCCATTCTTTAAGGGCGTATAGTCCGCGACCTACGAGAACGAATTGCTCATAGCGGATAAGTTCATTATGGACGGCTTGGGTTGTGACTACTTTTTTGTCAAATTGAGCTTCAGTGATTTTATTGGCGATTTCAACGAAGTGCATTGGTTTGTTGATTTTTTTCATCACGATGTAGGCTTTGTCGCGGATGCTTTGTGGATTGATGTGTCGCCATGACATAAGGCCAAATCCTTCTTGAGTTTTCTTGAGACGTTTGTCTGTTTCTAGTGTTGAAATGATTCTTGTGGTATTGATCTCAGAATATTTTGGAGCGAGAAGTTTTTGAATTTTTGGAGCAAGCTCTTGATTGGAGATGACGTCACCTTTCTTATTAAGAAGGTTTATTCCGGTTTTAATGATTTCTTTGATTTCGTCGTTTTGAATAGCTTTAAGTCGCCAGAAAGGTTTAGCGGTTTGTGACTTATCGGTTTTTTCGAGATCAGAATTGATATATAGGGAAAGTCGAATGATGTGACTGTCTACGCTTTCGCTGGCGTGGATAAGATTTAAAATTTCGCTGATAATTCTCTCTTCTAAT
>CAYGJQ010000030.1:12448-20259 GCA_964350285.1 uncultured Candidatus Peribacteria bacterium | reverse complement strand
GAACTCCGCCATTTTTTTCGATGATTTCGTTGGCTAGTTTGTTGACAACGTTAAGTCGAGTGTTGGGGACAGTGCGACGCAGCTTAGTAAGGGCAATTTTCTCAATTTGTCGAATGCGTTCTCGAGTTACAGAAAACTCTTGTCCAATCTTTTCCAAGGTTTGTTTTGGTTGGTTGTCGAGACTGAATCTTTTGATGATAACATTCTTTTCTTTATTTGTGAGAACTAGAAAAATATCTTCAATGATCTCCGAAAGATTGATCTTGGAGTTCAAGTCGGCTTGAGTAGAGCTTTGCGTGGTCATAAAATTCGACTTTAAGTATTTAAACAAGAGTAAATAGGGTGCGTTTTGTTTGAGAGCGTCAATAGAATAGCGATTGTGTCAAACGTTGTCAATCAAGAAATTTGATATAGTTGCAAATTTATAGTGTAATTTGCTTTATTGTCGAAATCTTAAATTATCGGATTATTTTTTGGGTGTCAATTTTTTTTCTACTTTCTTCTTCTTTTGAGGCTTTCTCTTGGGCTTTTTTTTCTTTAGCTGCTCCTTGATTTGCTGGTTCATTTCTGACATTTTAGTGCGATGGGTTTCAAGTTTTTGATAACGAATTTTCTCTTCATCAAAGCTAATTAAAGCAGAGCAAGCGCCAATGATTACTAGTAACGAGTAGCTTGAAATGCCGTTGATGAGAATCAAGATGCTAAAAAGCGTACCTACTAGTGCGGACACCGGTCTAACTCCTACGTTTAGAATGAAAAGTAATGCCGAGGTTCCAATGATTGAACTAATAACTGGTATTGAGGCAAATGGGAGTGAGTTTAAAGTTCTTTCAATATAGTAGCTCCAGATGGTGTTGTTTTCATCTACCCAAAAAAAGACACTGATGAAGATGATTGTGAGTGAAATTGCGAGGCTAGAGCGCAAAAAAAGACTAGCGGTTTGGCGGGGGGAGCGGATTTTGTCTAAGGGCTCCATGATACGTTGGCCACTTTTGCGTTTGAGGCTTAGCGCGCCTGCTCCAGACAGGAATAGTGAGATGCTGGTGCCGAGGATTAAAATATTTAGATGCGATTGAAAAAGCGATATCAACGGGTCGGTGAGCAGCTGTGGTGAGGAGATGATGCCCACTAATGCTAGTAGTGCAACTAAGATGCTGACGGTGCGTGTGAGAACTCCTAGAATTAAGAGGGCGGCAATTCCAAAGGCAGCATAACAGATGATTTGACTGGCTTGCTCAAGGTCAGGAAAGAAGTTGAGGATCCAATTGTTAAATTTGAAAACTCGGAAAAGGCTTAACTGGGCTAGGCTGGAAAAATCACTTCGGTTGAATGCTTCAACACCAAAAAGAAAGAAGGCGATTGCTAACGGAAACCTTAAAAGGGTGCTGTAATAGTTTCTTTCTGAGAGAACTAAAATTCCGGACGGAGAGAATTCTTGGGTTTCCTTGGTTTTAGGCATTTAGTGATCTATTGGTAAGAAGATAAAAGGAGGATTGGGGCCAGTGCTGTGGCGAGAAGCGCAATGATGGCGAGTATTCCAGCGACTTTTGCAATTGTTTTATGTTTTTTTGGCATGATTTTGGTAAAGGTTATTCAGTTAATTCTCCTGTGACCAGGATGTTTTGTTCGTAGGTGTTGATGACATTTTGATTGTCGGCTACTTCGAGGACTACTTTATATGATCCGGGGCGAGTGAAGGTGTGTGTTGGCTTTCTTTTTTGAGTGGTTTCACCGTCGCCGAAGTTCCAGTTGTATTTAGCGATAGTACCAGTGGAGCAGCGAGGGTCGAAGATTACTGTGAGTGGTGCGTTGCCTTCAGTGCGAGTGGGGCTGAAGCAGGCAGTGAGTGAAACTGGGCGGACATTGATTGATATTTCAGTGGTGGCGCGCTTATTGTCGTCGCCGATGGCGGTGACGTTGGCAGTAAAGGTGCCGATTTTGGTGTATTTATAGGTGACGTTAGCGGCGTCGATTCGTTTTTGAGAGCCGTCGCCGAAGTCCCATTCGTAGCTGGAGATTTTTCCGCCTGGGTAAGTTGATCCTGAGGCGTCAAATTCAACCGTAAGAGGAATGGTTCCTTGAATAGGGGTGGCGGTAACTCTGGCCTGGATATCTTGCTGCTTGGTAACGACGGTTGCCGTGGAAGATGCGGTGTTGCCGTCGGCATCGGTGACGGTAAGCGTGACTGAGAAGTTGCCTACTTTAGTGTAGGTGTATTTGATGTTCTCCCCTACTTCGTCTGTTTTGCCATCTCCGTCAAGGTCCCATTCGTAATCGACGATGTTGTCGTCGCTATCGGTGCTTTTGGAGCCGGAAAAGCTGACTTCAAAAGGAACTTTACCTTCTAATGAATTGTTAGAGCTGTCGAGTGCTGGAACTGTAGTAATGGCAGCAGTTGGCTTGGTGGCTTCTGCTTTGACGGTGATTTCTTTAGTGCTTTCGGCTTTCTCGCCGTCTTCGTCGGCAACTGAAAGAGTCACTACATAGGTGCCCGGTTCTTTGTAGCTGTGACTGGCGGTGCGAGTTTTAGCGGCAGGGGTACCGTCGCCGAAGTCCCAATTGTATTCGATGATTTTACCGGCTGGGCTAGTGGACTTGTCTCCTTTGAATGTATAGGCTTGGCCGACTTTGAAATTGTCGTCTTCAGCGTTGGTGTCGATGACTGCTACGGGCACATTTGGTGTGCCAACGGTAATTGTTTGCTCAGTGGTAGCAGCTTCGTTGCTGTTGTCTACTACGCGGAGTTTTACTTTGAACTCTCCAACTTTTTCATAAGTATAGGAAACTTTTTCACCTTCTTTGTCGTATTGTCCGTCGCCGTCGAGATCCCATTCCCAGCTAATTATTCGGCCGTCGGGATCTTTAGAGTCGGAGCCGTCGAATTCTACTTCGAGTGGAGCTTCCCCTTCAGTTATTGAGGCTTGGATGTCTGCTTTAATTTTTTCGTTGTCGATGAAAATTTCGTGTTGGTAGGTGTCGGTGGTTTCTTCGCCGGTGCGGATGTCGCGTTTTTGGACACGAAGAGTGACAGTGAAGCGGCCGTCGTCACCTTTAGTTTCGTATTCGTGAGAGATTTTTTCACCGGTGCCAGTTGAGCCATCGCCGAAGTCCCAGTTTACTGAAAGGAGTTGGTGTCGACGAGTATCGAATGGTACCCGACTGGTATCGAATTCAATTGTGACAGGTGCGGTGAGGCCGATAGTGTTTTCAGGGACAGTGTTGATGCCGATTTTCACTGGAGAATCAGTGATTTGAGAGCGTTTTGAATTGAGGAAAGAATAAACGCCAAACCAAATGAAGAGGATAAATATAAAAAGGACAAAGGAAACAATTG
This sequence comes from uncultured Candidatus Peribacteria bacterium, assembly GCA_964350285.1. Classification (GTDB taxonomy): domain Bacteria; phylum Patescibacteriota; class Gracilibacteria; order UBA1369; family CAYGJQ01; genus CAYGJQ01. The sequence continues at coordinate 16,925 of CAYGJQ010000030.1, read as the reverse complement.
CTACGAGGAATCCCTTTTGTTTTGTTTGCTTGTCATCTTTACGTGCGTTGCCAGCTTTGAAGATGCCAACAATGGCGGCGATAAAGGCAGAAAAAGCGGTGATTCCAAAAACGAGATTCACCAAAATGATTAGCATGTTGACGAAAGTGTTTTGGTCGATTCCGAGTGCTTGGCTAATTGGGTTGTCAGGTGCGAGCTGATTGATTGCGAAGAGTACTAGGACGACGAAAAAAATAAATCCGCAGCCAGCGGCGCTAAGGCAGCTGACGATCATTTTTCGTGTATTGGGCGCTTTTTTAACTTTTTTCACTGGAGGTTTAAGTCCTGGTTTGGAAAATTCAGGTGGTGGCGGTGGCGGGGTAAGATTTGGGGCACTAGGAATCGTAGCTGGAGCAGGGGGTGTTTGATTTTCTTGGGCTGGCTGCTGAGTCGACATTGGTGTTTCAGGTGTGGCTGGAGCTGGGTCAACTGGGGTGGCGGGCTCACTAGGCTGGGCTGGTGGCACTGGATTTGTCTGCGGGACTGGTGCTACAGGTGGTGTTGCTGGCTGTTGTGGACTTTGTTCAGTTGGTTGGGCAGGGGGAGTAGGCTGGCTGGGAGTTTGATTCTCAGCCGGTGGCGTGGGTTGGTTTGGTTGTTGCGGCGGTTGAGGATTTTGGGGGTTTTGTTCCTCGGCCATGACTAAAGATGTTAGTTGGTATTCTAGCCTCTTCTCAGTCGAGAAAGAGTTAGACTGATAATACCAAATAACGTTCCTAGAATCAGCCAGGCGCCACTTACATCTTGGAAGGCACCGAAGACATTGCCGCTAAGCTTGCCGCCTGGGCCAAGTAAAGGATTCGGTTTTGTTATTGACTCTTTGTTGTCTGATTCGTCATCGAAGACGATATCTTTTTCAACTTTGTCGGTAACTCCTTCGTCATCAATAACAGTGAGGCGGACACGGATGCGCCCCCATTCACGATCGAAGTTGGTGGTCCAGGTTCCAGGTTTGGTGGTTTTGTAATCTTTGTCGTCATCGTTGATTCCATTGCCGTTGGTGTCGAAGTAGATGTTTTTATCGATATATAGTTCTACAAGGTCTCCTTGGGAGCTTGAGAAATCGAAGGCAACGTTTGCTTCTTGACCGGTGAGGTGAATTTTGTTGTCTGGTTTTGTGGCAGGGTTGCTAAGTAGTCGGGCTTCTGGTTTTGGTTTAGTTGAAGTGTCTGTTATGGGTTCATTCTTTTCTTCTGCCGCTGGTTTTCCGGTAACGATTGCGGGGAATTGTCCTTTGAGCGGGTCGCCTGCTTTGCTGTCGAGAGAGGTTGGGCGGATGGTTTTAGATTTTTTGACGTTTACGAAGTTGATCACTTCGTCGGCGTTTCCATCATTGTCTTCGACGGTGAGTTTGACGCGGTAGATGCCGTCGGCTTTGTAGGTGAAGCTGGGGTTGGCTTCTGAGGAGTCGTTGTCGTTGTCTTTTTGGCCGTCTCCGTCGGAATCGGCGGTGTCTTCAGTGGATGATATGTCGAAGTCCCAACGATACTTGGTGATTTTTGCGTTGGTTGTTGGGTCGGCGGTAGAGTTGTTTTCAAACTGAACAGTGAGATCGTCTTTTTGGTTAAATTTAAACGCGGCTGTCGGCGGCTGACTATTGCTGTCGACAAAGATAGTTACTGGGTTTGAAGTTGCTTCAGCAAAATTGTCATCAATCACTTTGAGTCGAACTTTAGCGCCGTCTTTGATGGCACGTTTGTAAACATGGGTGATCGTAGACTGATTTGTAGGTTGGTTGTTGTGAAATCCATCACCTTCGACGTCCCAAATGTATTTTTCAATGCGGCCATCAGGGTCATCGGATCCGCTGCTGAAAGTGATTGTTTCACCGACGAGGATATTAGTGCGGTCGACAGTAAAGATGGCTTTTGGCGGTTTGTTCGGCCCATTGGTTACGGTGAGAGTGGGGATTCCTTGTTGGTCGAGGAGGTCGTCGGTGGTGAATTTGTAGTTTTCATTATCGATGATTTCGGCACCGAAACGATATTTAACTTCATCGCCTTCTTTTCCTTTGGTGCCAATGTTCATAATTGTGGAAGGAGTGGTGGTGATTTGATACCCGAGTTCATTGTCGGGGTCTGACACGTCGTAGAACCCCCAGCGGTACTGGATGATTTCGCCATCTGGGTCTTCAGCACCCACGATATTTACTTTAACTGGCACGGGTGTTGTAGGGTCGGATTTGGTTGGGACAGCGGTCATGCCGAGGAATTCCGGTGGCTGTGGTGCTACTCGAACGAACGCTTCAGCGGTGTCTTTTTTAAGCGTGTCTTTATCGGTAACTGTTAGGCGGATCACATAAAATCCAGGTCTAGCTGGGCTGAGTTCTTTGTATGAGCGTTGAATATTCTTTTTAGTGCTGCGATTGCCGTCGTTGAAGTCCCAAGCATAATCGAGTCGGCGGCCGGTGCCGTCGAGGTTGATTGATTCGCCGGCGTCGAAAGTAATGATGTCTTTACGATTTGCCATCAATGGTTTGCGGGGACTAGTGAAATCTGGGGAAACTTGATCGTTGATTGAGAGGCGAATCACGGCCATTGGCGTGGTGCCGTCACCGATGAATACTTTACGGGAAATGATGGTTTCATCGTTTTCTTCATCGAAGACGATGAGTTCAACTTCGTACTCCCCTGCTTTTTCGTAGATATGCGATGTGTTGATTGCTCCTGATGAGCTTACTTCGCCGCTGTCTTTTTCTCCGTCGCCGTAACGGATTTCGTAGGTGTCGGCGTTTTCGCTTTGGGCTTTGAAGTTCACTTTGGCTTCGCCGTCTTTGAGTTGACTGGTGACTTTCATTCCGGAAGACCATTCCGCAGAAAGAATCTTATCGATTTTTACTGTGCGTTCAGTGATTTGAGAGGTGCGACCGGATTTGTCTTTAACCGAAAGGCTGACGGTGTAGTCTCCTTTCTTTTTGAATTTGATCACTGGTCGGCTGGCATCTTTGATGTAATCGTTAGAGGTGAGAGGGGGATTGAATTCATAGTTGCCGGCTTCGGCGTTTACTTCCCATTTGTAACTAAGATCTTTGCGAGAGCGGATGCCTTCGCCGCCGCCATCTGGGTCGAAACTTTTCGAAGCGTCGAAATTGACGACGTTAGGTTTGTTGTCGTGTGGGGTTTGGTAGCTGAATTGCGCAACTGGGGGCTGAGAGATGATGTTGATGATTTGGTCGTCGGAGCTCTTAGCGCCGATAGTATCTTCTACTTCTAGGGTAATCTTGTAGTCACATGGTTCTTGGAAAGTGTAGCGGATGTTGTCTTCGTTAACGTCGGGGAATCCGGTTGGGTCGGCACATTCTGGTTTTAGTTTTTCAATGCCCCAGTCGTAATTAACAATTTGACCAGTGCTGGAAGCTGAGCCGCTGCCGTCAAATCGAAGTTCTTGGCCAACATTAGCTTCGCTGCCTGGTGATACTTTAATGCGGGCAGCGGTGTCGCGGACAATGACGTCGACTACTTTGCGATCGACGATACCGGTTTCGTCTTCAACTTCGAGGAAGAGCTTGTAAGTTCCACCTTCTGAATAACGATGAGTTACAACGGCATCGTTTTGCGGGTCAGTTGCTTGCTCAGGGGTTTGACCTTCAGCGTCGGCGATCTTGGTGTTGTCGCCGAAGTCCCAAGTATATCGTTTAATTTTTCCAGATTCGTAGAATTGATCACGGGTGCCGCTGGCGTCAAATTTAATGCCGTTTTTGGCTTCTTCGAGAGTAACAGCGATTGAGTTGCGGTTTATTGAGAGGCGGCGCTGAACTTGGCCAGCGGTTTGCTCTTCGCTCCAACGACTGATTGAGTATTTTTCTCCGCCTGCTTCATAGTCGAGATTGATATGTGATTTTGGTGGGCGAACAATGATTGTGAGAGTATCGAACCCGTCTAGAATATTCTTGGGGTCTTCGCTGGTGATATTAATTTTAGCGCGATAGGTTCCCGGTTCGTCATATATATAAGATTGAGCGACGCCTTCATTTTTGTCGAAAACGCCGTCGCCATCGAAGTCCCATTTCACGCGATTTGCGGCAATTGTTTCACCGTTTGGATCGAGTGATTTAAGGGTGTCGAAGTTTACTGGGAGCGGAGCGTTACCTTCGCGAGTTGAAGCGGTGATTACTGCGTCGATGAAACGGAGGTCTTTTACAGTTTCGTAGAGTTCGCCAAGGGCGTCGATTGTTTCACGGACAGTGAAATTGTTTGGAGTTTTTTGAACTTCTTGAAGTGTTTCAAACGCTCTTTTGTAAGCGACCCCAACTTCAGTGGTGGCGAAGCTTTGAGGGATTGAGAGAGAAGGTTGTTTGAGTCGGTACTTGCGAGTGTTTTGATCTTGATTGCCTACTTCTTGAAGAACTTGAGCGTCAACAAGAGCTTTTAATGTTTCGGGGTCAGAAATTTCTTTAGTTGTTGGGTTGGTGGTAATTAGGTCTTCACCAGCAACTAGG
>CAYGJQ010000030.1:9889-12438 GCA_964350285.1 uncultured Candidatus Peribacteria bacterium | reverse complement strand
TAGGGCAACAACTTCACTGAGTTCCATCATGTATTCTTCGGCGGTAAGTTCAAAGTCGGCGTTGTTGGCTTTGGCAAGATCAATGTCGTTGCCTGCAGCGGCGATTCTAGCGCGGTCACCGGCAGCGCGACTGTCCTTGGTGATTCCTCCGGGTCCACTTATGCCTGTGATTCCACGGGCAAGGCCTTCGCCGAGCCCTGCTAGTCCATCTACTAGTCCGAATAAAATATTTCCACCATCGAAATCTTTAGCGTCTGGGTTGGTTCTTTGCTCAATGGCGCGGGCGCCAAGTTGAGTGAATTTTTGAATCATCAATCGATTGATGCGAGCCATTTCACGGAGGACGCCAAGTGGGCGAGAGTTGTTTTCAATATTCGTAAGTAATGTTTCTTTTTGGCGCATATAGCTGAGGAGGTCGCTAGAGCTTTGAAATTGAGGCACATCTTCTGCTGAATAGTAGTTGTTGATGGCTTCTTGGGCCGACAGGTATCTTTCGTAATCAGTGATGAATCCGCGGCTCAAACTTTGAATCCGCGCTGCAGCAACATTAAATGTGCGTTGGCGGCCGCCAGTTGTAGCGCCTTCAGCAGAGCCGCGAAGCGCGCCTTGTTCGCTAGCTGTGACTCCGCTTTCGGTGCCAGATGGTGCCTGGATTACGGTACGGACAATGGCCCAGGATGACATTACGACTAAGAGGCCAATCACGGCGTACATGATTGATTTTTTACCCTTAGTGGCTTTGTCTTCTTCGCCACCGGCAGTAACGTAAAGGATCCCGCCGTAGATGATCGCTAGTACGGCGGCGAGTCCGAGGAAGCCGAGAATGAAGTTTGTGAGCTGGAGGATGAATTGACGGGCTGATGAAGCTTGAGTGAGCTCTGGTGAGTAACCGTCGGCTTCCGGAACTTCTAGTCCGCCTTGGAAGTTTGTAAATGAAGTTTCGTCGTCGCCACAGCTGATGAAGCTTTTGCCTTTAGCGAGGTCGTCACAAAGTCCGGCTTGAGTGGCTATTGGGAAAGCAAAAACTGATGCAAGCAAGGTGGCGAGCATCAAGATACTAAGCTTTATTTTGAGGTATTTTTTGATTTTGGCCATTTTTTGTCTGTTTTTGATTTTTCGAGAAATCTAGTAATTATACCGGAAATGGTGTTTTTTTACAACGGTCTTTAGGTTGATGAGTTGAAGTTGGTCTTTTTTGAATCTTTTAATTGACGAGAGAGGGGTGGTTTGTTACTTTCATTTTTGCATTCAGGCAGGCCGGAGTGGTGGAATTGGTAGACACGCTAGCCTTAGGAGCTAGTGGGGTTAAACCCGTGAGAGTTCGAGTCTCTCCTCCGGCACCACGTCGAGCTAAACATGCGACACTACGAATCCTGCTCCGCAGGCTTCTTCGGTCTACGGTTTAGTGCTCCTCTTCCCCAAAAATTGCTTCGCAATTCCCGGGGGCCCCTGCTCGCTTCGTCCTCGCCTTTGGCTCCGACTCGCTGCGCTCGTTTCTGGCTGGCTGCGCTTACTGGGAAAATCCTTTTTGTATTTTTTTTCGATGGATATCGCTAAAAGGTGGTGATGTAGAGAGATTGGTATTCGGTTGGGTTTGGGAGGGTTAGTTCGGCTCTGGGGACGAGGGCAAATCTGTTTTGTTGACCAATGATGGTGGTGGTGATTTGGAGGTTGAGGTCTTTTGCTTTGACTGTTTCAGGGTTGATGTCGTGGTCAGCGCGGACAATTACTTGCTTTGACTCTGTGTTGCGGATGGTGACTTCGAAGCCGGAGACTGTATTAGGGGTGGGCATTTGTTTTTGAATAGTAGCGGTAATTTTTTGGCCGTTGGTGTAAGTGATGTGGAGATTGATGCCTTGGCTTTCACTGGAGATGATGATTCTTTCTGAATTGTTTTCGGGGATGAATCTTCTTTCGATAAATTGGCCCACTTGCACCTTGTTGGCTAGGTCGAATATCAGGCTGGTTGAGATGAAGTCGCATTGATCCTCGAGATACTGGCTTTCAATTTCGTTTTGTTCGTTTTGGGGTCGTGACTCTTGGTTTACTCTAAAGGTTGGCAGGGTGTCTTCTTCGAAGTTGGGGCGTTCAATTTGAAACTCTTTCGCGCCTTTGCCGGTTCTTGGGGTGATTGACCCATCTGGTTCGAGCTTGAAGATTGTGGCCTCAATTTCTCCAGATGTTTCATTGGATGCTGCGACTATTGTGTCGTCAGCTTTATCTTGTGCCTCAGGCAATCTGAATCCGGCTCTGGTTCCTGGTAGTTCGGAGACTTCCGGGAGGTCTTCGAGCCAGCTAAGGTCTACTTCGATTTCTTGGGTGTCTTGAAGGTCTGGGTCTTTTGGGGCTGTTGATTCAGAGGGGTTTTTGATTTTTTTGGCCATGAGAGTTTATGTAAGACAATGATTGACATTTTATCTATTTGTTGCCCAAAAGTCAATGCAAGCAAAAAGAGCGCCGCAGGGACGCTCTTTATTTTTAGTGGAGTTCGATTTCTATTGCTGAAGCGGTACGGAGAGTTGATTTGGGTCGATTAGCTCAAGCGTCTG
>CAYGJQ010000030.1:0-9879 GCA_964350285.1 uncultured Candidatus Peribacteria bacterium | reverse complement strand
ATTGTCTTCTTTTAGCCTTAGTCCGCTGTTAACATTTTCAAGAAGTTTTGGTAGTTCGAGGTCGACTTCTACTTTAGTTAGCTCTGCAAAGTGGGTGTGAAAATCTTTGTTAGCGGTGATGGTGTAATTTTTTACTTTCACGCGAACGTATCTTTTTTCAGTATGCTTTGGGATACTTTGTTTTGCGAACTCGGTGTTTGAGAGGCAAACTTCAACGGTGTTAAGGTCTGTACCTTTAAGTAAAGGAAGTTTGTTGATTTCATCGAGATTAAATCCTGAGATACAGATGTGGCCTGTAGATGGGTGTGCAATTGCTGGTTTGAGTTCGGCAACTCCACTGAGTGTAATTTCGCCGGCAAACTCAATTTCAACGTTTTTGTCGCTAAGGAGGGCGCCAGCATCAGGGGCGCTGATTGAAGAGATACTGAAATCCCCTACTTTGTCCCCTACTTTTGCGGTTTCATAATCAACAACTTTTTGTACTGCTGGGTCGGCAATTGTGCCTGATTGATTGTTTGCTGGGGTGGCTGCTTTCTTTTCTTGTTTGACGATTACTTTTACCAATTGAGCTGAATCTACTGGATCGCCAGCGCCAACGGAGTTAACGGTGTATTCATCAATGGTGACAGTAGCGGTGCCGCTTGATCCTTCAGGAGCAAGGTTTTTCTCGGCGAATTCCTTATTGGTAAAACAGAAGAAAACGTCGTTTTTAGCGTTCAGAGTTGGGATCTTTGCTTTTGATTCGTCGGTGAGCTGATCCATGCAGATCATGCCGGCATAAATGCTTTTGTCGTTGCTGTCGAGGTGGGTGTAAGTGCCGGTAACGTCTACTTCGCCTTCGAAGGTGAACTCAGTGACATTTGGACGTTTTGAGATTTGAGATACTGTGAAGCCCCCGACTTTGTCTCCAAGTTTAGCGGCATCAGCTTCGAATTGGTTGGTAGGAGTACTTGTGCTGTTTGATGAGTTTGAAGAGCTAGAGCTGCTGGAATTATTTGAACTGCTGTTTGATGAAGAACTAGTAGAGCTCTCGAGTTTGGCATAAGTGAGAGACTCTTTGTTGGTGATGTTTGCTTTGAGACGATAAACGACTTCAGCCATTTCGCCGCGAGTCACCTGGTGCTCGAATTTACTGATAGTGTTTGGGATGGCTTTTGATTTTTCGAGTTCTTCTACGTATGGTTTGTACCAAGTTTTGTCACTCAAGGTCTTGGCGTTATTGGCGATGTAGACGATCTTTGCTGCTTCGACGAATGAAATTTCTTGAGCAGGTTTAAAAGTATTGTCTGGGTAGCCTTGGATGATGCTTTTTTCTACGGCCATACAAACGAAAGGCGCATACCATGCCTTGGGGTCGGTGTCTTTGAATTTGAGGGTGCTGGTTTTGCAGTTGCTAATGTCTTTCTCATCGAAGTAAGCACCTACGATAATCTTGGTGAATTCAGCACGATTGATGGTGCGGTCTGGCTGATAGCTGCCATCAGGATAGCCTTCGACAATTTTATTTTTTTGCATGTAGTCGATGGCGTCACTATTGACGTGAGTGGTTGAGACGTCTTGGAAGCTAGCCAATGCGGTGTTGGCGGCAAAGATGCTGATAATTGCCGCTAGGCCAATGAAACGAAGTTTTTGACTCATATTGTATTGGGTTAGTTGAGTACAAAAAATGCAACGTAATTACTGCAGCTTTGTTACTATTTGTCAAACTGGCATTCGATGATTATGCCATGATTATGACTTCCGGTTTTGCGTTTACTCACCTATTATTGTCGGGCTAACTGGAAATAATATGTCGTTTGTTCACTTACATAATCATAGTCACTACAGTCTGCTGGACGGACTGGGGGCGCCGAAACATTTTCTCGAAAAGGCAAAAGAGCTGGGAATGACGGCTTTTGCTTTGACTGATAATGGGGCGGTTTATGGAGCAATTGAGTTCTATAAGGCGGCGAAAAAGCTAGACATTAAGCCGATAATCGGAGCGACTGTTTATGTGACGGACGATTACGAGGCGCCGGATTTAGTTTATGAATTAGTCTTATTAGCTGAGAATCAAGAAGGGTATGGTAATTTGTTGAGCCTGTTGACTCAGGCGCATATGGAACACGGTCAAAGTGGGCGACCGTTGGCAGATCATGCATTGTTAGAAAAGTATGCTAAAGGATTGATCGCTTTATCTGGCGGGATTAACGGTGAAGTGGCGCAGAAGTGTTTGCATGATGGAGTTGATCAAGGGGAGGCTACGGTGAAGCGTTATCAGGGTATTTATGGTCAGGAAGGTTTTTTCTTGGAGATTCAGAAGCGTCCTGAAATTATTGAATACACTGGAGTGTTTCAAAATATTGTCGCGCTTTCAAAGAAAACAGGTGCAGGGTTGGTGGCGACTAATGATTGTAGGTATGTGACTAAGGATCGGAGTCAGGCGCATGATATTTTGGTTTGTATTGGGGCGGGGGCCACCGTCCATAGTATTGATCGTAAGCGATACGACGGCGATTATTCTTTGAAGTCGCCGGAAGAGATGAAGGAGATGTTTGCGGATTTACCCGAAGCGATCGAAAATACTGTGAAGATTGCCGACCGTTGTAATGTGGAGTTTGAATTTGGTGGTTATCTCTTTCCGCAGTATGAATGTCCAGATGGTTTTGATGCTGAAAGTTATTTGCGACATTTGTGTCAGGAAGGATTGAAGCAGCGTTATGGTGATCCGGTGCCGAAAGAGGCCCAAGAGCGTTTGGACTATGAGTTGAATTTGGTGCACACGATGGGGTTTGATGCTTATTTCTTGATTGTGCAGGATTTTGTGAATTATGCGAAGGATCAAGGAATTATCGTGGGGCCAGGGCGTGGTTCGGCGGCGGGGTCGATTATTGCTTACACACTGAAGATTACTGAGCTTGATCCGATTAAGTATGGATTGATCTTCGAGCGGTTTTTGAATCCAGAGCGGATCAGTATGCCCGATATCGATATCGATTTTCAGGATGATCGGCGGGAAGAAGTTTTGGATTATGTGATTGAGAAGTATGGACGTGAAGCGGTGAGTCAGGTGATTACTTTTGGTACGATGGCGGCAAAGGCGGCGATTCGTGATGTGGGGAGGGCGCTTGGCTACCCTTATACTGAAGTGGATCGGATTGCGAAATTGGTGCCGCCGGCAGTTTTGGGAAAGTATGCGCCGTTGCAGGAATCGATTAATGAGGATCCGGAATTGGGGGCAGTGTATAAGAATGAGCCTCGCACTAAGGTATTGCTAGATAATGCGGTTTTATTGGAAGGAACAGTGAGAAATGTGGGGACGCATGCTTGTGCGGTGATGATTGCGGATCGGTCTTTAACTAGTTATACAGTTTTGCAGAGGCCGGCTGGGCAGGACGAGGGAATGGTGACACAGTTTTCGATGGGGCCGTTGGAAGATTTGGGGCTACTTAAGATGGACTTCCTGGGTTTGAAGAACTTGACGATCATGCGTAACACTGTGGATTTGATCGATAAGCGTCATGGGGTGAAGGTTGATTTGGGTAATATTCCGCTGGGTGACGAGGGGGCGTTTAAGTTGTTGCAGCGTGGAGATACTACTGGTGTGTTTCAACTGGAATCTGCTGGCATGAGGCGTTATTTAAAGGAGCTGAGACCGACTGAATTGGCGGATATCATTGCGATGAATGCTTTGTATCGTCCAGGGCCGATGCAATATATTCCGCAGTATATTAAAGGTAAGCATGATCCGAAGAGTGTGAAGTATATTGATCCCTCGTTTGAGGGGTTGCTCTCTGAGACTTATGGAGTGGCGGTTTATCAGGAGCAGATTTTGAAGATTGCTCAGCAGTTTTCTGGTTTTAGCCTGGGGCAGGCGGATATATTGCGGAAGGCGGTAGGTAAAAAGATTCCGGCGCTTTTGGCGGAACAGAGAGTAAAATTTGTGGATGGGGCGATTGAGCAAGGTCACTCGAAGAAGTTTGCCCAGAAAGTGTTTGATGAAGTAGTGGAGCCGTTTGCTGGTTATGGTTTCAATAAGGCGCATGCGGCTTGTTATGGGTATATTGCCTATTTGACGGCTTATTTGAAATCGCATTATCCGGCGGAATTTATGGCGACTTTGATGACGGCAGATCAGGATAATACGGAGAAAGTGGTGTTCGAAATTGAAGAGGCGCGGACTTCGGGATTGGAAGTGTTGCCGCCGGCGATCAATGAATCTTTTACGGATTTCACGGTGGTAGATGAGTCAACGATTCGCTTTGGTCTAGGTGCGATTAAGGGGGTGGGGGCTTCGACAGTAAGTGAAATTATTGCGATTCGGGAGAAAGATGGAAAGTTTGAAAATTTGGAAGACTTTACGAAGCGGGTTCCTTATAAGTTGTTGAATAAAAAGGTAATCGAGGCCTTGGCTTACAGTGGTTCACTTGATGAGATGGCTGATCGGCGAGCGATTGCCGAGAGTTATGAGGATATTGCGGATTTTGCCAAAAGTTTCCAGGGGAAGAATGATCAGAATCAGACGGATATCTTTGCTTCGATGGATGCTTCGGAGATGGATGCGTTTCGATTGAAAGATGTGACGCCGACTTCGTTCTTGGAGCAGTTGAATTATGAGAAAGAATATCTCGGTCTTTTTGTTTCTGGCCACCCGTTGCAGGGCTTGAGCAAGTATTTACGCGGCAAGATTACTTTAGTGAAATCGATGACGCGGAAGATGTGTGATAAGAATATCGATGTTGGTGGGTTGATCACTTTAGCGCGGCGGATCACTACCAAAAAAGGAGATTATATGATGTACATGACGATCGAAGACCCCACTGGAAGAATTGAAGTGGTGATATTTACTAAAACTTATAATGAGTTCTCGCCGATTTTGCAGGAAGGTAATACCGTTTTTGTAAGCGGGAAATTAGATTGGCGGCGGGATAAATTTCAAGTAAGAGCACGATCGATCAAAAAGGTTTCGCTGGAGCGGATGATTCAAAATGCCAAAGAGCGTGGCAATTATGATCCGAATGAACGAGTGAAGATGCATGAGCATAATGGTGCTGAAGAGCCGAAGCCAGAAGTAGAAGTTGCACCAGAAGGAGTGGAGGCGCCAGCAGAAGCAGTGGTAGTTCAGCCGTTTATTATTAGGGTGCCGAAAACGGCGCAGCTTTCTTCGTTGGAAGAGGTGAAGCAATTATTGCTAAAGGCCAAAGGTGATCGGCCGACGGAGATTCATATTGAGAAGAACGATCAAGTGAAGCGGATTAAGGTGCCTTTTGGGGTACTGGTGACTGATGAATTGAAAGCCGGGATCAGCAAAATTTTGAATTGTTAATGTTGGTTGTTTTTTTTAAGATGCTTGGGCTAGTTAATACTTAGAATTATGTATAGAACACATACTTGTTGTGAATTAGGGAAAGCTAACGTTGGTGAAAAAGTTACGCTTTCTGGTTGGGTTTATCATCGTCGGGATCATGGTGGATTAATTTTTATTGATCTGCGTGATCGATACGGCTTAACTCAGGTCGTTTTTGATCCAGAGAAGACTAAGGAAGCTTTTGATGTAGCTGATTCAGCGCGGTCTGAGTTTGTGTTGCGAGTTGAGGGTGAAGTGATTGCTCGGCCGGACAACATGGTGAATCCGAAGATGAAGACGGGGGAAATAGAAGTGAGTATTGAGAAAGCAGAGATTATTTCTCGTTCGAAGACGCCGCCGTTTGAATTGGATCAGGACAAGAATGTGTCGGAAGATTTGCGTTTAAAGTATCGCTATCTTGATTTACGACGAGATCGGATGAAAAGGAATCTAGTGATGAGGCATCGAGCGGCGAAAATGATGCGTGATTTTTTGGATGAACAGAATTTTTTGGAGATTGAGACGCCGATGATGATTAAGGGAACGCCGGAAGGAAGTCGTGAATATATTGTTCCTTCTCGCCTTTATCCGGGTCAATTTTATGTCTTACCTCAGTCGCCGCAGCAATTGAAGCAATTGTTGATGGTGGCCGGAATGGATCGTTATTTTCAGATTGCTCGTTGTTTTCGGGATGAAGATCAGCGGGGTGATCGTCAGCCGGAATTTACGCAGCTTGATATGGAGCTTTCGTTTGTGGAAGAGGAGGATGTGATGAAATTAAATGAAGAGCTGGCAATTAAATTAGTGGAGGAATTGGTGCCCGAAAAGAAGATTTTGCAAAAACCGTTCCCGGTTTTGACTTGGGAGGAGGCGATGCGGAAATATGGTTCTGATAAACCGGATCTGCGCTATGGTTTAGAGTTTACTGATGTGACTGAGCAGGTGAAAGGGTGTGATTTCAAAGTTTTTGCTTCGATTGCTGAGGATGAAAATGGGATTGTGTTGGCCTTGAAGGTTCCAGGTGGGGCGAAGTTTTCGCGGAAAGATATTGGTGAATTGGAGGATGTTGCAAAAATTTATGAAGCCAAAGGTTTAGCTTACATCACGATGGGAGAGGAAGGGCCGAAGTCGCCGATTTTAAAATTTATTGGTGAAGAAGTGGGGGCGAAGATTATTGAGGCTTTTGGAGCTGAGACCGGAGACATTATTTTCTTTGGAGCCGATCAATTTGAAATTGCTTGTACGGCGCTTGGTGCGGTGCGAGTGGAGTGTGCTCAAAGGATGGAAATGATCGATGAAAATGTTTTTGCTTTTTGTTGGGTGAAGGACTTTCCGTTGTTTGAATGGGGGAAGGAAGAGCAAGCGATTACTCCTTGTCATCATCCGTTTACCTCGCCGAAGATTGAGGATGCAGGTAAATTGGAATCGGAGCCGTTAAAAGTGCGCTCAAACGCTTATGATTTAGCTTTGAACGGGTATGAAATTGCTGGTGGAAGTATTCGGATTCATGACCCGGAGCTGCAGAGTAAGGTGTTTGCAGCGCTGGGAATTAGTGAAGAAGAGGCAAGAACTCGATTTGGTCATATGATTGAGGCTTTTGAATATGGTCCTCCGCCCCACGGTGGTATTGCTTGGGGATTGGATCGCTTGGTGATGATCCTTTGTGATGAGCCCAATATCCGTGAAGTGATCGCTTTCCCGAAGGATCAAAAAGCCCGTGATTTGATGCTGGGGGCGCCAAGTGGCCTTCCGGCAGAACAGGTGCGAGAGATGAATGTGAAGATTGTCGAGCCTTAAGCTGATTGACCTGTTTTTCTTCGGTAAATACTGTATAATATAGTAATGTATTTTTGCTGCTAGCAACGTAAGTTTATGACGATTTGGGAAATAATTGGGGTGGCGATTCTGAGCGTAATTGGATTGATTGCGCTTTATCACCTTTATCATTACTGGCTGAATTTGCAGCGATCATGGAACATGACTTTTTTGAAGATTAATGTTCCGAAGAAAGAGTCTAAGGATGACCGGGAGATAGAGCGAGAAGCTTTTTCGTCGACAGGTGATTTTAAGGAAGTTGTAGCAGTGATGACGCATTTTTATGAATCTCTTTATAGTATTACGCAAACTAGTTGGGAGCATTATGTGAAAGGCGAGGAGTTTTTGTCATTTGAGTATGTGGTGCTGAATAATCGAATTCATTTTTATATTGCTTGTCCAAGGGACTTAGTGAGCTTGGTAGAAAAGCAGCTCACATCTTTCTATCCCGATGCGTTTGTAGAAGAAGTTGAGGAATACAATATTTTCACAGAAGGGTCTCAGTACACCGGGTGTTATGTTCGTGGTGCTAAGCCTTTTAGTTACCCGATGAAAACTTATCAGCATCTACATTCTGATCCGTTGAATAACCTTACGAATGTACTTTCAAAGCTTGGTCCTGAGGAAGGGGCGGCTGTTCAGGTAATGGTAAGGCCGGCGGTGGATGGCTGGCAGTCGAAGGGGCGTTCGTTGGCAGAAAATATGTATGATGAGAAAAAGAGTGGTTTTTCTGCTTTGAATCCGTTGCAATGGATTTCGACTTTGTTTGAGTTTTTCTTTCGTCCAGACAGTGTGACTCAGGAGTCGCCCCAGGAACAGAAAAGGACTACGCCGATTAAAGACGAAGAAATCAAAGCCTTGGATGAGAAGAATGCGAAGATTGGCTATGAGGCGATAATTAGAATTGTGACTTCGGCACAAACGATGAGAGAGGCCAAGAGCCATCTTACAAATATTAAGAGTGCTTTTGCGCAATATGCTTTCCCGAATTTGAATGCTTTGAGTTATACTTATATGCACTCGGTGCGGGCGTTGGTTCGCAATTTTATTAAGCGAAGGTTTTGTCGTTCATGGGCGGAAATTCTAAGGTTCACTCCCCTGCTTCTAAGTTCTGAAGAGTTGGCGAGTATTTATCATTTGCCCAATATTAAATACAATAAGGCACCGACGATTGCCTGGCAAAACTTTAAAATTGCACCGGCTCCACATAATTTGCCCGATGAAGGAATTTTACTTGGACACAACACTTATCGTGGGGTGACGAAAGAGGTGCGGATGAAGAGTGAGGATCGTTTCCGTCACTTCTATGTAATTGGGCAAACAGGTACGGGTAAGTCTTCGATTTTTCAAACAATGATTCGTCAAGATCTCCGCAATGGAAATGGGATTTGTGTGGTGGATCCGCATGGCTCGTTGGTTGATGATATTTTGCCATTTATTCCCCGTGAACGTGCAGATGATGTGATCTACTTCAATCCCGCAGATCAGGATCGTCCGCTTGGCTTGAATTTGCTGGAGGCAGCGACGCCAGATGAGCGTGACTTGGTGGCTTTGGATGCGATGAATATTATGATTAAGCTCTTTAATGAAGAGGTATTTGGGCCGCGGATTCAGGATTATTTCCGTAATGGTTGCTTGACTTTGATGGAGCAGCCAGATGGTGGAGCGCTCACGGATATTGTGCGCTTGTTTACTGATGATGACTTCCAAAAAGTTCAAGTAAGTAATGTGAAGAATCCGATTGTTAAATCGTTCTGGGAGAATCAGATGGCGAAGACCGGTGCGAGAGAAAAAGCAGAAATGATCCCCTATTTTGCAGCAAAGTTTGGTCAATTTGTGACTAATACGATGATGAGGAACATCATTGGGCAAACGAAGTCGGCTTTTGATTTTGGAAAGGTGATGCAAGAAAAAAAGATCCTGTTGATGAATCTCTCTAAGGGTGAAACTGGTGACATCAACTCGAAGCTGCTTGGTTTGATTATCGTGTCAAAGATTCAGATGGCGGCGTTGAGAAGGCAGAAACTCTCGAAAGAAGAGCGCCAAGATTTCTTTCTTTATATCGATGAATTTCAGAACTACATCACTGATAGTATCGAATCGATTCTCTCGGAAGCACGTAAATATCGTTTAGGTCTAAATATTGCGCATCAGTACATTAAGCAGCTGGAGGGGGACAAAGAGGGGCAAACGAAGATTAGAGATGCGGTGTTTGGTAACGTGGGGTCGATGATGTGTTATAAGATCGGTGCTCAAGATGCAGAGTATATGGCGAAAGAAATGACCCCGGTATTTTCAGATCAAGATTTGATTAATATTGATAAGTATAAGGCGGTGATGAAGCTGTCGATCGATACGCAACCAAGTAGGCCATTCAGTATTATCCCAAAAAATCCTTATACTGAAACCGGAGACAGTGAGGCGGCTGAAGCATTTAAGCAGTTGTCGCGTTTGAAGTTTGGGCGAGACAAAGAGTTTGTAGAACGGGAGATTCTGAGACGGATGGGGGCGATTTAGTTAGGTGTTAGGTTTTAGGTGTTAGGGGGGGGCTTGGAGGCTAGGGAGAGGAGTAGCCTTTTTTTGTTTGGCATTATTTTTGAATTTGGCAAGGGGTTGTTGGTTTTTTTGGTGGGAATTTTTGTTATAATTTTATGATTTATTCAAAAATAAAAAATAAACATAAAAACTATGAAAATGCTTTTTGCTTTTCTTTCTGCAGAGACTCCGATTGCGGAAAA
>CAYGJQ010000029.1:0-21138 GCA_964350285.1 uncultured Candidatus Peribacteria bacterium | reverse complement strand
GTCGTCTTCGATGAAGTCACCGAGTTTGCTGTCTTCTTCGGTACCAACTGGTGCTTCGAGTGAAACGATATCTTGAGAAATCTTAAGGATGTGACGAACCTTTTTGATGTCCATGTCCATTTCAGCGGCGATTTCTTCAACGTGCGGTTCACGACCAAGTTCTTGTACGAGGCGACGTTGGGCGTGCGTGAGTTTGTTGATGGTTTCGACCATGTGTACTGGAATCCGAATGGTCCGAGCTTGATCAGCGATTGCTCGGGTGATTGCTTGGCGAATCCACCATGTTGCATAGGTTGAAAATTTGAAACCACGGTTTGGGTCGAATTTTTCTACCGCACGGAATAGGCCAATGTTTCCTTCTTGAATTAAATCGAGGAATGAAAGTCCCCGGCCAATATATTTTTTGGCGATACTTACTACCAAGCGGAGATTGGCTTCAGCGAGGCGCTGTTTGGCACTTTGATCTCCTTTGCGAATTCGGCGAGCGAGGTCCACTTCTTCTTTGGCGGTGAGAAGTGGAACTTTACCAATTTCACAAAGATAAAGTCTGATTGAATCGTTGGCGATTTCGCTGAGTTCGACGTTTTGGTAAGTTTTCTTTTTCTTCTTGGTGGTTTTAGTTTCTTTCTTTTTAGTTGATTTTTCTTCTTCCTCGTCGTCGTCATCATCGTCTTGATCATCATCGTCGTCGTCATCGTCTTGATCATCGTCATCATCAGATTTCTTTTTTGATTTTTTCTTGGTGGTTTTCTTTTTTTCAGTTTTAGAAGTATCAGTTTTCCAAATAAGTGAGTCTTTGACATCGAGTACCTCGATCCCGAGATCAAGGAAAAGTGTATAAATTTCGTCAAGAAGACCAAGGTTTTTTTCAACATCGGGAATTGCCTTCATCAATTCTTGTTCAGTAACGAATCCATGCTGTCTTCCTTTTTTTACTAAGTCGCGAACTGCTTCGGGAAATTCAGCTAACTGTTCATCAGTTGGATGGGAGATGAATTTTTTAGTTCTAGCCATAAATTACTATGTTAGTAGGTTTCTTGTATTTGTTTTAGGATGAGGTTTATTTTTTCTGAGTCTTGGTTTTGCTCAGCTTCTTTCAGTGACTTTAGCAATTCCGATCTGGTGGAGCGGGTATTGGTCTTTTCGATTAGGTTGATAAAGTGATTTAATTCTTTTTCAACTGAATCAAAAGAGAACTCCTTATATTTGTTCTCAATATAAAGAGTTAAGATGTTTATCTGATGCCGTTCCTCCTTGGATAGATGCTCAAAGAATTTTGATTTATCAAATTCAAGCCGTGTTGGATTATAATAGTTCCAAAAAGTATTGTAAATGTTTTGTAAGTTAGCCAAAAAATCAATTTTTTGAAGTTTTTGATAGATATTTTTGATGCTCTCGGGATAGCTAATCATCAGTCCGAGGATGTGGTGGTGGTTACTGAGGGAGAAATCTCTTTTAGCGGTTGTTTTTTGAGTTTTTAGTTTTGCCGGATGGTGGGATGGTAGTTTGAGATTTTTGAGGTCGTCATAGATGAGTTGAGGATTGAGATTGAGTTGACTTGCTGTGAAACGGATGGCTTCGTCTAATTTGATGCGACTTTTGATCAATTGAAGTAAGGGGAAAATGCTTTCAAGAGCAATTTGGTTGCGGTTGGGGCTGTTTTTGGGAATTGCCATTAGGTAATGGCTGATGAAAAATTTTAGGTATGGTCGAGCGTTTGAAACTGCATCGAGCCATTTTTGGGGATCTTCTTGAACGAGGTCAGCGGCATCTTTCCCGCCTTCAACAGTGACGACACGAATATTCATATCTAGTGGTTCGGCGACTTCAACTCCTCTTCTGGCAGCATCGATACCAGCTTTATCAGTGTCGAAAGCAAAGATGAGGTTTTTGGTTAGTCTTTTTAGTAATTGGATGTGTTGGGGAGTGAGGGCGGTGCCGCAGGTGGCGACGACGTTTTTGGCGCCAGCTTGGTGAGAAGCCATGACATCGAAATAACCTTCGACAATGATGACATAGTCTAGTCTTTTAATTTCTTGTTTGTTATGAGAGTAGCCGTAGAGGAGATTACTTTTGTTGTAGATGTTACTTTCAGAAGAGTTGAGGTATTTTGGCTCTTGGCCTTTTTTGAGGGCGCGGCCACCAAAGGCAACGATGCGACCGATTTTGTCTTGAATTGGAAACATCAGGCGGCCGTGGAAACGATCATAGATTTTATTGCCGGAAGTGTCTTTGGCGGTGACAATTTCGGCTTTGAGTAATGTTTCTTTGGTGAAGTCTTTTTCAAGTAAGTGTTTGTAAGCTGATTGATAAGTGTCTGGAGCGAATCCGACTTGGAATTCTTTGATGGTTTGATCATTGATGCCGCGGTTGTGGAGGTATGTCAGTACTTTTTGGCCTTCTTCAGTTTTGGTGAGTTGGTCGTGGTAGAAGTTGGTTGTGGCTTCGTAGGCTTGGAAGAGATTGTCTTTTTCAGTTTTAGAAATCTTGGGGGCCGTGCTATTACGGTATTGTTCGACATCGATGTTTACTTTTTCGGCGAGTAAATTTACGGCTTCGTTGAAGTCGATATTTTCTAATTCTTGGATGAAATTAAAAATGTCGCCGCCCTTTTGGCAGCCGAAACACCAGGCGATTTGTTTTTCTGGGCTGACAATAAAGCTAGGAGTTTTTTCGTTGTGAAAAGGGCAAAGTCCTTTGAAGTTTTTGCCAGCTTTTTTGAGTTGAACGTATTGAGAAACAACTTCGACAATATCGGTACGGAGTTTGATTTCTTCAAGAAGATCAGCCATGACGGGATTTTTTAACTACTACTGTTCCCAAAATAATCATCAGAATTCCAAGAGAAATAATTGCAAATAGTTTGCTTTTTGATTCGAGGAATACTGCGAGGAAACCAAAGATAGCACAGACTGAGTAAATCAAAAATAGAGCTTTGCGGTCTGAGAGACCGATGTCAAGAAGACGATGATGGAAGTGTTTTAAGTCGCCGATCATCGGAGAACGTTTTTCAAAGACGGTGCGGCGGATGATCACCCAAACCATGTCGAGCAATGGTAGGCCAAGGACCAGAAAAGCAGTGGCGATTTTCCCGCCGGAGAAGATGGCTAAGACGGCAAGAACGAACCCGAGAAACATACTGCCGGTGTCCCCCATTAAGATTTTGGCAGGGTAGAAATCGAAGATCCAAAACCCAAGACAAACCATGGCAACGATGATGCTGAGGGTAGCGAATGTGCTTTGGTCAATGTGATGGATGTCCGGGCGGACGCTAAGAAGAAATAAGGTGAATGCTGCGATGGCGGTGACTCCACTGGGGAGGCCATTGAGGCCGTCAAGGAAGTTCATTGTATTGGTGATGGCAAGAATCCAAACGATGGTGAAGCCGGCACTCAGTAAGGCGATTTCTGTTTGGTAGAAGCCGAAGTCGATTGGAAAAACGAAACCGTCGAGAATGAGCGGGGCACCTAATGGGTTGGTGATAGATGAGATACCAATGCCGGCTAGGACGATAATTGTAGCTGATAAGAACTGGACCCCAAGACGAAGCCAGGGGCTGAGATCATAGAGGTCGTCGAGGAAGCTGATTATAGCGATGAGTGAGGAGCCAATTAATAAACCGATTGTGGCTGTTGAAAGTGGCAGGAATGCGAGAATTGAGATGAGGAAAGCGGCGTAGATTACTATGCCGCCGTAATATGGAATCGGATTGCGTTTGAGGCCGTATTTTTTGGGGCGGTCGATAAGGCCAAGTTTAGGAAAAACCTTGAGGGCGATCAGCGTGAAAATCACCGTAGTGCTAAAGGAAACTATCGCCGGATATAGATAAGGAGTGATATCCATGAGTAAGGTTTGAAGAGCACTCACAGAGTATTGAGTTTTTTGCGAAATTTCAATTGTTGGTTGTTGTCTACTGGCTCGACGATACCGACTAAGGTCTTATCAAGAAAGGTGGCGGCTTCAGTAGTGATTTGATGGGTGTTTTTGATGAATTGGCCGAAGGATAGTTTTTGGTATTCGGTTTCAGTGATGTTGATTTGGGCGAGTTTGGTGGTGGCTGTTGATAAAGGAAGTAGCCATGATTGGATGTCGTTGAGAGAAGTAGTTTCGGTTAATTGGTGGCTGTCTTGAAGATGAAAATTGGTGATTTCGGTGCGTTCTAATCCTGAGAGGTAGGCGCCGCAGCTGAGGAGTTGGCCAAGGTCGTGGGCGATGGAGCGGATGTAGGTGCCGCTGCTACAGTGAATGTCTAATTTAAGGTTGGGCCATTGGAATTCGATGATGGTGATTTCGTGAATGGTGACGGTGCGGCTTTTAATTTCGACTTCTTTTCCTTGGCGCACGAGGTCGCAGGCACGGGTGCCATTGATCTTTAAGGCTGAGTATTTAGGTGGAATTTGGTCTATTTTTCCTTGGAAGTTAGCGGCGATAGTTGATCTAATTTTTTGTTCTTCTATTGGTGTGATATTAGGGGTGTTCTCAATTTTTCCTTCAGCGTCATAGGTGTCAGAAATGGCGCCGAAAGTGATAGTGGCGAGGTAGCGCTTATCAGATTTCATTAGATATTCGATCAGCTTAGTTCCCTCTCCGATTGCAATGATCATGACGCCAGTGGCCATTGGATCGAGGGTGCCGGCGTGGCCAATTTTTTTGATGCCAGTGATGCGGCGAAGTTGGCGAATAAGATCAAAAGATGTGATGCCTTTTGGTTTGTCGAGATTCAAGATGCCTGATTGTGTTGATGGATTTTGAGGCAAAAAGTTGGCTTAAGACTGTCGGCATAAATTTTCGCGGTGTTCTAGTTTTCCATGACCGATGTCGACTTCGATTTCGCGGGTAAGGAGTTCGCGCACTACTTTGCGGTCGTCCCAAGGGATTAGTTCTTTGCCAATCGCTTGTACTTCTTCGCAACCCTTGCCAGCGATTACAACTACATCACCTTTTTGGGCTTGAGTAAGTGCGAGGCGAATGGCTTGGGCACGGTGGGGTATTTTCCACATATTTTGGCCTTCTTTTCTTTCAATTCCGTCGGCAATATGATCAATGATTTGTACTCGGTTTTCTTTATAAGGGTCATCATCGGTGAGGATGATGTGATCGGCGTATTTGGCGGCTACTTTTCCCATTTCGGGTCTTTTAGATTTGTCGCGTCCGCCACCAGTAGCGCCGAAGACCACGAAAAGTTTGTTGTGGGTAACTTGGCGATAGAGTTTAAGTAATTCTTCAAGGCTTTCGCTGGTGTGGGCGTAGTCGACGATGATGTCATATTGTTGGCCGCATTTAATGTGTTCGAAGCGTCCGGGGATTTGGGAGGTTTTTTCGAGGGCTGTTTTAATGACTTCGACATTGACGTTTGCTACTAGAGCGGCATTGGCAGCAGCGAGAGCATTGTAGATGTTTGGTTGTCCTGGAAGTTTTAGGTTTACTTCGATACTGCCGTTGGGAATATGGAGGGTGAATGTGGAGCCTGAGGGTTGGAGGCTGATATTGCTGGCGCGGACAATCCCCTCTTCGAGTCCATAAAAATATTTGCGATCAGCAAGGAATTGATCGAAGTAATTGAAATGTGCATCGTCCTTGTTAAGGATGGAAACTTTGGCGATGTTTGGTTTGCGTTTTGAAGGGTTGAGTTGTTTGAAGAGTTCTCCTTTGGCTTTCATATATTCTTCAAAGCTGCCGTGGTATTCGATGTGGTCACCGATGAGATTGGTGATGACGGCAGTGTCGATGTTGATGCCCCAAGTGCGAGATTGAGTCATGGCGTGGGAGGAAACTTCGAGGACCGCGTATTTACAGCCGGCGGCTACCATTTCTTTTAATAGTTTGTGGAGAATTTCGGGACTGGCGGTAGTTTGTTTGGTTTTATTCGCCCATTCACGTTCAGCTACTTTGAAGTTGATGGTTGAGATTAATCCGACTTTATGTCCGGCCTCTTCGAGGATCTTGGCGATTAGATTACAGGTGGTGGTTTTTCCTTTCGTGCCGGTGACAGCAATGACGTGAAGGTTATTTGCAGGGAAACCGTAGCGAATGGCGGCGCTCATTGCTTTGAATTTGTGGTAGATGAGTCGGAGTGGATTGAGGTCGGAGAAAAAATTGCGAAGAAAATCCGGCATGAGAATTTTAGGATTAATTTAAGTTATTCTAATGAAGTTTTTTAATTGCTTCTATGTCTTTTGCGATTTGTTTTTTGAGTTCTTCAAGTGAGGAGAATTGTTTTGGGGTGCGGATTTTGGTTCCGAGAGTGATGGTGGCTTGTTCAGGGGAGATGTTTTGATTGAAGTTGATGATGTGAAATTCGCAGGAAAGGTGTTTTTCTTCGAGAGTGTGGCGGTAGCCGTAATTGAGAGCCGCAAGGTATTCGGTGGGGTCCTCGTCGAGTTTTATTGTGCAGCTGTAAACACCGTGTTCGAAATTTGAAGTTGATTCTGTGAGTTCAATGTTGATGGTGGGAAAGCCAAGTTGGTGGCCGATTCCTTTGCCTTTGATTACTTTGCCAGTGAAGGTCATGCTTTTTTGCGCGTGAAGATTTCGAATCCGCCGAGGGTGAGCCAGAAAATTAATGCGAGGTCATTTTTCCAAAATGGGGTGTCAATAATTCCGTGGATGAAGATGGCGGTGAAAACCATTAGTAGGATTAATCCAGTGTTTTGGGATTTGTTTTCAATTGCTTTCAAGAAGGCGCGGACAGTCATCCAGAGGAACCCGATGAATCCGAGGATTCCAGAATAAAGCCAGAATGTTAGGAAGAGGTTATGTGGATGTAGCATTACCCATTCGTATGGAGTGTGGCCTAATGCTTTGACGGCATTGAGTTGATAGAAAATTTCGAATTGGCCGGGACCGATGCCAAGGAGGAAATTATTTTTGATCAGACTGCTAGCGATTGTCCATACTTGGATTCTTACTGCAGATGAAGTTCGTTCGTTGAATACAAATAACTGGTCGACTTTGTCGGGATTGATGAAAGTGAAAAAGAAAGCACTAGCGGCAATAATGGCAATTGCGATGCCAGTGATTTTGACGATATGGTTGAAGGCGATTTTTTGTTGTAGGCGCCAGGTTTGAATTGCTAAATAGAATGCGATGGCGCCGATGACTGCTAGAATCGCGCCGTAAGATTGGCTACCAAGCAGGGCAATGGTGATTATGGCAATTGAGACATAGCGAATGAGGAGGTTGGTTTTCTTTTGTTGTTTTGATTTAGAGCTGGCAAATAATTTTTGGAAGAATTCTTTGATTTTTTGCCAGACTGAATTATCGAAGACAGGGTTAATTGTTTCGAGGATGAGGTAAACAAGTGCTGGTCCGATGAAGAGTGAGAGGTAATTCGCGGAGATGAATGGGCCTGATACTCTTTGGTCAATAGTGATGAAGGTGCCGGTGGTCCATTGGTAGAGGCCATGAATTGATAGTGCTAGTGCAGCTGCGATGAGAGCGTGGAAACTTTTTTTGATGTCTTTTTTGTCGAGGAAATTAAGGATGAGAGTGAGATAGATTAGTGGTGCGACGATCCACCCTTTCCAAATTCCGAGGGCGACTTTTTGATTGGCAAAGATGGTGGTGCCGTCGACCATGGTGGTTGATTCGGGCATGAAAAATATTGGCAGGGTGCTGCCAATAAAGATGAGTGAAGCGGGAAAATAGATGCTATCGAAGTAGGTGTCGCTTTTTTGGTTGAAGTTGTTTTTTTTTCCACCAGGAGATAAAGTTTTTAGCAAGCTTGGGGAGGAAAATTAAAAACAATAGATAGATCGCAAGTTCTATTGCTGTAAACGGAATACCCCCTAGGTGTATTTTTAGGAGGTATGCCGGGAAGAATAATGGAAGGTAGGCGAGAATTTTTTTCATCACACTGATTAAATGCTGGTGGTGTCGAGTTCAATGATGCCGTAGCCAGTTTCGCTGCCTTCACGTCGGTAAAGAACGCTGAATAGATTGGTGTCAGCGTTGAGGAAGGCGAAGAAGTTATGATCCAGAAGTTCCATTTGTTCTACTGCTTCGTCTTCATGCATCGGTTGGAGACGAGAGAATTTTTTGCGGCGAATGATTTTATTGAATTCTTCGATATTGAATTCTTCATTTGATGTATCGCTGATGTCTTCGAGAGTTGATTGTGGGATCCACTCCCCTGCTTTGTTGCGGCGGTGTTTGCGAGTTTTGTAGCGTTCGATTTGCTTTTTGATTTTATCCATAGCTTTATCAGTAGCTTCCTCTACTGTTGCTCCGCGAACTTCAGCACGGATTACTGAATGCGGAATCCGAAGAGTGATTTGAAGTTCGATGTCTTCGCTCGAAGATTTAACTTTGTGCCGTTCGATGTCGACGCG
Organism: uncultured Candidatus Peribacteria bacterium; assembly: GCA_964350285.1. Taxonomy (GTDB): domain Bacteria; phylum Patescibacteriota; class Gracilibacteria; order UBA1369; family CAYGJQ01; genus CAYGJQ01. Next base: position 12,808 of record CAYGJQ010000029.1, on the reverse strand, counting down.
AATTTGGCTGGCTTCATCGGCAACTCGTCGTTCGTACTTTTGAATGTTCTCAACTTTGGCATTGATGTAGTCCTTTTGTTTTTCAGTAAGCTCAATGTGATGCTGTACTAGTTGGATTTTCATAATAAAGGAGTCAACAAAGTATTAATACAACCTTACTATAAAGGTCTACTTGCAGACAATTCTTAAAGATTACCTAACTATGAATTTAGTTTAAGGTAATTTATGGTATCGGATACTTTGTTTTTGAGGCTTTCTAAGCTGTTGTTGTTGTCGATTAGGATGTCGGGGAGTGTGGGCGGGCCTTGGTGGTCGAGGATTTTTTTCATTTGTTCGAGAGTGATATTGCGATTTTGTTGAGCATTTTTGATGCAATTTTCAGGGGTGGTAGAAATGTAGATTACTTTATTTACTAGGGGGCCGAGGTTTTCCGGAGTGAATTCAAAGGCTTCGATGATGATTGGGCGTGGCAGGTTTTGGTCTTTTATTTGCTTGTGGATTTGTTGAGTAATTAACGGATGAATTAATTGGTTGAGTTGAGCGAGTTTTTGGGGATCGTTAAAAACAATGTCTGCTAGTTGCTGACGGTTTACTTTTTGGTCTTGAGGGTTGATGGTTGAAGGGAAATATTCTTTGATTAATTTCCAACCAGAATTTTGAGGTTCGTAGAGTTGGTGGGCTACTTGGTCAGCGTCGATAATGGTGCCGTTGGTTTGGCTCTGGATGATTTGGGCGACGGTGCTTTTGCCGGAGGCGATGGGGCCGCTAATTCCGATGATCATTGAAGAGGTTTAGATTTTGAGTCCGAGATCGCGAAGGGCTTTTTTGAATTGACTCAGGTGTCGTTGGCATTGTTTGGGGGAAATGTGAAAATCAAGTTCGTGAGCTACTTTGTTTCTAGCTTTATGCGCTTCCCAGATTCCGTTGTTGTCACTGAATAATGTTCTGGCGGCTTTCATTTTTTCACCGAGAGTGCCTTCGTATCCTTTCTTTTTAAGGGCATGGTCAAGGAGTTTGTCGGCGTCGAGAATGGCGTGGCGGGTGTCGTTTTGACTGGCGGCGAGAATTTGATGCCATTTATCGATCATGAATTTGGTGTCTTTATCGCTAAAGCTAGGTTTGCGGATTGATTTCCAGGCTACGAAACCAACGAGAGCGGCGGTGATAACAATAAAAGCAATGATGACGGTGGTGATGATTGTTTCCATATTAGGAGGTTAATCAAGATTTATTTCCTTGCCGGTGCGCTGGACATGGTCGTGGAGCATTTCGGCTAGGAGTTCTTTAAGATTTTCGTGATTTGAATAGCGTCTTTCGTTAATGAAGTGATTGTGAAAATGAGTGAATTTTTTCTCGATTTTTCGTGGTTTGCGGGCGTCTTTGAGTAAAATTGGTTGAGCTGCTCCGATCCGTTCGAGGACAATGTCTCCAAAATTAAAGATTGTAGGCCAGAAGCCTTTAACGTTGTAGCTGATTCCTTCGATCATGTGGTAGTCAACGCGGGAGGCGGCACGGTCGAAAAAGCCATTCCATTCAACATTAACAACGCCAACGTTAGTGAAAACCCAAACGTCGTAGTACCAGTCGAATAATTGATAGAGAAATGTAACACTCCCGGCGACGGCCCAAAGGAACCAAAAGATCATGGCATCCGGAAAAAGTAGATGGAAAAATAAAGGGATCGCGATACCAAATAAAGTGGTGCGAAGGAGCGTTTTTAGGTGGATGAAGATGTGGCGGTGGGCAATGTAGAGAATTTTCTCATCATCGTCGAGGAAGCCGGAGAACAGAAATTTGTTAATGCTGAGCATAAATAGACTTAAATATGCTTGTTTAGGATAATCTCATGTCCTGCATTGTCAATCAATTTAATTAATAGTATCTTTATGCTCGTGAATTTGAATTTTTATCCCTGATTATGGTTGAAAAGAAAGATCCAATTGAGGAATTGTTTGAGGGAAAATCTGCTAGTGAGGAAAATGAACCGAAAACCTTTAAAGAAAAGGCTTGGTTGTTTGTTGTAGATGTAGGTGTGAATTTAGTGATCTTGGTGATTTTGGTGTGGGTAATTAGAGCATTTTTTGTGACGCCATTTAGGGTGTTTGGTCCATCGATGTGTAACACGATTAATTATATTGAAGATGAGTGTGCATTTGGTTTTGGGGAGTATTTGATTATTGATAAATTTTCTTATCAAAATTTCTTTGGATGGCAAGTTAGTTTGCCAAAACGGGGAGATATAATTGTTTTCCATCCGCCTGAAGATTCAGGGCATAGTCAAGATTCTTATATTAAAAGAGTAATCGGTGTTCCAGGAGATACGCTGATTTTGCAGGATGGTGAAGTGTATATAAAAAATGAAGCAAATTCGGAGCCAGTGAAGCTTTTAGAGCCATACTTAAGTGAACGGAATAAAGGTAATACCCAAAAGCAACATTTAACTTTGAGTGAATTTAAAGTGCCTGAAGGGAAATATTTTGTGATGGGTGATAATCGCTTGTCTAGTACAGATTCGCGTAGTTGTTTTAAGCCGCGGTTTTCCGCTAAATGTGAAGAGGCTGATGCTTTCTTGAGTTTGGATAAGATTCAAGGGAAAGCTTGGTTTTCACTTTGGCCGGTATCGAAAATTCGGGGTATTGAGCACGCGGAATATCCGGAGTTGAAATAGTTTTATTGTTTGCTGGTGCAGTAAAATTCTACCAGTGTAACAGCGGCAATAAGTAATAATCCGAGCCACCAATTGAGGACACGGAGGATTTGGAGTGCAAGACATCCTAGGGCGATGATTGAAAGGAGAATTCCTTGTCTGAGAGAAATGTTGAGGTGGTTGTAGAAAATTTCGTTTTTGTGGAGCCACAATCGGAAATAATAGCCGATGATGGTGAAGGTTGAGGTGAGCGCGAAAAAAAGGCTAATGAAGAAGAGCAGTGTTGCTAATGAAGTGGATTCGCGGGGGTTGAGTTTGAAAACTACCACAATTAATGCTGCCCAGCTGATGAGTCCGGCAAAACCGATGTAAGCAAGATAGCGATTGTGAAGTAGCATGGAGATTATTTAGTTGGTTTCGATTTTACTGGTTTCTTTTTGGGTTTGGAATCTTTTTTGAGCTTGGGTGACGTAGTCTGCTTGGGAGATTTTTTGGCTTGTTTACTCGGTGTGATTTTTTGGCGGCGGATTTTGGGTTCTGGACTAGGAGTTGTTACTTTAGGTTCTTTAGATTTTTGGGAGCTGAGAAGGCCGGCGATGAAGATGATTGTACTGATACCGATAATGATGGAGCTGATGAAAATGATTTTTTCAGCTGGGAAGCTAATGAGGGTAGCGACGAGTTTGTTTAGGCTGTTTGAGTATTGGGGGTTCTGTTCGATAATGGTGGTGGTCAGGCTGCGTTGGCCGATGATTCCGAAAATGAGGGTAGTGATTCCGGTGATTGAGGTGATTGCGCCAATAGTAAAGAAGATAGTTCGACGGCGAGGGTATAGAGTGAGGACGATGATAAGGATAAAGAAAAGGCAAACAGTGATGCCTAGTTTAATGACTAAGCCGATAGAATCGATGGCTAGTGTTTCAATTATCGGTGATTTTTCAGGAGAAATTTCAATCGAAGGTGGGATGTCGCTGAGGATGCTGCGTTCAAATTCAGAGGTGAGGGCGCTGTTGATTTGGTCGAGGGTCATTGATGAGTGGAGGCAGCTAGGGAGTCGTTTAAGGATGGTGGATGGTTGTTTTAGTTTGGAGTTAGTGGCGGAACATTTGGGGATGTTTTCAATAAATTCTGGTCCGAGGTCTTCGATGAAGTTTTTGAAACTAAGGTGATATGGTTCGAGGTTGATGGTAAGTCCACCTTGAGGGGCTTTGAGTTGGCGGATAGTTGAAGCGATCGTTTGTTGAAGGAGTTCGGGGGGGAAGTTTTCTTGAAAATGGGTGGCGATTTTTTCAGCAGAAACGACTTCAGTAACTTTTGGGGTGCGGCTGATGAGTTCGTTGGTAGTGGCTTCAAGGGCTTGATCGTTGAGAGTAGTGACGATTTCTTGATCGAAAAAATCGGCGTTGAGATAGGTAGCATAAATTCCGCTCAAAATAATTGTAGGGATGGAAATTGCAATAAATAGCGTACTGCTGAGGATACTGAAGAAACTCCTGACCATAATTAAGTGTCACTACCTTGAAAAAAATCTTTCATACTTTATCAAGGAAGGAATACTTCAACAAGTTGCGGTATTTGGGAAAGATTCTGTTTGAGGTCGTTTACAGGTGCGGCGATTTGTGCTATAGTTGCTTAATGCTTTTGCTTAGCTTTTACTAAAACAAAAAATGCCAAAACCAAATAAGTTTATCGAATCTCGTTTAGTTTATCGTTTCAGTAGTGGGCCTAAGGGGCCAAAAAGCGTTTTGCCGCAGTCTTTGGATGCGGTGAAGAAACGTCCTGATTTGGGGAGAACAAAGGATATTTATCAACGACGTTCGGATTATTATGAGCGCGCTTATCGTCAGGAGAGGTTTCGCGATAAGTACATGAAAATGTTGGATCAATTCAAATTGGATCATGTTTTTAAACGTGGAGATAATTTGGCGGGTGTTTTGTCTAAAAAGTTAGGTGGCTTTATCGATGATAATAAAGGTGATGGAGATCTGTTTGATGGTTTTTCTAGGAAGGCAGCAGCTAAGTTTAAATGGTTTGCGATGTATAAAATGATTAATGCTTTAGCTACTAGTGGTTTAGATGTAGGGAATATTTCTGCTGGCTGGAAGGTAAAAGTTGAAACTGTCGATAATGCTCCAACTATGACAATTGGGGCGATAGATAAAGATGCAAATTTTGTTGCTGGGAAATTTTTCCAGATTGAGTACAATGCCGCGGAAATTAATTCATTTGAGACTCCTGGTGAGGTGAGTGAATTAGAGGATGCTGAAGGTAAGAAGTTGATGCTTAAAAAACCAAGAGTTGATTCAAAACTAAAAAGGCAGCTTTCGGGATTGGAGAAAGGAAGTAAGATTGATTTTATGGAGAAATTTCGGACGTTTGATTTACAGAAATTGTCTTTTGATTTTTGGATTAGGGGTGATTTTGAAGAGGGACTTTTGTCGGGTCTAAAGGATGAAGATAATCTGCCGTTGCTTAATGAGGCTTTTGGAGATTGGTTTAAGAAAGGTGATGCTGATAAGCCCAAAACTGTATCAGGGAAGTTTGTACAGTATCTGGCAAAGAGAATCATTGCAGACTTTCAAGCGAATGGTTTGAATGTTGGGAAATTAAATAAGGTTTCGAAAAATGATGATACTGATAATAAGAAGGGATGGGAGTGCCGCAAGGATAAGGATGGTGAATTTAAGGTGAGTTGGGTTGATGAGAGCGGAAGTTCATTGAAGAGACGTGGTGGGGCAGATAATTACTTTGGATTTAAATATGAAAAAGCAGATACGTATAGCAATGAACCAACTGTGAAGGCAGATTTTACTGGTAATCAGGAGCTAAAAAAGAAACATCTTTTGGATAAAAAAACTGAGTTAAATACTACTAAACGTTTGAAGACAGCTATTAGCCAAGGTCTTTATTGGAAGGCGCTTTGTGCGGTGTTGAAGAAATCGGCGTCAATGGGTGATTTGAAATCTAGTTTTGATGAGCTGCGTCAGTATGCTTTAGCTTTGAAGGCGGCGGGAAAGTATGATGGGCGGATTCCAGAAGGAAACTATAATGTGAAAAGTGCGCGTCATAATTTGTTTTGTGTCAGCATGTTGAAATTGAAATCTATTCGAAAGGTGAAAGCGCCGAAGCTGAGTCGAAAGCCTTTGCCAAGAGTTTATTCTAATTATATTGAAAGGGATAAGTTGCCAGTTAAGCCAGGTGAAACTGTAGTTTTTAGAGCATCTGATGCTCCAGCATTTGGATTGTGGGATGTGATAAAGATGAATTCTGACCGTTCATATAAGATGAAGTTTGTGAAAGATCAAAAAAAAGCGGTGATGAGAGATCAGAATGGAGTGTTCACGAAGTCTGCCTAGTGATTAAGTAAGCTTACTGCGTTCGCCCATTTCGTTGAGAGAGGTGGAATCCCCTTCTCCTTCGATGGTCCAGATTTCTTTTTTCTGGAGTTTGCCTTTTTGGGTGAAGCCAGCAGCTTTGCGGTGACCGCCGCCGTTGAATAGTTCGGCGACTTTGAGGAGATCGACGTCTTCGCGGTTGGTGCGGAATGATCCTTTGACATTGCCGCGGCCGTCTTCGTTGATCATGACGGTGAAAGTGCTGTTTGGGACGGAGTTGAGCACGTCTACTACGCCAGAAAGATCTTCGGGAGTGGCGCCGCATTCTTCGATTTCTTCGGCGGTGACTACGGACATAGTGAAGCCGTCGGGAGTAAGAGTGGCGTTGTCCATGGCTTTCCCCCAAGCTTTGAGGGTAGAAATTGGGTTGGTTTTGAAAATTGATTTGGCGATGACGGTGACTTTGGCTCCGCAGGATACGAGATCGGCGGCAATGTCGTAAATTTCTTTGGTGGTGTTGGAATGCATGAAACTGCCGGTGTCGTTGTAGATGCCGGCCATCAGACAAGTGGCGATGTCGGCGGTAATTTTGATGTTGAGGGCGCGGAACATTTTGTAGAGTTGGACGGTGGTGGAGGCAGCGTGTTCTTCGACAATATTGAAGGTGCCGAACATGTCGTTTGAGGCGTGGTGGTCGATGTTGATGAGAGGGACCTGGCCAGAAAGGAGTTCTGGGTGGGAGTCGTGGTATTTCATCATGTAGTGAGCACCGCAATCCACGACGATAATGCAGTCGTATGAGTAATAGTCGCCAATGTCTTGGGTGAACTTTTTAACTTCGGGGATGAAAGTAAATCGACTGGAAGGTGGGTCGACACAGGCCATGCGGATATCAGATTTTCCCATTTGTTCAAGGGCCAATTTCATAGCACAGGCGGCTCCCAGAGTGTCGCCGTCTGGTTTTCGATGGGAGATGAGCAGGAATTTCTGCTTGTCACTAATGAGTTGGAGAAAGTCTTGATATACTTGCATTGCTACTTTCTTGATATATAAGGTTGAATTATATCTATTTTTTGTTTTCGGTCAAGGTTTTTTGGGGATTTTGTTCTTAGGTACTAAGTTTATGATCAAATTTAATAAAAATTTAATAAAAACTTTATTTTTTCTTCATATTTATTTGCTAGAATCCCCTCAACGGTGGGTGGGGGTTAGGGATGGATTTGGAATTAATTAACACTTTTATGGAAAAATTAAGAATTGTTTTCTGGGGGACACCAGATTTTGCGGAGATTTGTTTAAGTAAATTGTTAGAGGTGGATTTTTGTGAAGTGGTTGGGGTCGTTACTCAGCCAGATCGGAAAGTTGGACGTAAGCAGGTTTTGACGCCGCCGCCGGTGAAGAGGTTGGCATTGGAAAATGAGATAGCGGTGATTCAGCCGGAAAGAGTGAAGGGCAATGCGGAAGTTTTGGAGCAATTAAATCAATGGCAACCAGAGGTGAATGTGGTGGTGGCTTATGGTCATATTTTGCCGAAAGATGTATTGGAAGTTGGTAAATATGGAAGTGTGAATGTGCATGGGTCGTTGTTGCCGAGGTATCGTGGGGCTTCGCCGGTGCAGGCTTCTCTTTTAAATGGTGATCAAACTACAGGTGTGACGATTATGATGATGAATGAGGAGATGGATGCTGGTGATATTTTGTCGGCGGAGGAAATTGAGATTGGGGAAGACGAAACTGCGGATGTTTTAATGGAGAGACTGGCGAATGTTGGTGGGGATTTATTGGTGGAGACTTTGAGGAGAATGGTGGAGGGACAGATCACTCCCCTGCCCCAGGATCATGATGAGGCAACTTTTTGTGAGAAAATTAAACGTGCTGACGGCGAAGTGAAATGGGATCAGTGGACGGCGAAAGAAATTCATGATCGATTGCGAGCCTTTACACCCTGGCCGGGTATATTTACGAATTTTGAAGGGAAGCGTTTGAAGATTTTAAAGGCTAGTTTTTCAAGTGATGAATGTGAAGGAAAGCCAGGTGAGTTGGTGCGTGAGGGGGAAAAAGGAGCGGCATTTATTGCTAAGTCTGGATTGCTTTTATTGGAGGAAGTTCAGTTGGAGGGAAAGCAGGCTATGAGGGTTGAGGATTTTGTTCGAGGTTATTTAAGCTGAGGAAAACAAAGGTAGCGATTAGAAATCGTCCGGCATAAGAAGTGAAGAAGTAATGGTCAAACATCATGATGGTGACGATGCTGCCGCTGATGCTGATGAGAAGATGTGAATCTTCGTTTTTTGCTTTGAGGGTTTCGAGAAAAATAATGGTCAGCGTGATTAAAAATATTCCGATGCCAATGAATCCTAATTCGTTGGTGATGAGGAGGAAAACATTATGAACTGGTTGGTATTGCCAAGGGGCAAGGGCGGTAGAAGTGTAGGATTGCATTGCCGCAGTGAATTGCCCAATGCCCACTCCCCATGGTTGGTCGAGAAACATGTTTTTGCTGATGGAATAGAAGAGTGAACGTTCAGTGTAAGCTTCTGGGCTGGGACTAAGCAGTCTTTGGAAAATAATTTCTTCGATGTTAAAGCCGATAATGATAAAGAGTGTGAGGCTAAGGGCGAGAGCGATCCATTTGAAGGAAATTCGGATTTTGTTTTCTTGGAGGGAATACCAAACGAAGGCTGCGACAATTAAGGCAAGCCAAGCGCTGCGGGAGAAGGTCATGATGAGGGCGGCGGTTTGAATTAAAAGAATTAAACTGTAAAACCATGTATCGGATTTAAATCTTTTGATACTGAGAATGAGGCCAAATACTAGTGCTCCTCCGAGGATATTGGGGTGTGTGAGAGTGCCGTAGCTTCGAAGGATGTTGTGGTCGCTGAGGGCGATTTTGGCGACGCCGGGAGTGGTGGGACTGATTGTTGATTCACCGAAAAATGAGAGACCGATTGATGATTGGGCCGTGTATTGGAAGATGGCGATCATTGATTGAGTGACGATGCTGGCGAGGAAAATATTGATCAGTGTTTTAGCGGAGATGATGCGTTGAAAAGTGAGGTAAATGAAGATGAGGAAACTGATGATTCTAAAGGTATAGAGATGTGATAGTAGTGGGCTTTGGCTGAAGATTAAGGTTTGAATTGATATGAAAAGGGTTGCAACCAGTAGCGTGATAGTGATTTTAGTGGATTTGGATTCGAGGTTGTTTTTTTTATTTATGAGTTGGTGCAGTCCGAAGGCGATTAGGGAAATTACAATCAAGATGTCGTTGAGATAGAGGAAAAATGAAGTGTAGGGATTGAAGTTGCCGCTGTAATAAATTGGAGAACTGTGGATGAGTGTGCGAATTTGGAAGGAAAAGCAAAAAACGAATAAGCCTAAACAGGCTTGGCTGATGTAAATCCAGATTTGTTTAGGTTTGATTTTTTTGAGGAATTGAAGATTTGCTTGCATCACCGTGAGAGCAAGGAATTGATTTTTTCTTGAGCAACTTTCATTGCGTCACGGGGTTTTTGAGTAGCGAGTACGGCTTCGATGGCGTCAGTGAATGCTTGATTATAGCCGTTCGGGTCGAGGATGGGGAGGCTTTCGGCGAAACCGATTTGATCGACAAAGACGCCGTAAATTGGATCGTCTTTTTGTTCTTCGATCATGTCGCGACGGCTGGTTGGTTTTTTGGTTTTTTCTGAGTATTGAGTAATGTTTTCTTTTGATGCGAGGAAGCGGAGAAATTTCCAGGCTTCAGCGGCGTGTTTAGAATTGCGGCCAACTACTTCAACTTGGTAGTGAGCGAAGGTGTCACGTTTTTGATTGGAGACGGCGGGGTCGGTGAGTTGTGGAATTGGGGCGACTCTGATGGCGCTGGGGTCGATTGTGTCGAGGCCTTTTTGTTTTAATGAGGCGATATTGTCGTTGATTTGTTGGTACATGAAAGAGTAGCCGACGGCCATTGATACTTTGCCACGGGCGAAGGTAGCAATTTCTTTTTCAGCGGAATTTGGGTCGGCCAGGAATTGGTTCCAGGAGTAATTTTTGTTTGCTGGAAGGGCGAAACTGGTGAAGAGGTCGAGAGCATCATGTGATTTGGAATTGTCGGCGAAGATGGCGCGGCCGTTGTCGTCGTAGAAGTCGATGTTTTGTTGGAGGAGCATGAGGTAAAGGATGTCGATGGCGCGGGTGATATTGTCGTGGCGGCCCATGGCGATGCCGGCTACTTCGAAGCGTTCGAAGCTGGCGTCTTGTTTGGTGAGTTTGAAAACGTCTTCTTTGATTCCTTCCCAAGTAACGGCTGGTTTGCCACGTTCAGGAATTTTATCTTCGAAATGGTCTTTGTTGTAATAAAGAGCGAGAGTGTCGACAGTGAGTGGGATGCCATAAACAAATTCCTGTTCTTGGCCTGGTGGTTGGCGGACTAGGTCTTGAGCGGCAACGCTTACAAAGACGTCACGAAATGATTGAGCAGAGATTAGTGCAGGGTCTGCTGGAATGACTTTTTTAAAGTTTTTATCGAGCCAAGTGTTGGGTACAGAGAAAATGTCTGGGCCTTCACCTTCGGCTAGTTCGTTGATGATAAGATTTTCATATTCCACAGGGTCGACGAACTTGCGGTAACTGATTTTTACGTTGGGGTTTTGAGCAATGTAGTCTTGGATGATGGGGGCGAATACAGCTTCTTCGTCGAAGAGTTTGTAGTAAACAAGTTCTATTTGTTCTGGGCGTTGTTGCGGTTCCTTGGAGCGGCAACCAATTAAAAAGACTGCTGAGAGTGATGTAAGGGTCAGCAGGGTAATGATTTTTTTGAAATTGATTCGCATAGCTTTAGGTTTTGGGCTTATTGATATGCAGTATAAGAGATTGGGGTGACTCTTTCAATCAACATCGGGTTTCATTTTTAGACCTTGGAGGAAGTAGCGTTTTGAGAGTCCGTAATAATAAAGAGCGATGGCTCGGGGATATGCTTTGCTAAGTAGTTTGAATCCGAGGAGAGTGAAGCGATTTGAGATGACTTTGAAAATGGTTTGTTTGAGTTTTGAGGGAACTTTTTTAAGTTCAGGGTATTTTTGGTGAAAGATGTGTGATGATTTGCCGATCATTCGCATTCTAGGGGCGAGACTAGTTTCATCCATTTGGTGGTGGTGGTAGCCAATGGCATGAGGGTTGTAGCGGAGTTGGAGGTTTTCTTCTTTAGTTAGTCGGTAGCCGAGCTCGATGTCTTCCCAGCCGTAGTTTTGGAATGAGGTGTCAAATTGATGTTTCTGGAGGAGTTCTTTTTTGAGGGAGATATTGGAGGTGTAGAAAAAGTTGTAGTCGGTCCATTTTTTTCCTTGGAGTTTTTCAAAGGCAAATTGATGTCCGCCGAACTTGCCGAAAATCGATGATCCGTTGGTGAGCCACTCCATAAATGGGGTGATTTTTAAATCAGGATGCCAGTCGATAAAGCCTAGAACTCCAACGTTTGTTTGATCAAATTTTTTGTGCATTCGGAGGTGCTCTTCAAGGAAATGTTTGTCGACAATAATGTCATCGCCGATGAAAGCGATGACATTACCGTTAGCTTTTTTGATGCCGAGATTGCGGGCAATCCCCTGTCCTTGGTTTTCTTGGAAAAAGTATTTCCATTTGATACCAGATGTTTGGAGGGCTTTTTCTGTGACTTTCTTGGTTTCGTCCTGACTACCGTCGTCAACGATGATGATTTCGTACTTGTCTTTGGCCAAAGTTTGGTTGCAAAGTTTTTGGAGACAAAGTTTTAAGATTTCGCAACGATTGTAAGTAGGAATGATAACAGTAATATCCATGCGTTTGGTAATTGGTTCCATTAGATTCTTGAAGAACTCTAATCTTCGTTTCTCTTGTGTGCAAGCAGATTAGGCAGTTGCTGTAGATTGTTTTTTTCCGGCTACAAAATTTACAGTCTCCGCAACGACTTCAGTGAAGTATTTCATTTGGCCTTCTTTGTCCTCGAATTTTCGATGAGATAATCGTCCTTCGACGTAAACAGCTGAGCCTTTTTTTAAGAACTTCTCACAGTTCTCGGCAAGTTTTTTCCACGCGACAACACGATGAAAGGAAGCTTCTTCTTGTTTTTCGCCCTCGGAGTTTTTCCATTCTCGATTGGTGACGAGTGGAAAATTAGAGATAGCTGTTCCCGATGGGGTTTCGTTGAACGTGGGGTCTGAAGCTAGGTGCCCCATGAGCACGACGCGGTTTACACTGCGCATAAATAAGGGGGTTAGAAATAAAGTGGTTCAAACCTAGCAATCAAAAATGAAGAAAAAATAAAGTTTTTATTAAATTTTTATGAAATTTAGTGTAAAGCTTTTAATGAAGCCGTTTAAATTTGTTGCATTATGTTTACTGGTATTGTCAAAGAGGTTGGAAAGGTGAGAAAAGTGAAAGAAGATTCGGGGAATCGAGTGTTTGAAGTTGAATGTAAAGATGTGATTGAAGGTAAAAAGATTGGTGATTCGATTGCCGTAGAAGGAGCTTGTCACACGGTGGTGGAATTGCTTGATGATGGTTTTGTTTTTCAATCAATTCCCGAAACGTTGAAATTGACGACGATGGGAGAGAAGTCTGAAGGCGATCGGGTGAATTTAGAAGCGGCAATGACTATGCAGGATACTTTGGATGGGCATATTGTTTTAGGTCATGTCGATTGTATGGCTCGAGTGACTGAGATTCGAGATGAGGGTGAAAGTTCTCATGTGGTGACTTTTGAGTTGCCCGGTGGTTTGGAGAAGTACGTGGCTTACAAGGGATCAGTTTGTGTGAATGGGATTAGTTTGACGGTTTCAGCTTTACAGGGAAAACAGTTTAGTGTTTCTTT
>CAYGJQ010000028.1:7520-21360 GCA_964350285.1 uncultured Candidatus Peribacteria bacterium | reverse complement strand
ATTGGTGGCTCCTTGGCTGACTGCCATCACAAGGATGATCGATGTAATCCCGATGATGATGCCTAAAGTAGTGAGTACTGAGCGTCCCATATTGCTGCGGAGGCCACTGATTGCGGTTTTTAAACTATTGTGGAGATTCATAATTATTTGATGAAGTCTTTTTGGGAGGTGCGGCGAGTTTTTACTTTTTGATCGCTTTCCAGTTCGCCGTCTTTTAAATGGATGATGCGTTCGGCGTATTCGGCGGTGTAGCGTTCGTGGGTAATGAGGATGATGGTGTTGCCGTTTTGGTGAAGATTTTTAATGTACTCCATGATTTGGCCTCCGGATTTGGAATCGAGATTACCTGTGGGTTCGTCGGCAAAGATCACTTCGGGATTGTTTACGAGGGCGCGGGCGATGGCGACGCGTTGTTTTTCACCTCCGGATAGTTGTGAAGTTTCGTGGAGAGTGCGATCTTTTAGTCCCACTAAATTGATTGCTTTGCGGGCGAGTTCTTCTTGTTTTTTGTCTGGGACTTGGGCGTACATTAGCGGGAGTTTAACGTTGTCTAGCACCGTTGTGCGAGGCAATAGATTGAAGGCCTGGAAAATGAAGCCAACTTTTTTGTTGCGGAAGTGGGCGAGTTGATCATCGTCGAAATGGATGGTGTCTTTGCCGTTAAATATGTAGCTTCCGTGAGTTGGGCGGTCGAGAAGGCCGAGTAAATGGAGTAGGGTTGATTTTCCGGAACCAGATGGACCCATGACTGCTAAAAATTCGCCTTTTTTGACATTGAGGCTGACATTTTTTAGCGCCGGAGTTTTGACGCCATCATTTTCGTAGATCTTGGAGAGATCTTTGGCTTCGATGATTAGAGTCATGAATACAAGGGAAAGGGCTATTCGTTGATGAAGGTTACCACTTGATCCCCTACTTTCAGTCCGTTGACGATTTCAATGTAACCGTCGTTGCCAAGTAGTCCAGTTTTCACTAGTACTTCTTCAATTTCTTGTTTTTCACCGTTTTTTTTGAGGACGCGGACAAATTTGGTGCCGTTTTGAGTGATGACTGATCGTTGGAGGACGGAGATGGTGTTTTTCTTTTCAGCGGTTTGGATATCGAGGTTGGCGGTCATGCTAGGTTTGATGCGGTCGTCATTTTCATTGAAGGCGAGGGTGATTTTGTAGGTGGTGACACCTTCGATGATGGTTTCGCCGGGATCGATTTCGGCGACGGTGGCTTGGAAAATTTCATCATCACCGTAAGCATCAAGGGTGAGTTTGGCGTGGTCGCCGAGTTTGATTTTGGCGATGTCGGCTTCTGGGATATTGGCTTCGATTTCAAATTTGTTTTTGGAGATTACGGCAGCAATGGCGGTGCCAGCAGGGACGATTTCCCCTACTTTGGCATCTTGTTTTGTGACAATCCCTTCGATTGGTGAACGGAGAATTGTTTTGGCGATTTGGGCGTCGATGTTTTGGAGGTCGGCTTGAGCTTTGGCAACTTGAGCATTGCGGGCGTTAAGGGTGGCTTCGGCTTGGGCAATTTGGGCTTTTTGTGATTCGATATTGGCTTCGGCTTGGCGGAGTTTTGCTTCTTGAGAAGTGAGGTTGGCAACGGCTTTGGCCACTAGGGCTTCTTGGGCTGCGAGTTGTTCGCTGGTGGCTCCGGCGCGTTTAAGTGTGAGTTCGTCTTCGGCGCTAGCTAGAGCACTTTGAGCATCGTTGATCTTTTTTTGGGCATTATCGATGGCGGTTTTATTAGTGATATCTTGAGAGTTCAGCGATTCGATTTGATTGGTAAGTTGAGAGATGAGATTTACGGTATCGGTTTGAGCGAGGGTGATTTGATTTTTTAGGCTGGTGAGTTCTTCAGGAGTGATGGCCACACCGGAAGAGCGGAGAGTGGAGCTTGTGCCACTGAGAATATCTAGTAATAGTGCGAGGAATGTGCGGAGTTCGGTGTAGAATTTTTTTTCTTCGTCGAGGCGTTCGATTAATTTTGTTTGGTCTTTTTCGCTGATGGTGTCGATTGATTCTTTGAGGGTTTCAAAATTTTCTAGAACTTTTAAACATTCAGTGCGTGCGAGATTTTCGTTTTCGCGGATGATAATTTGCGGTTGGCAGGTTTTGCTTTGAGGAATTCGAATTGGATAGATGATGTCTTGGAGATTTTGGTTGAAGATTTTTTCTCCAGTAGTGATTGCTGATAAAATTACATCGTTGGTGGTTTGGAGTAAGGTGCTGGTGTCACGGTCGGTTTTGGATTTAGTGTTTTCTAAATCGGTTTGGGCGTCGGTTAGGCTTTTTTTGGCGTTGGCTACTTTGGTTTCGGCGATTTTTATTTCTTCTTCTCGAGTGCCGGTTTTGAGTTCGGCAAGACGGGCGCGTTCACTGTCGAGAGAAGCTTCGGCTTGGGTTTTGAGGGAATTAACATTTTCTTTTTCGGCTTCAGCACTTTTGAGTTGGGCACGAGCGTTTTCGAGTGAGGCAATGGCATTTTGAACATCGGCTTGGGCGCCTTGTACTCCGGCCGCAGCTTGGGCGCGAATCGCGGAAAGTTCGGAATTGTCGAGGGTGACTAATGGTTGGTTGCCTTGAATTGTTTCGTTGACATCAAAATGGACTTGAGTAACAGTGCCGCCTTTTTCAAAGGCTAATGAGACGCTGTCGGTAGGTTGGACGCGGCCGGTGACACTCACTTCTTGAACTAAGTCTCCGCGGGCGATGGTGACGAATTCGTAATCAATTGGAGTTTCGGGGCGAAAAAAAAGATATCCGCTAAAAGCGACAACGCCAATTGTGCTGATAATTAAAAGGTTTCGTTTTCGGAAAATTGAGGCCATGAAGTGATAATGATTATCGTCTTATGGATTATATTGTTTTTAGGGCTCTTTGTCAGGAGAGCAGAATGGATCAAATGATTAATATGTTGTATATATTTAGTTCGTTACTAACTTGATAAAACTATGACAGTGCAAAAGGAACGAATCAGGTCTTTAAATAGTAAAAAAGCTGGTGAAGGACCAGTGGTTTATTGGATGGATCGTGATCGGCGGATTGATGACAATTGGGCTTTACTTTATGCTCAGCAATTGTCTATTGAGAGAAATGTCGATCTGAAGATTGTGTTTGTGATTCCAGATCATTTTTATGACTCGGGATGGCGACAACATTTTTTTATGATTGAGGGGTTGAAGGAAGTCGCAGAAAAAGCTGCGAGTTTAGGCGTTAGTTTTGAGATGTCGGCTGGTAAACCGGCTGATGAAGTTTTAGGGTTTTGTGATCGAGTTGATGCCGGGGAAGTGGTGGTAGATTTTTCGCCTTTGAAGGTGCCGCGGTCTTGGCGGGATCAGGTGGCGAAAAAAATTGAAGTTTCGATGTGCGAAGTGGATGCACATAACATTGTCCCCTGCTGGGTGGCTTCGCCGAAAAAGGAATTTGGAGCGTATACGATTCGACCGAAAATTAATCGGTTGTTGGAGCAGTATTTAGTGGATTTCCCGAAGGTGAAGAAAATGAAAGGTGGGAAATCGGATATTGATTGGGAGAAGATTGAAGGGAGTTTGCGAATTGATCGGAAGGTGGAAGTTGTGGATTGGATTGAGCCGGGGGAAAAGGCCGCGCGAAAAGCGATGAATGAATTTATTGAAGAAAGAATTCAGAGTTATGGCGAATTGAGAAATGATCCCAATGCGGATGCGCAATCGGATTTGTCGCCTTATTTGCACTTTGGACAGTTGTCGGCGCAGCGCTTGGCTTTGGAGGTGCAGGTGAGAGTTGAGGAATATGCCGATGAATTTTTAGAGGAGTTGATTGTGCGGCGGGAGTTAGCGGATAATTTTTGTTTTTATAATCCGAGTTATGATGCGGTGACAGGTTTTCCAGATTGGGCAAAGAAAACTTTGGATGACCACCGAGATGATCCGCGCGATCACCTATATACGAAAAAACAATTTGAGGAAGCGAAGACTCATGAGGATTTATGGAATGCAGCGCAGATGGAATTGGTGAAACGAGGGAAATTGCATGGTTACATGCGGATGTATTGGTGTAAGAAGATTTACGAATGGTCGGAGTCGTCGGAGGAGGCGATGAAAATTGCGATTTACTTGAATGATAAGTATTCACTTGATGGTTGTGATCCGAATGGCTACACCGGAATTGCCTGGTCGATTGGTGGCGTGCATGATCGGGCGTGGGCGTCGAGAGAAGTGTTCGGGAAAATTCGTTACATGAATTTAAACGGATGTAAGCGGAAGTTTGATGTACAGGCTTATATTGAAAAGTGGATGTAATTGTGGGAAAAGTAAAAAAAAGATGATATTAGAGCTAAAAGGCTTGATTAATTGAAGTTTTTTAGTAGAATGGCTGCCTTAATGGTTATATTTGAAAAATGTATCGAGCTATGGCTCCACCCAAACTTGATAAGAGGAAATTTCGAAGCGCCAAAAATCCTTTAAAGGGAAGTGCAGAAGGTGATGTTTTTATGTTTGATGAGGAGGTTTACTCTGTTGGAAAGAGAGGTGGTGACTTGGGGAAGAATCCGTTTGAAGATAAAGAGCAGTTACAAAGGGCTTTGGCTATCGGAAATGGTCCAGATTCATTGGAGTTGAATAATAGGATGATTGAGGAGGCTGTGGAGGCTTTGTTTCCAAATGGGGCGACTACTTTGCCGCCAGATCGATATTTAGAGATTATTTCCGGAAACTATGTAGGGTTCGATTTGAAGCAGCATGGAGCGAGGTTTAATCTTCATGATTTTGCGCTGTTGACGAAGCATTTGTTTGAGGCCACAAATAGTACGAGGCAAGCGTCAACAGATATCAGTAATGAGTGGTTGGCGATAGGTTGTGGGCAGGGGCGAGACGCGGTGCCAATGATTGAGTTGGCGGTGCGAAATAAAATTGAAAAGCTGACATTTAATGATTTGTTGGCTGATGGTGTAGAGCAAACTCGAGAATTGATTCGGTCTATTTATGGTGATGCACAGGTGATTGATGGAGTGAAATTGGATTTTTTGGTAGGTGATGCGGCTGAGCTTGATGTAAATGAAATGTCGAAACAGGACTTGGTGATTGCTTGGTGGTTTGTGACAAGTGAAATTGCCGATTTTAGTTCCAGTGATGCGTTAAGTTTGAAGAGGTCGAGGTTTTACGAGAATATTCGGAAGATGTTGACTAAATATGGCGCTTTTATTGAGGATTTGCCTTATAGTGATGTTTCACGATTGGGTCATTACTATTATATGCATGCCAAATCTCATTATTATTTGAAAAAAAGAGGGATTTTGCCTGAGGATAATCATCGGATTTTGGTGACGAATTTTAGTGATGTGCAAGAAGGTGGTATTCCTTATCATATTCGATTGTTAGATCATAACGGGAATCATCGAAATCGAATGGAGCGGTTGCATGGATTTGCGGAGGCATCTTCGGAGATTACGGTGATGCCAGCGGCGATTAAAATTGAGCATGAAGAAGCTTTCAATGCCTTATTTGAGACTCACGAAGGAGTGATGGGCATTTTTGAAGGTGATCGCCGGGAGATTGAACAACGGTTGAATCAAATGAAATCAACCATGACTGAGCCTTATGATTCACAGGATCCGAATAGAATTGTGAAAAAGACTTACGTGTGGCGGCCGGGATTGTAGGCTTTTATTCAGTTTCTTTCCAAATAACATCAAACATCGATTTGATGGTTTTGGCTTCGGCTGAGCTGCGTCTTAGCGTCCCTTCTGGAGGATTGATAGTGAAAGTCATTACTAGGTTGCCGGTGATATTGATGTTGGCTTCGATGTTTAAGTCTTTATGTAGGCGAATTTGAGTATATTTTCCTTGGTGGTCGTTTTGATAGTTTCTGTCGTCATCGCTGGCGGGGCAGATTACTTTGGCGTCAATTTTTGATTTGATGCGTTTGGAGATGTAGTTTTCGATGAATTCTTCACCGATATCGGCGTTGCTTTCGTTGGTTTCGATGGCGAGGATGCTTTCTTTGGTTTTTTTGGCTTCAGCGAGTACTTCGATGTAAGCCTGTCTGATGCCTTCCCAGCCTTCGAATTTCATCACGCCTAATTTGTTTTCTGGTTGAATTTTAGGGATGACAAAGCTTTTGAGGATTTTGAGGGTGTTGCGTTTATGGTTGAGTTTTTCTTCTAATTGGGCGATGGAGAGTGCGCTGTAGAGCTTGGTGTTTTGTTCAGTGCCTTCCCAGATAAGTTCTTGATCAAGTAGGGTCGTGAGTCCGGTGGTGATTTCGCTGGTTGAATGCTCTAGAAGTTCGGCTAGTTCTTTTTTGTTGAGATCGCCATGGGTAATTAGCGTAATGTAAATGTCGGTGCTGATGGGGTCTACTTTGAGTAGGCTAGAGATCTCTTTAATTAGTTTGTCCATGGTTTGAGTTGGTTCAAGATAATTGGTTTTCAGCTTTGGTGACTTCTTGATGGAGAATATCCAACAATTTTTCAATATGTAGACTATATTTCTTTATTGCGTTCTTTTGAAGCACTTTTTTGAAAAGAGGGATTAGGTCTTGGTTGGTTTCCTGCAGGTATTCTTTGCGTTTTTCGGGTTTGAAGCCTTCAATGGTTTGGATGTTGTGGATGCGGTCGGCGATTTTGATGAGAATTACTTCTGGGTATTCTTCCCAGGCGCTTTCTAATTGAAGAAAACTGTCATGGGCTTTGCAGAATGAAGTGTTCCAAATGTCTTTTTTGGTGAGGTTGGAAACGATATTGGCTACTTTGGAGCCAAAACGGAATTTAATATAGGACTTGCTGAGGTTTGAATCTTCAAGAATGTCGTGAAGGAGTGCGGAATTTAAGAGATCTTGATTTTTGATGCCAGCTTGAAGGAGAATGTCGCGGACAGCGTAAAGATGACTGGTGTAAGGGTCGCCAGTTTTACGAAATTGGTTGCGATGGACTAGTTCGATGAGTTTTTCTGGATTCATGTATTTAGTCTATTTTTTTTGGCTAAGAAAGGCAACTAAATAGATCAAGCTAGGTGTAATGTAGTTTTATTGTTTTTGGGGAATTTTGATTTGACTCTCTCGTTGCGTGATAGCGCATTTTTGTTATGTTTTTATTTGTAACCTATTGAATATGAAGGAGTATACAGTGAAAAAATTGGCGAATTTGGCCGGGGTGACCGTGCGGACTTTGCATCATTACGATGAGATTGGTTTGTTGAAACCTTCTGGTCGGACTGAGAAGGGCTATCGTTTGTATGGTGATGGAGATTTGCTTCGTTTGCAGCAGATTATGATCTATAAGGAGCTTGAATTTTCGTTGGCAGAGATTCAGGGAATTTTGGATGGGAAGGATTTTGATTTGAAGCAGGCGCTGGCTGGTCATCGACAGAAATTGGTGGATAAGCAGGAGCGATATGGGGAATTAATTGAAACGATTGATAAGACGATTGCGCGGATTGATGGAGATGAGTTGGTGACGGATGAAGATTTGTATGCCGGGTTTACTCCAGAGGAAGTTGAGGCTTGTGAAGAAGAGGCTGTTGAGAAGTATGGGGAAGAGAAAGTGGATGAAGTTAATAGCCGAATTAAGAAGATGACAAAAAATGAATGGGCCGACGTTCAGGCTGAGGGTGAAAAGATTCCGGCGGACTTAGCTGGGATGTTAGATAAAGATCCGGCGGATGATCAGGTGCAGGAAGTTGTGGTGAGGCATCGAGCTTGGATTGAGAATTTCTATCCGGTGACGAAGGAAGTGTATGTTGGTTTGGCGCAGATGTATGTGGAAGATGAGAGGTTTAGAGCTTTCTACGATAAGCATGGAGAGGGGGTAGCTGAGTTGTTGTCGGCAGGGATGAAGGTTTATGCGGTGCGGAATCTTTAAATTAGAATGGTTGGATGTGGGAATGTGGTCGGTTTTTTAATGTTTTGAGTCTTGGCATTTTTGCGCTGGGGAGCTAAGGTTTAAGGGATCATTTTTAATTTCAGAATATGGCGATTGACTCCTCTCTTCGGGAATTTATTCACGGGATTCCGAAGGCTGAATTGCATTTGCATATTGAAGGGACTTTCGAGCCGGAATTGATGTTTGAGATTGCACAGAGAAATGAGCGAGAGATTAAGTTTGAGTCAGTGGAAGAATTAAAGCAGGCATATGATTTTAATAACTTGCAGGATTTTTTGGATATTTATTATGAAGGGGCGGGAGTGTTGATCGAGGAGCAGGATTTTTATGATATGACTTGGGCTTATTTGGAAAAGGTGAATAGTCAAAATGTGAAGCATGTGGAGTTTTTTTTTGATCCGCAAACTCATACTGATCGGGGTATCGAGTTTGGGACTGTGATTAAAGGAATTAAGCGGGCTTTAGATGATGCCGGAGAGCAATTTGGGATGACTTCAAAATTGATTATGTGTTTTTTGCGACATTTGAGTGCGGATGCGGCGATGGATACTTTGCATCAAGGTTTTGAGTACGCTGATTGGATAGCAGCAGTGGGACTTGATTCTTCGGAGGTTGGCAATCCGCCGGTGAAATTTAAGGAAGTATTTGAGGCGGCACGAGAAGAAGGATTTTTGACGGTGGCTCATGCGGGCGAAGAAGGTCCGGCGGAATATGTGTGGGAAGCTTTAAATGAATTGAAGGTTTCGCGAGTTGATCACGGGAATCGTTCATTAGAAGATGAAGAGTTGGTGGCGGAATTGGTGAAGCGAAGAATGCCTTTAACGGTTTGTCCGTTGTCGAATTTAAAATTGAAAGTTGTGGCGGATTTGAATGATCATCCATTGAGGGCAATGTTGGAGAAAGGTTTGTTGGCGACGATTAATTCAGACGATCCGGCTTATTTTGGAGGTTATATTGAAGAGAATTATTTAGCGATTGCTGAGGCTTTGGATCTGACGAAGGAAGATATTGTGCAATTGGCGAAGAATTCTTTTGAGGCGAGTTTTCTCAGCGATGCTGATAAGGAGAAGATGAAAAATCTGATCGATGAATATTATCAAGCTAACGTTTAGATTATGGAGTATTTACATACGATGGTGAGAGTGAAGGATCTGGAAGAGTCTTTGGATTTTTATTGTAATAAGCTGGGGTTGGTGGAAACGAGTCGGCGGGAATTTGAGAAAGGGAGATTTACTTTGATCTTTTTAGCGGCGCCAGATCAACTGGAGGAAGCGAAGGCTAATTTCACTCCCCTGCTGGAGCTGACTTATAATTGGGATCCGGAAGAATATAGTGGTGGTCGAAATTTTGGCCACTTAGCTTTCCGTGTAGAAAATATTTACGACACATGTGCCTTGTTGCAAGAAAAAGGTGTAGTTATTAATCGTCCGCCACGTGATGGACATATGGCTTTTGTGAAATCGCCGGATGGGATTTCGATTGAGTTGTTGCAAAAAGGTGATTCATTGGAGCCGGCTGAGCCGTGGATTTCGATGGAGAATGAGGGAACTTGGTAGTAATTGATTTGAACTGATATGAATTATTTGACGGCAATTGGACTGAAAAAATTAGTTGGTCATCGAGAGTTGTTTAATGAGATTTCCTTTGGAATTAATAAGGGTGATCGGGTGGCGTTAGTGGCGAAGAATGGGACTGGAAAGACTACTTTGTTGGGGCTTGTGGCTGGTGAGGATGATGTTGATGGTGGTGAGATCAGAAAGATGCGTGGTTTGCGGATTGGTTATTTATTTCAGGATACGAAGTTTGATGAGGATAAAGAAATTTTGGATGTGCTGTTTGATTCAGAGAGTGAAGTGATTAAGGCGACGCGGGAATATGAGGCGGCGTTGGAAAATTATGAAGATGCTGATCGGCTTTCGAAAGCGATGGAGAAAATGGATGCGCTTGATGCTTGGACTTATGAAGCGAAGGTGAAGAAGGTTTTGAGTATTTTGCGGATTGATCATTTGCAGCAGAAAGTTGGGAGTTTGTCTGGGGGGCAGAAGAAGCGATTGGCTTTGGCGCAAGTTTTATTGAGTGAGCCGGATTTATTGATTCTAGATGAGCCGACGAACCATTTGGATTTGGAGATGATTGATTGGCTCGAAGATTTTTTGATGAAAAGTAATCTGACGTTTTTGATGGTCACGCATGATCGTTATTTTTTGGAACGAGCCTGTGATCGGATTTTTGAACTCGATAAAGGTGACCTTTATTGCCACGATGGAAATTATTCATTTTATTTGCAGCAAAAGTTGGCGCGTGAAGAACGGAAGCGACGGGAGATTCAGGAGGCGCGGAATTTGTATCGCCAGGAATTAGAGTGGATTCGAACCCAGCCGCGGGCGCGGGAATCGAAGTCAAAATCGCGGATTGAGGCATTTGATGATATCGAAGCAATGGCGAAGCAACGGATGCCGAAACAGCAAGTGCAATTAGAAGTGAAATCGGAACGGCTGGGGACGAAGGTTTTGGAGGTGCATAATTTGTGTAAGGCTTATGAAGGGAAAGTGATGGTGAGTGGTTTTTCGTATCGTTTCGATCGTGGTGGAAGGATTGGGATTGTGGGAAAGAATGGAGTGGGAAAATCTACTTTTTTGAAACTGATTGTCGGTGAAGAGGAGGCGGATGCGGGGACGGTGAAAGTTGGTGAGACGGTGGTGTTTGGTTATTTTAGTCAGGCTGGAATTGAGGTGAAGCCGATGACACGGATTATTGATGCGGTGCGCAAAGTAGCCGAATATATTCAATTGAAAGGTGGGCGGAAAGTTTCAGCGGCGCAAATGTTGGAGCGGTTTTTATTTGATCGGGATAAGCAACATCAGTCGGTGAATACTTTGTCTGGTGGTGAGAAACGGCGGCTGGGGCTTTTAATGGTGTTGATGAAGAATCCAAATTTTTTAATTCTCGATGAGCCGACTAATGATTTGGATATTTTGACGTTAAATGTGTTGGAAGAGTTTTTGATGGAGTTTGCTGGTTGTATCGTATTGGTGACGCATGATCGCTATTTTATGGATAAATTGGTGGATGAACTGTTTGTGTTTGAAGGTGATGGTGTGATTACGCGGTTTCCGGGTACTTATTCGGAGTATCGGGCTTTGAGTAAGGCGAAGGAAGATATGAAGAAGGCGGAAGCGAAAATGTTGCAGGCGGCGAAAGTTCAGGCGAAAGTGAAGCCAGAAAAATCTGAGGAAAAAAAGCGGCTTTCTTATAATGAGCAACGGGAATTCGATCAGTTGGAAAAAGAGATGCCGTTATTGGAAGCGATGAAGGCGGAATTGAATCAGAAATTAATGAGTGGCGATCTTGGCCATGAAGAAATGCGGGAAGTTGCAGATGAACTTGGAAAACTTACTGATGATTTGAATGTTAAGACGGAGCGGTGGTTGGAGTTGGCGGAACGGGCTTAGATTGATTGGTGTAATTGATGGAGAATTGATTCGGTTTCTTCCCAACCGATACAGGCGTCGGTAATGGAAACGCCGTATTTTAAATCAGTGATATTTTCAGTCATTGATTGTTTTCCTTCGTGGAGATTGCTTTCCATCATGATGCCAAAGATTGAAGTGTTGCCGGCTTTTTTCTGGGCGATGATGTTTTCGATGACGAGTTTTTGTTTAGTGTGGTCTTTGCCTGAATTTTCGTGGCTGCAGTCGATCATGATTTTCGGGTTGAATCCTTTGGCAGTGAGTTTTTCTTCACAGAGTTTTACAGTTTTGGCGTCGTAGTTGCTTTGGCCATTGCCGCCACGGAGGATGATGTGAGTGTTTGGAGTTCCTTTTGTGCGGACAATTGAGCATTCGCCTTCATCATTGATTCCGAGGAAACTGTGGGGGCTTTTGGCCGACTGCATTGCATTAACAGCGACATCGAGATTGCCGTCGCTGTTGTTTTTGAAGCCGATGGGAGCGGAGAGTCCGCTGGCCATTTGGCGGTGAGTTTGGGATTCGGTAGTGCGGGCGCCAATTGCACCCCAGCAAACGAGCTCAGCAACGTAAGCGGCAGTGATTGGGTCGAGGAATTCGGTGGCGGTGGGCAGTCGGAGTTCGGCGATTTCGATGAGGATTTTGCGGGCGAGCTTAGTCCCCTCCTCTACATCGAAGGTGTTATTTAAATGTGGGTCGTTGATCAATCCTTTCCATCCGACGGTGGTGCGAGGTTTTTCGAAATAAGCACGCATGATGATGAAAAGTTTGTCGGAGAGTTGGTCGCTGAGGGCTTTGAGTTTTTGGGCATATTCGATGGCAGCTTTGGGGGCGTGGATTGAGCAGGGGCCGATGATGATAGCGAGGCGATTGTTGTTGTCGTTTAAAATGTCGCAGAAATCGTGGCGGCCTTGGAGGATGGTTTGTTCGGCAGTGTTGCTAATGGGAATTTCTTGGCGGATTTGGGCTGGAGGGATTAGTTTGGTGAAACTTTCGATTCCGATGTTTTGGGTGGGCATGGGGGTAAGTCTAAGATCTAGGAAGCTAGGAGGTTAGGAGTTTTTTTAGAGGTTGATTTTGATTTTGGAGTAGTGGTTGATTTTGTATGCTAGGTTGAGGGCCATCAGGCCGGAAGCGATGAGGCCGACAGCGACGAGGATATTTAAGAGTTTTGGGTAAATAAAGATGAGGCCGCCGAGGATGATAAGGAAGAGTCCGGTGAAAAGGAAGCGCATTGCCATAGCGTGGACGAATTTGAGGTCGAATTGGATGGTTTTCATGGTGGGAAAGGTGTTAGGTATTAGGACTTAAGTGTTAGTCTAGCATTTAATCAATTTTAGCTGATTTGACAGATTTGTTTTTTCTGAGATAAATTTAGTTTGTTCTTTGAAAGGAAGGCTCGAGAGTTTTCAAAGTAATGGTAAAGGTAGCTTTCAGTTTAGGGTGCTGGGTGATTGAAAGCTACTTTTATTGTTCATAGTGAAGATTCAATTTACCGTTTAGTGCGGTGAAAGGAGATAGAGATGTCTCGAATAATTTTTCGGTTTCTGGTGTTTTTTGGAGCAATCTTAGGATTGTCTTGCAATCACATCGTGAAGCCAAATAAAGCCGATGTTTTATTGGTTGTCCCGGTGGGAAAATGTCTCTCGCGGACGATTTACCGAAAGGTTGATTCTTTTCGGATTCAGTCATTCAGCGTGCGGCTGTGTGCTGGCGATCGGCCCTTCTACTTGTTGCGGAAGGAGGTCTGCTGGCGGACACGGGATCCGAAGATGAAATTGGGGAAGTACAATTTTGTCGCGGCTTATCCGGTGTCGTGTAAAAAGTCGCGGGTGATTGGGGGAGTTTGTATGTTTTTTGATGGCAGATACGCAAAGCGGGCTCCCTGCAGGGCCGATTATCGGCTTGTGGAGCCTGGGGTGATCAGGGTGCGAATTAGCCTGCCAAAGAAGTTGCTGGAGAAGTATCGGCGGCAGATGATGCGACGTCTACAAAAGCCGTCCCCTGCTTCGCGACCGGCAAAACGACGAAAGAAGTGAGGCATCATATTAGTTCTCCTTTTGCACGAGCCTTCCTTCTTTCCTAAAAAAGATGATCTCGGTATATTGGGGATTAGTTTATTGCTTAATCTTCAGCTTATGCGTGCTCGATATTTATTGATGTCGACGGTGGCGGCGATGTTGTTGTTTGGCGTCTTTTCATTTTTGGGGGCTTATGATGATCAGCGAGTGGCGGTAGTGGAGTCTGCTTTTAAAGACGTTTCGATTGATCATCCACATGTGGAGGCGATTAATTATGTGAAATCTAAGGGCATTGTGAAAGGTTATGAAGATGGTACTTTTAAGCCGGATGCGAAAATCAATCGAGCAGAATTTATGAAAATTGTGGTGGAAGCTGTTGTTGGTCAAGAGCCTCTTGAGCATGCTGGGCAGTGTTTTACTGATGTGGCTTCAGGGGTGTGGTTTTATTCTTATATTTGTTATGCCGAGCGTGTGGGGATGGTGGGGGGATATCCT
>CAYGJQ010000028.1:5362-7510 GCA_964350285.1 uncultured Candidatus Peribacteria bacterium | reverse complement strand
GCGATTAATTTTGTGGAAGGAGCGAAGATTATTGTGAATGGTTTTAATAATGGTGTAAAGGTGCCGGAAGATGAGATTTGGTATCGACCGTTTGTGAAAGACTTAGAAGGTAAGAAGGCAATTCCCTATGCAGTGATGGCGTTTGATGCGGAGTTGACGCGGGGGCAAATGGCGGAAATGATTTATCGGATTCATGGCAAAGTAATTGATCGTCCTTCACACACTTATGAGAGCTTAGAAAAGGGGGATTCTCCGGCTGACAACATGGAGTCGAATAAAATTACGACAGGTGGTGGCGTTGGTTTGTCTGAGGTTGGTGCCAATGTGGTGATTACTGAAGATGAAGAGTATCGATATATTAAAAGTGATGGGATTCCAAATCATGAAACTGGGGAATTTCCGAATAAAGGAAATCCGAATACGATCTCGGCTCAAGATTATGAATATCGGGTGCCTCTAAGTCCCAAAAAAGCAGCTGCGATTTCTGAATCTGGGCTGCCAATAGCGTTTGGGGTGGCGGTGAACGGGGTGCCATTTGATCCTGGGGCGGCGGAGTTTTGGAATAACGATCGTGATTCGGGGTGGCAATATGAAGCGCTCTCAGGGGCGATTGACTTAGGGCTTGATGAAAATAATGCACACGTGCAGCCAAATGGTGCTTATCATTATCACGGTTTGCCAACTGGTTTGAATGGGTACAGTAATGCAGATGAACATTCAGCTTTGATTGGTTATGCGGCCGATGGCTTTCCGATTTATGCTGTTTATGGATTTAAGGAAGCTAATAACTCAGCTAGTGGAGTGAAGGAGATGAAGTCTAGTTATAGTTTAAAAACGGGAACGCGCGATGGTGGACCAGGTGGTTCTTATGATGGAACTTTTGTAGCGGATTATGAATTTAAAGAAGGTGCTGGTGATTTGGATCAATGTAATGGTCGCGATGGTGTGACGCCGGAATATCCTGAGGGCACTTATCATTATTTTTTGACGAATGATTATCCTTTCATTCCACGTTGTTTTGTAGGTACTCCTGATGATAGCTTTAGCAAAGGAGGAGGCGGTGGACCTGGAGGGCCTGGTGGTCCCCCACCTCGAAGATAGAAATAGAATTGAATTGTTATGGATTTTATTGACTTAGTAAAAAAGCGGCGTGCTTGTCATCATTTTCTTCCCGGGAAGTCGATGCCGGATGAAGATATTGAAACGATGATTGAGTGCGCTGCGTTGAGTCCTTCCGGCTATAACGCTCAGCCGTGGGAGTTTATTGTAGTGCGAGAGAAAGAAAATTTGGCAAAGGTGCAGGAGATTGCGTTTAAGCAGGAACATATTAAAGATGCTAGTGCGGTAATCGTGGTTTTGGCGGATTTGGTGATTGGGCGGAATGTGGAGAAAATTTTGGCTGATTGGTTAAAGTTTGGTTATTGCACTGAGGATGAATTGCCGGCATATCGGAATTCGATCGCGAAGAATCGTTCGAAGGATAAGCGAAAGACTATGGGGTTGCGCAATGCGATGTTGGCAGCGATGACTTTGATTTATGCGGCGGAAGATATGGGGTATGCGACATGTCCGATTATGGGTTTCTCTCAGTGGCAACTGGAGGATTTTTTAAAGATTCCGGAAGATCGAGTGGTGGCTTTGATGGTGGCGGTTGGATTTGAGGATGAAGGAAAAGAGAATCAACGTTTGCCGCGAAAATCGGTGACGGAAATGATGCATTGGGAAAAGTGGGGAGATTGAGTTTTGATCCTTTGTTTTTTTCTGTCAATGGGAAGCAGATCGTTGTTTGGTATATTTTTGGTTTGTTGATCTTCTAACCATGAATGATATGGAGAATGTTCCTTATTTAGCGATAATTATCGCGGCTGTAGTGCATTTTATTATTGGGATGCTTTGGTGTTCCCCTTTGCTGTTTGGGAATGTTTGGATGAAGTTGATTGGGCTGACCCAGAAAGATATAGAAGAAGCTAAAAAGAAAGGTATGGTGGGCACGATGGTGATTGGTTTCGTTTCTTCAGTGGTGACCGCCGCAGTAATTTGGTTCTTGCTGGATAAAACTGGAATGTCAGGAGTGAATGGTGGGGCGTTGTTTGGCGGGATTGCCTGGTTGGGGTTTAATGCTTCGGTGATTGTGGGTACTGTTTTGTG
>CAYGJQ010000028.1:0-5352 GCA_964350285.1 uncultured Candidatus Peribacteria bacterium | reverse complement strand
TTTGTGGGAAGGTCGTCCGTTTAAGCTTTATTTATTAAACACTGGGTATTGGTTAGTGTCTTTTGTGGCGATGGGAGTGGTGATTGGCGTAATGTAAGTGGTTTCTGAGCTGGAAGACTGACATTAATTTGTCAGGTTTTTTTAAAAGTCAAAGTGTAATCTTTGGTAGTCTTTTTTGACTATTAGGATAGACTTTTATGAAAGTTTTATTGGTTGAGGATGAAGAAAAATTGGTGGAAAATTTGAAGCGAGGCTTGGAATTTCAAGGTTATGAGGTTGATGTAGCGGTTGACGGGAAGGAGGGCTATAAGAAAGCGTTGAAGGGGGAGTATCTGATGATATTGCTTGATTTGATGCTGCCGAAACTTGATGGAATTGAGGTTTGTCGACGTTTGCGGGAAAACAATATTGATACACCGATTATTATTATTACAGCGCGTGGGAGAATGGAGGATAGAATTTTAGGCTTAGATAGCGGTGCCGATGATTATTTGGTGAAACCTTTTGGGCTAGAGGAGTTGTTTGCGAGGATTCGTTCTGTTTTGAGAAGAACAATTACCCCATCCTGAGATGAACAGACTCCGTCCAAGTTTAAAGAATCAGTCGGTTTCATTTGTCGCTGGGATTCAAGATAGTGAAGTGATGCGGTATTTATCAATCTTAGTGGAGGCGATTTCGGATTCTTTGGTTTTGATCGAGATATTGTCGGAGGATGATTATCGAGTTTTGGCAGTTAATAATCGTTTTTTAGAGGATACTGGTTTTGAGAAGGATCAGATTGTAGGCAAAAAGGTGGAGGAGGTAGTGGGGGGACAAAGGTATTCTGATTTGTTGGAAAAATATTGTCAGGCAATCGGCTCAGGAGAGTCCGTGGTTTATGAGGAAAAGTATTCTTTGCCTTTGGGCGAGCGGTATTTTAAAAATCAGATTATCCCGGTGAGTTTTGGGGATGGGGTGACTCATTTGCTGGTTGTGGCGAGTAATTTTACGATGCAAAGAGAAGTTGAGGAAAAATTGAAACTGGCGAGTAAGTCACTAGATCAATTGGCGAAAATGGAGCCTGAACAATTGATTGCTGAGATAGCTGGGGATTGCGAGACGATGAATGTTTTTCAGAAGATTAAAGATCGTTACCAGAATTTTTTCTGTCATGTGCCGTTGATGATGCAGGTAGTAGATGCTGATGGGATAATAATTGAGGTGAATGATTTTTGGTTGAAAACACTTGGTTATAAAGAAGCCGAAGTGTTGGGGAAAGCTAGTGTTTCTTTTTTGACTAAGGCTTCACGGCAGCAAGTGTTGGAGGTGTGGTTGCCTTTGTTTTACAAATTAGGAATGGCGAAAGATGTGCCGTTACAGTTTCTGACGAAGGATGGAAGATGCGTGGATGTATTGCTGACTTCAATTGCTGAGAAGGATGAAGCTGGGAATTATTTGCGAGGAATGGCGGTGATGATTGATGTTACGGAGCAAAAAAGAATTGAGTTAGCGTTGAAGGAAAGTGAGGAAAATTATCGTTTGATTGCTGAGGCTTCGGCGGATGGAATTTATCGATTGGATGAAAAAGGTGATTTTTTGTTTGTGAATAATTCTTATTGTCGGATGACTGGCTATGATCGAGAGTATTTGATGAAAGCTAATTTTTGTCAGGTTGTTCCCAAGAATATTGAAAAGCGGATTTATGCTGCTTATTTAGAGATGGTGGAGAATCCCGGGGAGAGAGAAGGTGAATTTGTGTTGTGTCGCAATGAAGGAGGGGTGTTTCCGGTTTACTACAATATGATACCGGTGATGAAACATGGTGTGGCAACTGGTTATGTGGGGGTGATCAGGGATATTAGCCATGAAAAACAATTGGAAGAAACGAAGGCGCAATTGTTGTCGGATGCGGCGCATGAGCTGAGGACTCCTTTGGCGATCATGAAGAGTAATTTGGATCTTTTGAAGTTGCAGGTGGCGAGTGAGGTGGTGGATTTGCCTCAGATGTTGAAAAATCTTGATGGTGAGATTGATTATTTGTCGAGAATTGTCTCTGATATTTCTTTGTTGGCAGAAACGAATCATGAAGCCCGGCATCAATTGAATTATGAGGGAATCGAATTAGAAGGTTTCTTACAGAATGTAGTGAGTAAATTTGAAGCAGTGGCGATGGAGAAGTCGATTGATATTGTTTTTGCTAAAAGCGAGCCGGTGATTATTCCCGCTGATTTTGAAGTTTTGCATCGGTTGTTTACCAATCTGATCTCCAATGCGATTCGATATGGGCGAACAAAAGGATGGGTGAAGGTCTATTTGGAGCAGAAGGGAGGTTTTGCCGAAATTCGGGTGGCTGATAATGGAATGGGGATTCGGAAAAGGGATATGTTACGGATTTTTGAACGGTTTTATCGAGTGGATAAGGCTAGAAGTAGGTCGGATGGTGGATCGGGATTGGGGCTTTCGATTTGTAAGTGGGTTGCGGAAGCACATGGCGGCAGCATCGATGTAGAAAGTCGTTTTGGTCGTGGAAGTACTTTTGTGGTGCGGTTGCCGCTGGGGAATGCTTAACTACCAAATTTCTTCAATCTTGATGTAGGCGTCAATTGCATGTTGAACGTTGTCCACGCGGATGCGTTCGTCGTCGACGCGATAGCGGAATCCGCCGCAGGCTTTTTGGGCTATTTCGGCAGAGATGCTTTCTTCATAGCAATATTGGAGGCTGGTGAGATTGTCGACAGCTAAGGTGATTGCTTTGCGGTAGTTTTTTGCGCGTTGGTCGTCACCAGTGAGTTGAGCGATTTCGAGGGCATAGGCTAAGCCTTCAGTATAAACTGCATCAGAGGCAACGTGTGGGGTGCCGTATTGAGGTGTATTGGGATTGTAAAAGCGGCCTGGATAGTTGGTGCGGTCGAAAATTTCTAGCAGTTTGTCATTGAGAGTAAAGATGGCGTTAGCGTATTTTTGATCGTTGGTGATTTTATAAAGTTTATTCAAAGATTGTGTATGCCAAGGGACATATGCCGGATAATAGTTTTTTTCGAGCTTTTCAATATACTGATCTAGATAGAAATCTTGGACTTGAATTGCTTTTTCCAGGATTTTGGGGTTTTGAGAGCGTTCGTAGTAGTCGACAAGGGCGAGGATTGCTTCTCCAGAGTAAAAAGTAAGTAGGTAATCTGAGTCGTATTCGTAATTTGGTTCGATAAACCAAGGATTGAATGAGCCATCGTCGTTGATGAGGCTAATGATACCGGCAGCTGTTTTTTCGGCTTCTGCTTCAAATTCTGGGTAAAAGGGGCTGAAACTCAAGGTGCGGAGGAGCATGGCGTTGGATCCAAGTTTGGATTTGGAGTTGTAGTAGATGTAGCCGAGGCGATTAGATTCTTCGATATACCAGTGATCAAAGATGAAATTAAGATTTTCACGGTGGATGTTTTTGAATTCAGAGTCATGATGGGCTTGTTCAGCGGCGACACGCGAGGCCATCAGTTGGCGGAGGGAGTTGTTTTTGGAAGGGAAGGTGTCAGTGCTGGGCTGGTAAATGTAGCGCCAAAGTCCTTTTTCTCGGAAATTGTTTTTAAGCCAATTAATGGCAAGAGTTTTACTGCGGTCAACTTTTGAAAGAAATGGATCGTGGGTGCAGCCAGAGAAAGTGAGGCTGAAAATTAGGAGGCTGGCGATGCCAATAATCAGTTTTTTAGGTAATCGAAAAAACATAGCATTTTTTAAATATGTGGCCAGATAATACATTATTGACATTTATGGGCAATGTTTGTAACAATGCCGACGCAATAATAGAATTTATGAACTCGGAAGAAGGCCCTAATTCGAAAAATAATATCCATATATGAGCTCTACTTATGATGCCCTAATACTATTAGGGTTGTTGGTTTTTTCAGCTTTGTTTTCCGGCGCGGAGATTGCGATGATGTCAATTTCTACTGCAAAAGTAAGAGAATTAAAAGAGGCCAATGTGCGAGGGGCTAAGGTTTTGGATAAATTGAAGTCTAATACGCACCGATTGTTGATTACGATATTGATTGGGAATAATTTGGTGAATATTGGGGCTTCCGTTTTTTCGACGGTAGTGTTTACGAAGATATTTGGTGATTCCGGGCTAGGAATAGCGACCGGAGTGATGACTTTAATGGTTTTAATATTTGGTGAGATCACGCCGAAGACTTTGGCTCATAAGTATCGGGTAAAGTTTGCTTTATGGATGGCACGTCCGTTGTGGATTTGTCAGAAATTATTTTTTCCGATGGTGGTGGCCTTGGATGCGATTATTTTACGATTAACGCCGAAAGGAAGTGGTGGGCGAGATGTAATTTCTGAAGGCGAGTTGCGAGAGATGATTAATTTGAGTGTAGAAGAAGGGACGTTGAATTTGGAAGAAAGTGAATTGATTGAAAATGTTTTGGAGTTTAGCGATATTAGCGTTTCAGATGTAATGACGCCGCGGGTAAAGATTGATGCTTTGGATGAGAAAACCAATTTAAAAGATGCGGCTCGTTATATTGTGGAGCATACACATACGCGAATCCCGGTATTTAGGAAAAATATTGATAATGTGATTGGGATGATATCGGTGAAAGATGTGTTGCGTTATTTGCATAAAGGAGATATTCAGAACACTTTGCGTGATCTGGATTTAAGGAAGGTTTTGAATGTTCCGTATACTTATAAGATTAATCGTTTGTTCAAACAGTTTCAGAAGAAAAATATTCATTTGGCGATTGTGAGAGATGAGTTTGGTGGAGTGTTGGGGTTGGTGACGATGGAAGATTTGCTTGAAGAGATTGTGGGAGAGATTGTGGATGAGTCTGATCGGGAGCCAGAATGGATTTTAGCTAAAGGTAAGGATTGGGTGCGTGTTCAAGGCGGAACGCCGGTAGAGGTGATTGTGGGGCATTTTGATGAGGGGTTTCCGGGTGATGAGCATGATCCTCTGAGCGTGGCGATTTTGGAAAAGTTGCACCGTTTTCCGCAGCCGGATGAAGAAGTGATTATGGGGCCTTATAGTTTGAAGATCGTGAAAATGAAAGAAAACGCAATTGAGGAAGTGAAAGTAACATTGATTCCGGAGGAGGATCGTTTAGAGGCAATTGAAAAAACCGAGGATTAGATCCTCGGTTTTTTGTTTAATAAGGGGTTCTAGTTTATTGGGTGAAGGCTTTTTCGAATGCGGAGACGTTTGCTTCCATCATTTCGAAGTAGCCTTCGGCGGAGAGTTTTTTGCCAAGTGGGTCTAGTTCACTGACGGTGATGTTGTATTCGTTGGCGAGTGCTTGGACTGTTTTAGGGTTGAATTGTGGTTCGGTGAAGATGACGGCAATCCCCTTTTCTTTTATTAGCTCAGTGAGTTCTTGGAGG
>CAYGJQ010000027.1:18545-22224 GCA_964350285.1 uncultured Candidatus Peribacteria bacterium | reverse complement strand
CTATCACCAGACGAAGCTACAAATAGACAGCTGATTAAAGAAAACATCCACGAGATGCTCCAATATCTCACTCCACGTGAGAAAAAAATTATCGAAATGCGTTTCGGACTACTTGATGGCGTCGGCCATACTCTTGAAGAAGTTGGGCAAGAGTTCCGAGTTACACGTGAACGTATCCGCCAAATCGAAGCCAAAGTTCTTCAAAAACTCAAAGAGCACCCAATGAGCGTAAAAATTAGACCTCACTAAATATTAATAAATACTAACCTCCATCCTTATGAATGCAGTAAAAAATAACACTGAAGACAAAACAATTTACATCACCGAAGAAGGTTTTAAGCAACTACAAGCCGAACTCAAAGAATTAAAAGAAGTAGAACGCAAGAAAGTTGCTACCCGACTAAAAGAAGCAATTAAGCTCGGCGATCTTTCTGAAAACTCTGAGTATCAAGAAGCCCGCACCGAACAATCATTCCTTGAAGGGCGAATTCTCGAACTCGAAGAAAAAGTCAAAAAAGCAAAAATCATTAAGGATCATAAAAAGAAAAGTGACAAAGTGGAACTCGGAACAAAAGTAACTATCTGCAAAGCTGGCACCAAAAAAGAAGAAGAATACACAATTGTTGGTTCGACTGAAGCTGACCCATTAGCAAAAAAAATCTCCAACGAATCACCAGTTGGTAGCGCTCTAATGGGAAAGAAAATTAAAGAAGAAGTAAGCGTAAAAACCCCAGGCGGATCAGTGAAATACACAATCGTCAAACTAGCCTAATTGGCATGATCAACAAAGGCCCTCAACTCGTTATAAAAATGCTCGTGATCGGCGCATTCATTGCTATCACGAGCATTACGCTTTTTTACGCATTTGGTTACCGCTACGATTATCAAAATTACGAAGTAGTTGAAACCGGCATTTTGCGAATACCGCAAAAAATTATCGGCGCAAAAATTTTACTAAACGATCAACCCAGCGCTAACCAAACACCAATCAATATTGCCTATCTTTCCCCAGGAAAGTACCACATCGAAATTCTCAAAGAAAATTATTACAAATGGGAACAAACAGTCGAAATTACCGCCGGCAAAGTTACAGAAGTAACTGGGATCAATCTAATCCCACAAAACGCCAATAGCTTTGTCAGCCCCCTTCGAAATACATCATCTTCATTCCAGGAAACATTCAACTTCGAAAACAGCTTTGGCTATTTGAACAACAACATTATTTCAATTTTCAAATTCGACAGCAGCAATAGCCCAATCAAAACATCCTTTGATATCAACTTTGCCACCGATCTTAAAGTAATAGCTCTAAAATCAGGCAAACTACTTCTAAACACAAACGATACCCGGTACCAGTATTTCAATCCAAATCAAAAAACACTAGAAAACAGTTTCACGCTACCTATTGGCGCTAAAAATGTTGAAACTAATGGCAGCGAGGGATTTTATATCAACCAAAATAATTTATTCAAATTCACACTACCCGCACCATTATTCAACGGCGAAAATGAATTACTGGTTGGAGAACTACTTCTCAGTAACATCACCTCTTTCAAAATAATCGATAGTACCAATCAAATATTTTTGATAACCGACATTAACAATCAAAAAAGACTTATCCGATTCGTTCAAAATTCATCTAAACCTATTAATATCGCTCGCGACGTTGATTCAATTACCCCCCCATCAATCACCGGCGACATTTTCTTCCAAAAAAATAATGAAATCTGGAAATACAATACCTTCAACCAAAAACAAAAATTCATGACACGCTTCTCTCAAGAAGTTAAACATCTATCGTGGCATCCAAATTTCAACCAAATACTATTTATCCAAAACGAACAACTAAAAATATGCGACATTCTTTTTCAGAATTGCTATAGATTAAGCAGCGCTGATCCAGATTCAACTCTAAAAATTATTCCTGAAAACAACATCGCAATCTTCACCATCAACAAAAGACTTCACCTGATCAACCTACTATTTTCATAATAAAAGTTAATGCAAAAAATCCAAGAATTTCTTAAAGAGCATTCTCCATCAGAAGACTTAAGCGTCCTGATTGAAAACCTTTGTGACGGGATTAAAAAAATTAGACAAGCTATCGAACAGGGGAGTGGAACCGAAGGAAAAACTGGAAACTCAAACGCTTCAGGAGAAGAACAAATCGCTCTCGACATACTCTCAAATCAAATAATTGAAAGAAAACTATCTGAATCAAAAGTAGTTGGACTTTATGCCTCAGAGGAACTAGATCATGAGGTACGCCCCCCGGGTACCGGAAAGCTAGCGGTCGGGTTTGACCCATTAGATGGATCTTCATTAGCCGACGTAAATTTTTCAGTCGGCAGTATTTTTGGCATCTACGAAACCGACGAATTCATCGGCGCAACGGGCAGAGATCAAGTAGGCGCTCTAATTGCCGTATACGGACCAAACACTACGATCTTCTTTACCCTAAAAAAAGGAGTTCACCAATTTACTTTAATCAATGACGAATTTGTCCTCACTGAAGAAAATGTCATCATAGAAAACAGCAAAAAATACTTCGCTCCTGGAAACCTCCGTGCCACCACTACCGAAAAATCATACCTTGAACTAATGAACTACTGGATGCTGAATGAATACAAACTCCGATACTCCGGCGGCATGGTCCCAGACATCAACCACATCCTTTTAAAGGGCGGCGGCATATTTTGCTACCCCGGATTCGCCAAAGCACCACAAGGAAAACTACGCGTCCTTTATGAATGTGCGCCAATGGCCCTCATCATGGAAGAGGCAGGCGGCATTGCCTTCGCCAACAAAGATAAAAACATCCTCGATATTGAAATCGAGATTCTAGCTCAAAGAACGCCTATCTTCATCGGATCAAAGGAAGAAGTCAAAACCGCTCTAGATAAAATGTTTAGCTAAAAATAAGCTATACTTTTCAGTGGCTATGACATAAAATCACAATAAGTAAATAGTGCACTCCAATCCTAGCAATGGTCTGTCTAGTTAGGTTTGGTAATGATTACGATCAAGAAGCGTTTAAATCAAAGAAGCCTAAATCACTGAAAGTAACATATGGCTAACATTACACCTCAAGAACAGGAACATATTGAACAATTAGTCGAAAAAGTGAAACTAGGGGATAAAGAAGCTTTTAGCGAACTCTACGAGATTTTCATCCAGCCGATCTATCGCTACGTCTATTACCGCGCCCCGGAACCTGAAGTCGAAGACATTGTTGAGACTGCTTTTCTCAAAGTCTGGGAAAAAATCCACAAATATCGTCGCCAAAAAAATAAAAGCTTTTCCGCTTGGCTTTTTCGAATCACTCACAATCTGATCGCCGATTTCTACCGCGGCCGTAAAACTCCCACTGTCGAACTAGACGAAACCATCCCGGATGAACAAAGAACCCACAATCCGATTAAACACACTCAAAACCAACTCAGCCAAGAATACCTCCAAGAAGCCATCAGCAAAATCAATCCTCAATACCAAGAGATAATCACTCTCAAATTCATCAACGAACTTTCAAACAAGGAAATAAGCGACATTCTCAAAAAAAGTGAGGGAGCATTGCGCATCCTTCAATTCCGGGCCCTAAAATCTCTCAAAAAAGTTTTGACAGAAATGGGGATCGAATCGTAACAAAAGTAAATTCACACCGTTGCAAACAACGCATAAT
>CAYGJQ010000027.1:0-18535 GCA_964350285.1 uncultured Candidatus Peribacteria bacterium | reverse complement strand
ATAATCAAAGACAATGAACCAAAACTTATTAGAATTCAGTGAAAGAATCAAAAAAGCACCAAAACCTTGGTGTAGTCATTTTACAAAAGAAGCGCTTAAACAAAATATTTTAAAAAATATTAGCGCAAATGAAAACGTACCATTGTCTCTCCAAAAAACGAGACAAAAGACCAATGCTATTGGCAATTTCACTAAAATCTCCGCTGATCGCAAAGCTACAATTAAAATCCAATTACTGGACCGATTAGACCAACAAAACTCAAAAGGCAGCCTAAACATTTTAGGATTCTTTCGCCCTATACGTTCACTTGTTACCAGTATGGTCCTGATGACATTCATTGTTGGATACCTATTCACCTTCAACAATGTCATCTTTGAAAGCAATATTGCCTCAGCCTCAATCATTACTTCCATCGAAGGAAATGTATATGTTCTCCGAGACGGCACCCAAATGCCAGCCTATGCCAATATGATGATCCGAGAAAAAGACATTATCCTTACCGACAGCAATAGTTCAGCCTCAATCAAATACCACGACGATAGCATCAGTCGCCTCGGTGAAAAAAGTAAAGTCAAAGTAAACAAACTATTCAGTCATCCGAAGAAAAAAACCTTTACCGTCATTGAAGTAGAAGTCGTAGAAGGCGACGTTTGGAATCGAGTAGTAAATCTGATCGATGATGGCTCACAGTTCCGCGTAAAAGCAAAAGATGTGTCCACTCAAGTATCCGAAAAAGCAGCTTTCAATGTTAAAGCCAAAGCCGACAAAGTAGAAGTTAAAGTTGTCCAAAACAGCGTCAACCTCAGCCAAGAAAATAATACAGTTCGCAAAACTACTGTCCCTCAAGGATTCGAAGCTCAAATTCCAAAAGTAAACAATCCAAACCAAGAAATCATCGTTGCTGAAAACGCCGACAACAAAAACGAGTCTGAAGAAAAATGGATCGCTGACAACCTCCAAAAAGACCAAAACTACATGAAAGAAATTGTCGAAGAAAAAAGAGAAAACCGCAAAAAGAACATCGGCGCCCTACCCCAAAGTCCACTCTATGGAATCAAAGAAATCAAAAGCAATGCCAAGCTACTTCTGGCTGCCGACGAATTCGAAAAGAAAAAACTCGAACTCGCAATTGCTAATCGTCGACTTCAAGAAGCCCAAGTTTTACTCGAAGATGGCCACCAAGATACTGCCGAAGAAATCCTCAACGAATTCCAAAATACTGCCAAAGACTTTTCTGAATTCATCGAAACAGTAGAAAAAGACTCACCTGATAAGGCTCTGGACCTTCGCATTAATCTCAACGAAACCATCGACAGCAACATGAAAGAACTCGCCCCCATCGAACCAACAGACCCACTCTTTAAAGCAAAAGAAAAACTAATTGCTACTGAAGTAATTATCGAACAAGAATCTCAAACACCAGAAAAAGAAAATTCTCAAAACACTACTAAAGAAACTATTGAACCAGTCATCGACAATGTAAATACATCACCGACTGCAACTCCGATTGAAAACAGCTTAAACTTCGATAAAGTACCGATTGTTTCCCAATTCAACAAAGCTGAATCACTACATCAAGCCGCCGAAGAACAAAAAAACCAAGGCACCATCACCAACAACCAACTCGAAATTTCTACATCTCAAGAACCCCAAATCGTTGATCCATCGGGCATCAGCATCAAAGAATTTTAAGCAACGATACTCACCAGTTGGAGAATCACACCTAGAGTGGCCATTAAGCCACCAACAATCCAAAACCGCATCACCACAGTCGGCTCAGACCAGCCGCAGTGTTCAAAATGATGATGTAACGGCGCAATCGCAAACACTTTTCTCCCAAAAAACTTTTTAGAAGTGAGTTGAATAATGATCGACAAAGTTTCAATCACAAATACAAAACCAATGATCGGCAAAACTGCTACCGAATCCGTAATCATCGCAATCACCCCTAATGTCGCCCCCAGAGATAATGACCCCGTATCACCCATAAAAAACTTTGCCGGAGGAATATTAAACCAAACAAAAGCCAATGTTGCTCCAGAAACAACCCCGCAAAATGCTGCCAAAATAATCAACCCCTTCACATAAGCAATTACCGCAAACGCACTATAAGCAACAACCAACAATCCTCCAGCTAATCCATCAAGACCATCGGTAAAATTCACCGCATTTGCAGTAGAAACAATCACCAGAATAAACAAAGGAACATACATCCAACCAATCTGTATTGGGTCATCAAAGAAGGGGATACTGATCTCATCATATCCAAGCTTATAGTGAAACCACAGCCCGCCAAGAGTTGCCAAAAAAGTCAGCCAAAACATTTTTGGTTTAATATCAATACCTTTCGACTTCCCTAAACCACGAATATTAAAATAATCATCAACTAGTCCCAATATCGCCGCCGCAATCAAAGTAAAAACCGGCAGCCAAGTCTCTTTCCGATTCAACAGTGACCGATCATAAATCCCAATTGCCGAAGCTGCCCGCGACATAAACACCACAAATAAAACCGTCCCCCAAATCAAAATTCCTCCCATC
This sequence comes from uncultured Candidatus Peribacteria bacterium, assembly GCA_964350285.1. Taxonomy (GTDB): domain Bacteria; phylum Patescibacteriota; class Gracilibacteria; order UBA1369; family CAYGJQ01; genus CAYGJQ01. The sequence continues at coordinate 15,993 of CAYGJQ010000027.1, read as the reverse complement.
GTTGGCGTACCACTCTTCTTCAAATGCAACTTCTGAAACAATGTCGCTTTCTCTCCAGTCGAAGCCGTATCACGAATTTGCTTACCAAGTTTGTTCTTATACAAGAACTCCAAAAAATAAGGCGTTAAAGCAATTGCAATTACAAACGCCAATAATTCTGATCCTAAAATCAGAAACAACTGAGTAATAATTTTCTGGGCATCTAGTTCAAAAACAACCATACATTTTTTTATATAGCCAAATTATAGGTCATCTACCATTTAAAAGCACGGAAAGTCCAATCAATTAAAATCTTTGTCTCACGAAAACGATCAGGACTATTCAAAACAATCGTCATCACTCGATTTCCATTATCATTCTCAGCCACACTCACAAAACACAAACCGGCCAAATCCGTACTCCCAGTTTTCAATCCCTTCACATTAAAATAATCCTTTCCTAAGAGCTTATTTGTATTCTTCAATTCATGCTTATGGCGACCATTCACTGACGAAACCTCCATATTTTGAATACCTACTGCGTGTCGCACAAAATCTTTTCGGAAAGCATAACGTCCCAACAAAGCCAAATCATGCACAGTCGAGTAATTTTTTTCATCATCAAAGCCAATCGGATTCGAAAAACTTGTATCGTACAATCCCAACATCTGAGCTTTAGCATTCATCTTTTCAACAAATCCATCAACACTCTCCGCATTATGCTCAGCCAACGCAATCGCTGCATCGTTACCAGAATGAATCAATATCGCATACAACAAATCCTTCAAACGAATAGTCTCACCTGACAATAACCAAATCCTCGAACCACCAGTTTGAGCAGAATTTCCGGAAACAGTAACTACTTCATCCATCTCATTCTCCTCCATTACCACAATCGCCGTCATTAATTTAGTAATACTAGCAAACGGCAACTTCTCATAAGGATTTTTCTCAAATAAAACCATTCCGGTATCTAAATCCACCACAATCGCTGAAGTTGCTTCCACAATTGGAGCAATATGTATCCCATCATGAGTTGGGATGGGATGAGCAGTTAGCACAGTTGCCGGATCCCACTGAGATTCAACTCCTTTCAACTGATCAACTGAAGACAGCTGAGCCGCGATATACATTTCCAATAAAGAAGAGATCATAAATACTTTTTTATTTCTTCCAATTCAACAGGAGATAAAGTTCGAAATTGCCCTTCAGGCAAATCATCAATCTGCAAAGGCCCAATTCTCACCCTTTTCAATTTAATCACCTGATGCCCCACCTTATCACACATCATTCTTACTTGACGTTTCCTTCCTTCATGAATCGTCAGGTGAAAAAAAGTCTGACCTTTTAGCCTCTTTATTTTACTAACTTTTGCCGGCGAGGTCTTTCTATTTTCAATCATCACCCCTTGCTCAAGATGCGCGAATGTGTCCTCAGTCATCTCACCCTTACAAGTAACCATATATTCCTTTTCCAACTCAAAACTAGGATGGGTTAACCTATAAACAAAATCACCATCATTAGACAAAACCAATAAACCAGTTGTATCCATATCAAGCCTTCCAGCCGGCACAAGATGATGATACTGACACGACAACAAATCATAAACAGTCCGCCGACCATGAGTATCTTTACGGGTAGTTAAGTATCCAGCTGGTTTATTTAATAAAAAATAATGATGCTCCTCAATCACCCTCAAAACTTGCCCTTGATATTCAACCACATCTTTTTTCGGATCAATCTGTACCCCCATTTGGGTCACAACTTTTCCATTCACTTTGATTTCGCCTTCCGCAATCAGCCCCTCAGCCGCTCTCCGCGAAGCCAAACCAGATTGTGCAATAAATTTTTGGAGTCGAAGCATAATTATTCAGCGCTAGAATCAGCAGTTTCCGTAGTTTCAACTGAAGTAGACGACTTCACTGGTGGTGTATAAATATATCGCACGAAAGAATCCATATTCTCCCCATCAACATAATCCTGTCCCAATTCTATAATCACATCGGCATCACTGACATACTGCGACTCAAAGTATTTTTCCGGAATATCCGAACTATCAGCACCAGGCACTATCCCCTTAATAATATCTAAGTCCTCTGGTCTTTCTACATTTCCTTCCTCATCCTTCATTCCCTTAAAATATAAAATAGTCTCATCAATTTTCTGATTTCTCGCATTACCAAAACGAATCACATCAAAACAATAACGCTGTAATTTCATCTTCACCTCCCCAGCCAAACCAGGAGTTTTAGTTCCATTCAAAACTTGAATCTTCGAACCAGATTTTTCCTGTTTGCTTAAGATCAAATCAACAAAACCATGGATATAATCATAAGACTCAGAAATTGGCCTCAACACCGCCGCCCCACCATATAATGCTCTCTCCGGAGGGTACAAAAAGCCTCCACATTGTGTAGGATCATCATTCAAAACATAAGACGCAATTTTTTCTCGATTAATATCTTGACCTAAATTTGCCATTTCAATGATCTCCCGAATCGAAAGATCAGTCTCCAAATTATCACTCACTGAATAATAAAGATCCTTAATTTTCGAAGGACTAGTAAGAATCTCTCGCTGCATTGCTTTAGTCTTGATCGCAAACAAAATCTCTTGCTGGCGTCGTGCCCGATCAAAATCGCTAGTAGTTTTTCTACTCCGTGCATACTTCAAAGCAGTATCACCGTCCAAAGTTTGAACACCTTTCTGAATACTAAAAGTCTCATAAAACAAAGTTCCATCTTTCGGATACTTCGAATCATAAATAGATTCTTTTACATCAACCTCAATTCCTCCGACAGCATCAACAATATCCTTAAATCCTTCAAAATTAACTTTGGCATAATAATGAATCTCAACACCAGTAATTCGCTCAACCTCCTGCCGTAACACATCAATCGCCTTTTGATTATCCTCATAGCGATTCACAGCGGAATCATAAATTTGATTAATTCGCTGCCCACCAAGAGTCTCATGTTTCACATAAAAATCTCGAGGGATAGAAAGCATCGTCACATTTTTCGCATTATGATCAAAACTCCCCAACATAATCGTATCCGTCAAATCAGATCCTTCATTTTGACCTAGAACCCCAGTGCCAAGCAGCAAAAAATTTGTCCGATTGTTGTAATCTTGTTCAAGACTTTCACCAAAAGAAAAAACCAAACCTTTTAAACCAATATTTGAAAACAAAGCATATAGCCCCCCAAAAATAAGCAAAAAACTTACAATCAAAGCAACCAATAAAACACCCCATCTTTTTAGAGGCGAAAACTTTGATCTTTTTGAAACTGAACTGCGTCTCTTCTTCCCAGCAGTATCGCCGATTTTCTGTGTCGTAAAGTTCATAACAACAAACATTTAAACGCAACCATATCGTAACCATTTTACTGATAAAAAACTTAGTCTCAATAGCTCTTTCATAAAAACTTCATAAAAATTTTCGAAAAATTTCATTTTTGATTGCTAGGCTGGAGCCATGAAATACTACCTCTCATTCTTCATCAGCTTTTTTAGCACTATTGCAGCACTTGAAATTCAGGGCTCAAAGACCACACTCGCACTGTTGTCTCTTTCAACAACGGTCACCGCAATCATTGCCCCAAGATACCTGAAATGGTTTGTCCCCGCCGCGCTTATCGCCATCACCACTTTCCACCTCCACCAACCAAATCTCAAATCACCAAGCCACATCTCCTTCTTCCAAAACACCAATCAAACTCTCGTCGCCACCATCACCGACATCGACGAACGCCATTCCTACAGTTTCCTTACAGTTTCAAACATCCAAATTAACTCTCAAAAAATCCAAGACAACATTCTGATCAAAACCAGCCGCCACCCAAAATTCAAATACTACGACCAAATCACGATCGAAGGCCAAATCCAAGCCCCAAAACCTAGCCAAAACTTCAACTACCCCAAATACCTCGCCCTCAAAAAAGTCTACGGCCAAATGAACTACCCTCAAATCTCCACTCCCACACCATCTCGCTCATTACTCAAACCGATCCACAGCCTCCGACTATTCATCGAAAAGCAATTCAATAAATCACTCCCCGAACCACACGCTAGCTTCATCGCCGGCTTACTAATTGGTTCACGTCGTGGCCTTCCCAAAGAACTCCTCAACCACTTTCAAACCACCGGACTCACGCACATCATTGCCATTTCCGGTTATAACATCACATTACTCATTTTATTTATCAACAAATCACTTTACTTCCTCTCTCGCAAAAACCAAACCATCGCCGCCGCAATCCTTATTATCTTTTTTACCATTCTTGTTGGCGCCTCCGCCGCAGTCGTCCGGGCGGCAATCATGGGAATCATCAGTCTTCTTGCCATCGCCAACCAACGTCAATCATTGATCACCCTTGCCCTGCTCTGGAGTGGATTCTTCATGACATTATTCAATCCATTAACCCTAATCTACGATGTCGGCTTCCAATTATCATTTTTAGCTGTTCTCAGTCTGATTTACATCTTTCCAATCATTGAACTAAAATTCAATTTCATCAAATCTCAACTACTGAAAGAAGGCCTCCTCACCACCATCGCTGCCCAAGTATTAGTACTACCAATCCTCCTCACCAACTTTAATCAACTCTCTCTCATCTCGCCCATCGCCAACCTCCTCGTAGCACCTCTCCTCCCAATCTCCATGATCGGTGGCCTGGGACTATTCATCTGCTCCATCCTCCTCCCTCCGCTATCGATAATCTTCCAAACTATCACCTGGCTCGCCTTATCAATCATCATCAAAATCACTGAAATCACTGCCAGCATCCCATACGCAAGCCTAAAAATCACCTGGTTCAACTCCTGGCACACCATTAGCTACTTCCTATTAATGCTCTTTATCATCACCCAACCTAAACTTCGTAATAATAAATCGTAGGCAGCCCCAAATCATTATTCCGCTCATAAACCTTCACCGGCTTCAACCCTTCAATCTTAAAACCATGACTCACGATCCGTGTACCTTCCTGACATTCCGTCAAAATTTTCTTCGACAATTTTTTCAACATATGTGGCATTAAATAACACATCAACACATTAGCCCTACTCAAGTCCGCCCGAAATAAACTTTTCAGATGCAGCTCTGTCTTCGCACCATTCAACCATCGACCAATTCGCGCCACCAAATAGGGCAGGGGAGCAAGCTCATAACCAACCCCTCCGGTCTCCGTCACTTTCTCGGCCGCAAACAAAAACCGTCCATCTCCACACCCCAAATCAAATACCACTTCTCCTTTCTTCAATTCCGCAATCTCCACCATTTTATCCACTACCTTTTTCGGCGTCGGCACATAAGGCACCCCACTAAACAAATGCACAATCGCTGTCGCTAAAAGCAACAACGCAAAAACCAAGAAGACAATCAAAATTATATCAGCCCAAAAAACAGTCATAAGAAAAATTAAGTACTACCCCAGATTATCACATTAACTAGAAGCCTGCACTCGATTAAAATCAACCGCCAATGAACCATCGTCAATCATCGCCGACATATGTTCAGCCAAAACCCCTTTCAAATTATCCGAATCCCCAATTTCTCGATACAAAGCCTGAATATCCTCACTCTCTACTAATTGTTCAGCAAAACCACCAGCACACTCCGCCATCCGCAGATCCAATTCCGCCTTCGCTTCCTCAAACTTCAACTCTTCTCCTTTATCATTTTCAAACTTCACCCCAGAAGAATCGATCTTACTATCATCTCCCAACATCAATTGCTCACGCATCGCCTCTGCTTCTTCACGCAAAGTATTATTCGGATCCTCTTTACCCCATTCATTAATCCGAATCTTTGTCACCTTCTGCGCTTGACCTTCTTTATTCAACATCATTTCTTTATCTGCAGCATCACTCTCAGTTCGTTTTTTCAAGCCTTTATGCAATCGCTTATGATGAGCTTTCTCTAATTCATAATCCGCCCTTTTTTCCTGACTTTCATCGCCCGCTTCCAAACCTCGACGATGAATGTGATTCAACATCCCTTGCATCAAATTAATCCGCAACAACTCCTGCTGCTGCGCCTGATTAACACTCATCAGTTTTCCCACGGCCAATTTCAATTTTTCCTTTTTCTCCTCCGATAATCCAACAATCGCTTCGGCCGCACCATTTAATCCCTCCGCCCCATCTTCCCCCAACAACACACCAATCTCCTTAATTTTATCATCAACATGTTTCATCAATAATTGATTACCCGTCTCTTTCGCAAAATCACCAATCTTCTCATAAGACCCCTTCGCAATCTCCAATAAACGATTTCGCGACGACTCATCATCAATCCTCATTGCTTCTTCAAACAAATTATCAGCTGCCTGAGCAAAACCACTCACAGAATGCTGAACTGATTCATTTACACCCAAATCCTTCGTCACCTCCCTATAATTTGCCCGCAACTCCCCAAAAACTTCACGTCTTTCGGTATTACCAGCTTCTTTATCATAAAAACGATCTTCCAAATCTTTCAATTCTTCCTTCGTCATTATTCCTTCTGACATTTTCATATAGTGATCAAAGTCAGCCTTCAATCTTTCTCTCCCCGCCATCTCAGCAGAAAAACCACGATGAGCTAAATCCATTCCTCTCATCCCCCTTGCACATCCAGTATCCACTGCCCAATCAACAAAATCTTGATAAGTCTTTTCTGAAATCACACCTTCTTTTCGTTTTTGATCGATCTTCTGAAAATACTCCAACATCTTCTCCCCAGTCGCCAAAACCTCATTCCTGCCTAAATATCGTTGCGCTTCAAAATGTTCCGCAAAATCCTTCTCTTTCCCTTTTGCATACTTCCCAATTTTTTTATTCAAACTCTTAAAATCCTTCTGCTGCTTATCAGAAGCTTTCAATTGATCCGGCAATTGCTCAAACAATAAACTTCGCTGCTCAATCCCTCTGAACGCTTCATCTGGATTATGAATATCTTCCAAGGCCGCATCAAATTGCCGTTTCGCCGCTGACTTATCTAGTTTTGAAAACGACGACTTATCAATCAACTTATGAAACTCTTTCTGTTGCTCTTCAGTCATTCGTTCAACCAATTCTTTTCGCTTTGTTCCACCAGAATCAAGAAATTTGCCATATTCCCCCTTAGACTTCATCTTATCTGGAAAAGCATCATACTGATCCAACACCCGCTTCCGGGGCAAATATTCTTTCTCCCGCCAAGGTTCGATCGCCTTATTCTTAATTTCCTCCGGAGTAAACTGCTCCGCCCATTCAATAAACTGATCAATCGTTCCTTTACTCCAAACCCGTGGATCTCCAGTTTCAAACAATGAGCGATAGTTCCCCAATAAACGCTCCATAGTCTCAATCTCCTTCCGCAAAAACTGCAGCTCATTCTCCCCCTTGTCCCGAGCCTTTTCTAAACGATTGCTATAACGCTGTTTCGCATCTTTACTCTCAAAAACGCCGTCAATTAAACCAGAAATTTCTCCCGCTAATTCCTTCGTATTCTCAATTGCATCGGCATCCTCTTTCCCTTCTTTCAATTTCTGATATTCAGACTCACGATAGTCCGCATCATCCAAACGGCTCGCTAAATCTCCTTCGATTCCTCGCTTTAACATAGGAAAAATTAAGCTCTAAATTAAACAGGACTATACCATAAAAGCCAAACCTCGAAAAATCAAGCGATTCCAGCTACTTATCAGCTTCCAGAGTCTCTTTAACTATCCTGCTCATCTCCACCATCGGCGGTGGAATAACTTCCTTCACCATCGAAATGCCATCATGCACTCGCTCCAGTGAAGTTTGCTGCGGAACCAAAACCTCTACCGCCTTCGGTCGCTTCCGTGAAACCAACACTCCACATCGATCATTCTTATGACTTTTTAAAATTACTGTTTCAAAATCACCCACCGAGGCATCAGCATCCAATGAAACCTTATCAATCCCCAGGCCGTCGTAATTTCCTTCAACACAAATCCCGCCTCCAATAAACTGAGAAACAAAATCCTCAACATTCAAACCAACATCCACATAAGAACGCATTTTCTTTTCCAATCTTCGATAGTAACTGCCATCCCAACCTTCACAAACACCCCGCTTATCAGCCAACTGCTCCGAAGCTTTCTCCGCAATCTCTTTTACTCGCTGCACCAATTCTCCCACATCACCTTCCACTAAATCTGCTCCAATTACACCTATATAGATCCGCCGCGTTTTCCCCACCATTGCATCAACATCACCAAGCGAAGACTGATAAAGCTCAATTGCATTATCCAAAAAACGCACCCCCAAAGTAATCAACTTTGATAAACTCTCCCAATCAACCTGACGATTCACTACAAACTTCTCTAAATTCACTGTCCCACTATGACAAGCCTCATAAGGCATCAACAATTTTCCCATTGGCGTTACCGCGGCCACCTCACCACAATTTTGAAAATAATTCCGCTCATTTAATTTATCCACAAAAACCAAACGCATATCCCCATGCTTCCAAGCAAAATTCAAAATAGTATCAAAAACCAATCGTGCCCTCAGCGTCCCAATCTTTGATTTAGTTCTTGGATTAATCAAATCGTATTCAGCATCATCCTGTAGAGCTTGGACAAATTGATCAGTGACCCCAATTGCATAACCTAAATTGTCTGCATCGCCACAATGATCCAAAAAATCCATTACATCCGGATGATCCACCCTGAGCATCGCAGTATTTTTCGCCATATTCACATCTCCTTTCCGAATCGCCGCTGTCGCTTCCGCAAATAACTTCATAAACGACACTGGCCCCGAAGATAGCCCTTTCCTCCCAGCCACATAATCTGTTTGAGGTCGTAAATTTGAAAATGAAAACCCTACCGTTCCACCATTCTTATAAAGCACCGCTACATCCTTCAAAGCTTTGAAAATACCATCCATTGAATCTTCCACTGGGACCACAAACTCATCCGCCAACTGACAACCATGCACACCAGCATTTTTCAAAATCACTGAACTCGGCACAAATGTCTTCTTTGCAATCATTTCATAAAAAAGCGCTTCCGCATCATGCACATCACCACCAAATTGCGCCTCTGGCGTTGCTACTGCATGAGCTACACGTCTCACCATTTCCATCGGCGTTTCACAAACTTCCCCTTGCTGATCTCTCAACAAAAACCCTGTGTTCAACATTTCCAAAACCACTGGATCAAAATCCAAAGTTTCATGAGCCCGTCCAACCCCAACTAAATTTTCCTTCATCCAACGCTCTTCCTGCCTTTTGGCTCGATACAAAATATATGCTTTCGCCGTCCGCGCATGCCCCCCTTCAATCAAAATCTTTTCCACTAAATCCTGAATCTGTTCAACCGTCGGCAAAGTATCCGGCGATTTAAATAGTACTTCTAAAACAGTAGTCACTTGGGAAGTAATCTTTTCTGCCATTCCTCGATCCGTCCCACCTACAGATTGAACCGCTTTCCATATCGCCTCTGTAATTTTCTCGGCCTTGAAATCATCAAGCCGACCATCCCTTTTTTTAACACGCAAAATTGAAGTCATGAGACGATACTAGCAACTTTCAATTACACCACAAAGTGGATTTAATGGAATAAAATTGACAAGCTCAACTCAAATCTTCTTTGATACTGCCTTTGATCGAAAAGCCCGCAGCCTTCTTATGTCCACCACCACCAAACAAACCAGCTAGCTTCGATAAATTGATCTCATCACTTTTGGTTCGGCATGAACCACGAATATTTCCTTCAGCATCCTCACTTAATAGTAAAGCAAATTTTCCCTCCGGCACCATATTTAAAAAATCAATCACCCCACTCAAATCTTCAGTCCCCAAACCCAAAAACTCCAACTCTTCCCGCGTCACCATCGAAACCATCACTTTTTCTTTGTTCAACCGAGCCCGCTCCAAAATCATCCCCCACAATTTCAACTGATTAACCGAACGTGTCCGAAATAAATTACCCGCAATCCGGTCAGCACGCACCCCATAAGACATCAATTCTGAAGCAATTGCATACACCTCTTCATCAGCATTTGAATGCATAAACGAACCAGTATCATAATAAATTCCAGTCAATAGTGCTTTAGCCATCTTCACCTCAAACTCAATCCCACAGTACTTCAAAAAATGAAACATCATCACTGAAGCCGCCGCCGCCGAACTATCAACTACATTTATCGAACCAAAATTGTCATTCGAAGGATGATGATCAAAATTAATCAATATCTGATCAAACAACTCAGGATAACGCTCACCAAAACCCATCATCGATGCAGAGCCACAATCCACCGCCACAACACAATCATACTTATCCAAATCGAATTCAATCAGAAAATCAGCCACAAAAGGCAAAAAACTCAACACCGCTGGCACCGGGTCACAACAAGCTGAATCCACCAATTTCCCCTGCGACTCCAACCACAACCGCAACGCCACATTCACCCCAATCGTATCTCCATCTGGCCCACGATGAGAAATTATCAAAACACTCTTCGCGCGCTCCAACTCAGCTTTCATCACCTCAAAATTCAAATTTTCCCGCGTTGAAATCACTACACATCAGGTTTAAAAGTATCCCCATCATTAACACAGGAAAAACACCTATTCAATCAACAAAAACAAAGTCCACCACGATCCAGCCGAATCAGCAACCAAATATCAAACAGCTTTAAATTAGGCTTTTCTGCCCTTTAAATCACACTCGAAAAACTTTATAATCGCCCAACATCAGCTTAAATTGATTTTTACCTCGGCTATCGCTAAGATAGGTTCGCTCTAACTCATTTTGGAACATGAATACACAAAATATTTCCGACCTTCATTCGGTAGAACATCAAGGACTTGCTCAAGAAACCTCAGGCGCCGTTGGAGTTTTCTCCGACAGCATCACCTACACTACTAAAGAGGCATTTGAATTTTATGACCTCACTGATCAAGTAGCTGAAATTCTGAAAAAAAGTGGTGTCAAACAAGGAATAATTTCTGTTTACACCGCTCACACTACCACCGCTTTAAAAATCAATGAAAAAGAAAACGGTTTTTTTAAAGACTTCAAAGAACTAGCTCAAAAGTTGGTCCCCGCAGAAGCAGAATACGATCACAATAATTTTGACATCCGCGACCCCTCAACTTTCTGTGAAATGGGTGAAGAATGCGCTAATGGCCACTCTCACTGTCTCCAAATGCTCATTGGATCTGCTAGCGAAACAATTCCAGTACGTGAAGGAAAAATGCTCCTTGGCCGCTGGCAACGAATCTTCCTCCTCGAATTAGATCACTCGCGCGAGCGTACAATCCACATCCAAATCATTGGGCTTTAATTAATTCTCATGGCCCCAGAGCATATCGGCATCATTCTCGATGGAAATAGACGTTGGGCAAAACGTGAAGGCCTAACGTCTTTTGAAGGTCACCAAAAGGGCATCGATAATATGAAAAATATTGCCGAGGCCTGCCTTGAACATGGCATCAAAGTAATGACCTGCTACTGCTTTTCCACTGAAAACTGGAAGCGCAGCCCGGCTGAAGTCAACTATTTAATGCGCCTCTTCGAAAGCTACATCAACAAACATCTCGAAGAATTTCACAAAAAAAATGTCCGTCTTCGCCACATCGGCCGCCATGACCGCCTTCCCAAAACATTGCTATCATCCCTCCAAAAAGCAGCAGAAACCACCAAAAACAATACCGACCTCACAATCAACCTAGCCATCAACTACGGCGGTCGCGACGAAATTGTCCGAGCTGCTAAAAAAGCTATCGAAGAGGGGATTGAACTAACTGAAGAGAGCATCTCTACTCATCTAGACACCGGCGAATACCCCGCCCCCGCACTCATCATTCGCACCTCGGGCGAAGAACGACTTTCCAACTTTCTCATCTGGCAAGCCGCCTACAGCGAATTCTTCTTCATCCAAAAACACTTCCCCGAACTATCCAAAGAAGACTTCGCCCAAATAATCAAAGACTTCAACCAACGCAACCGCCGCTTTGGCGGCAACTAAATAATTGACAAAAAACAATAAATAAGCAGAATATATACGCTTTACTGACAGCAAGCTTTTGCTGATCCAGTAAGTTGCTACTTGAAATTCACATGGAAGCATTAGAATGAAATGTTCGCCTAGCATCCAGAACAGGGGATTAGCCGAACGTTTCATTCTCAGCCCCACCAACACTCATGCACAAGGAGAATTACCATGAGTAGAAACACTTTCTTAGGACTAACGATTATCAGCGTCTTCATCATCAGCTGCGGAAGTCCCTGTCCAACATTCTTTGAGCTCCACGGCCAAGGCCGACTGGAAGTCTACGTTACTACTGGAGATTGCACCCACGAAAAACTCCCAGACCTCGAGTTAGCCAAAGAGGGTCTATTCCAACGAGACCTAATCATCATGACCGGCAATCGTTGCGAACTAACCCTCAAAGGCTTGATCAATAATCTGCAGCTAATAAATATCCGCGGCAGCCAAATTGACCAAAAACTCACAAAAATCAGCCCAATCTCCCACAAAATGATTATAGAAAAAAAGGAGTAAAACAAAGAGGGCCCTTCCATGTGAATTCCCTCGTTTTAACGTATAAAAAAGCCCTGCCACAACAGGGTGGCCCAAACTAATACCCCTATAAGAGCGCAGCCCACCGGAGCCGAAGGCGAGGATGGGCGAACAGGGGCCCCCGCAAATTTTCAATTTGTGGGGAGAAGGAGTACTGAACCGTAGACCGAAAAAGCCTGCGAAGCAGGATTTGTAGTGTCGAAGGTTTAGCTCGACGTGGTAGTCCCAAGGGGAATTGAACCCCTGTCTCCAGGATGAAAACCTGGTATCCTAACCACTAGACGATGGGACCTTGTTGATAAGTAACCTTGCGCAAAAACAAATGTGCACTGCTGAGTATATAGATTTCACTTTTACTGTCAAATAATTTTCTACTGATTTAGGCAGTAAATCACGAATTGTCTACCAGATTAAAATTTTCTTCCGTAGCCGGCTCCATTTTTCTCACCACGTCACTATTCTCCAAAGTGCTATACTTCCGCAATTCAATTAATTTCGACTCCAAGACCTTCTGCTTCATCACCAATCCATCATTCTTCTCCTGAGACTGTTTCAACACATAACCTTTCTGCGAGGTATCACTCATATAAATCAAAAAAATCGCCATCAAAAACACATTAATCACCGTCAACGCCACCATCAAAGAAAAAACACTTTGCTTAATTACTTCAGAAAGGGGAGTCCGCTTCTTCGGACGTCGCCGTTTCCATCTTTCTTTAGGATAATCAATCATTCTGCTAAAACAGTATATTCTACAAAAATATAACCACTTGAAGTATTTCCGATCGCCTCAAAAGCCGACCGTGATAAATCTAATCTTCGTCCAGGATGACCATAAGGCCCACGATCAGTAATCTTCACCACCACCGATCTACCGTTACGCAAATTGGTAACTTTTACCAGAGTATCAAAAGGCAAACTAATATGAGCAGCCGTAAAAGCATTCTGAGTAAACACTGCTCCAGAAGCAGTACCACGCCCCTCAAAACGGTCAGAATAATAAGAGGCCGAACCAAAACGAGCACCTGTCTCCATATGTAATTTCACTTTATAAATCAATTCCGCCAATTCCCCTCTAGTCATCGACTCATGAGGCTTAACTTCATTACTTCGAGTCATATTCACAACTTGCCAATCCTTAGCCACAAAAAAATATGGTGAATACCAAACATTAGACTCCACATCAGTAAAAATCGGCTCAACGATCTCTACCGGCAGCTCCACTTCATACGCTCGCATCAACATCGTTAAAGCCTCAGCCAAACTCACTTGATTAGTAGGCTTAAAAGTACCGTCCTCATACCCTGAAACAACCCCAAGCTCCACCGCCTTCACCAGATCACGATAAAACCATACATCATCAGCAACATCGCCAAATTCTAATTTATAATCTTCAACTTCTTGTTGAACCGCTTTTTCACCATCAAACCCCTCAATACCCACCCCAGAATTATCAGGCACGTATTGATTTACCGCCCTCATTATCATCACCAACGCTTCCGCCCTATTCACTGAGTCACCAGGATGAAACCCCCATTCCTCCACCGGAATATCAGCGTTTTCGCGCCCATTAACCACCCCCATTAACCTCAACTCTCTAATTGGCAAATAATAACGATGTCCAACCGGCACATCAATAAAAGCCGCTTCCGGCACCTCCATATAATCACCATCCTCAGCTTGCACTACAAAAGGAATTGTCAAAATGAGCGCGATGAACGCGCTCACTAATAACTTTCGAATTGAAGTACCAACAAAAAACATAATTTTATTTCATACGAATCACAACATAACGATGATCTCCTTCTCCGCTACTTTCACTTACAACATCAGTATGATCCTTTGCAATATACAAATGCACCAACCGTCTAAAAAATGGAGACATCGGTGGAAAAGTTTGCTCAGTCCCAGACTCTCTCAAAGCATCAATTTTTCGATTCGCCAATTCAACTACACTGTCTTCCTGCCGCTTACGATAATCATCAACATCAACCACAATGTTGAACTGTTCACCACCATCTTTCCAAAGCAGAACTTTCAAAAGATGCTGAACTGCTCCAATAGTTTCTCCATGATGCCCAATCATAATACTTGGCTCATCAGTTTGAATATTCACACGATAGACATTGTCTTTCTCATCATGATCAACCAAAACTTTGGAATACTGCACTTCCATTACATCCAATAATTTTGACAACTTTTCACTGATATTTTTATCCATTTTCATTAGTTGAGTTAGTTAACAATTAGTTAGTTTAATTAATTACCTTTACCTTCGGCTCATCATTAGATTCACGATTAATCACAAACTGCTGCACCATTCCATAAACCGTCGATATTCCCCAGTAAAGCCCCACACCAGCGGGAACCGAAGCTGTAAACATTGCAATCATTACTGGCAAGAAGTATATCATCATATTATTTGCAATTTCCATTTCAGATTTCTTTCCCTTTTTATCTTTATTTACAGATTTTTTATCTCGACGCATAATCGCCATTTTCATTTGAGAGAATTGCAACAAACCAACAATCAAAGGCAACACAAAAGACTCGATTTCAGTCAGTTCTAAAATTCCCAAAAAATTAGTATGAATTTGATCAAAAGAAAAATCCCTCAGTGGCCCATATAGCAGTGCAGCCTGATCCGGATTCAACCCGCTTTGTACTACATAAAAAAGGGCAATAAGTATCGGGAATTGAATCAATAGCGGCAAACAACTTCCAAACGGATTCACGTTCTGAGTTTTCCAAATTTTCATCGTCTCTTGCGCAATCTTTTCCTGATTACCTTTGTATTTTTCCCTAATAGCTTCAAGCTTTGGCTGAATTTCCTGCATTCTTTTCTGCGCTCTCATGGCTTTATGAGAAGGAATCAACAAAATAGTTCTCATCAAAATCGTCAGCATGATAATCGCCAAACCAAGACTGAATCCTGGCATCACCCGAGTAAGAAAAATCAAAGCATTAAAAATCGGCTGATACAAAAACTTATTCCAAGCCGAACGGAACAAAGAAGGACTAACAATTTCAAACTCATTAGATTCAAAACTCTTCACCTCACCATCAACTTCTACACTTGCAGCAATCTTGTACCGCCCCTTCTGACCGAACAAAGCATTACTCCAAAAAGTATAGGGAACATCAATATCAGACTGAGCTGGCACCACATAGTCACTCAACTTAGAACAATCAATTTTGGGCTGAGCATCTATCAAAACCCAAGCACTATCCTTATAAGCCCATACGTCCAAAGGTTCACCAGGACAATCATTTGGGATCATTAAATCCTTATCAGTACGATTACTAACATTCGCAGTCACCATCGTCCCTTGACCAATCTCTTTCTCAACAGTCACCACCACGTCCCCTGAAATACTATCCCCAGGTTTCTCCCCAATAAAAATATTAATCAAATAACTGATCACGATATAGATCAGAAGAAACACAATCACTTTTTGTAAAAACCCCTGCTTCATGAGATGCAGTT
>CAYGJQ010000026.1:0-22492 GCA_964350285.1 uncultured Candidatus Peribacteria bacterium | reverse complement strand
AATACATTCTCAGTCCAAGTCACGAAGAAACAGTTACGCCATTAGTAAAAAAATTCGTTCAATCCTACAAAGATCTTCCAGTTTCCGTTTATCACATCCAAACTAAGTTCCGCAACGAACCTCGCGCCAAATCCGGACTTCTCCGTGGCCGTGAATTTGGCATGAAAGACATGTACTCCTTCCACACTACTGAAGAGGATCTCAACGAGTACTACGATCGTGTAAAAGCAGCATACCTCCGAGTCTACGAGCGCTGCGGCCTCAAGGCCTACGTTGTTACCGCCTCAGGTGGCGCCTTTACGGATAAACTCTCCCACGAATTTTCCATCATCACTCCGGCAGGCGAAGATACCATTATTGTTTGTGAGCAATGCAACATCGCCCAAAACCTCGAAGTAGCAACTGGTAAAATCATTGACCATAGCACTAAAGAAGACGAAGAAAAGCCCCTGGCAGAAAAATCAGTCGATCGCGGCAAAAACATCCCTGAAAGCGCCAAAGCTCATGGAGTAGAAGAATCTCAAGTCCTGAAGACTGTTGTTTATGAAGTAGAAGAACAAGGTCTGGTCGGCATCCTTATTCGCGGAGATCTCAGTGTAAACGAAGACAAGCTACAGCAATACTTTGGCAAAAAACTTCGCCCGGCATCACTCGAAAAAGTTAAAGCAGCAGGATTAGTTCCTGGATTCATTTCTCCAGTAAACAATGACATAATTCCCTTTATCGCCGACCACTCAATTACTCATGTCAAAAATTTCGTCACTGGCGCCAACAAAGACCAAGTAGACTATGTAAACGTCAACCAAGGTCGTGACTTCACCGTTCGCGACACAGCTGACCTTGTAGAAGTACGCGGCGACAACTTTCGATGCGCCGAGTGTAATTCAGAATTAAAAGAAGAAACTGCCATCGAAGCAGGAAACATCTTTAAGCTCGGAACAATTTACAGTGAAGCAATCAACTTTAAATATGTTGACAGTGACGGCAAAGAAAAGCACCCGATTATGGGCTGCTACGGCCTTGGAAACACCCGTCTCCTTGGCACAATCGTCGAAGCCAGCCATGACGACAAAGGTATTATTTGGCCTACTAGCGTTGCACCTTACCAGGTCCACCTGATCCATATCGGCAAAGGCGACGAAGCGGCTGAAGCAGCCGAAAAAATCTACCAAGAACTTCAGGGGCAGGGGATAGAAGTCCTCTACGACGACCGCAAAGAAAGCCCAGGTAAAAAATTCAACGATGCGGATCTCATTGGTCTACCAATTCGCATCGTAGTAAGTCCACGTACCCTCGAGCAAGACAGCATTGAATGGAAACTCCGCACTGCTGAAGACGCTGAGTCAGTCAAGCTTTCATCAGTCACTAGCAAAGTTCAAGAATTCCTATCTTCATAGCATATGCGCATTCTCGTCATTGGCAAAAACGGCATGCTCGGCAATGCAATCCTCGAAACCTCCACTCATTGGGACCATGAGGTAGTTGGCTGGGGAAGAGAAGAGCTCGACATTACTGACCATCAATCAGTAATCGATAAGATTTCCAAGCTCAACCCGGAAGTCATCATTAATACTGCTGCTCTCACTAATGTTGATCTGTGCGAAGACGAACCAGAAACTGCGAACACCATCAACGGCAAGGCCGCCGGTTACATCGCTGAAGCCGCAGCTAAAATCGACGCTAAACTAATCCATATCAGCACCGACTATGTTTTTGACGGCAGAGATCAATCTGGTTACGAGGAAAATCACCCCGTTGGCCCAATCAATAAGTACGGCGAATCAAAACTTCTAGGAGAACAATTAGTGGCAGAAAAATGCCACAAACACTTTATTGCCCGGGTATCATGGCTCTTCGGAGTTAACCCTCTAGCAATACCAAAGCGTCTCGACTTCATTCGCCAGCTATTATCTTGGAGTGAGAAAAACAACGAACTAACCATCCTCAACACCCAGCTCGGCAAAGTCACCTATAGTTACGATGTCGCTGCCGCTATCGAAAAACTAATCACCACTGAAGACTACGGCATCTATCACTTCGCAAATGAAGGAGAAAATACGCGCTTTCAGTTTGCTAAAAAGGTGTTTGAAATTCTAAGCAAAGATGGTATAGCTATAAAACCTGGAACCTTGGAAGATTTAAACATTACCCTCAAAGCTGAAAGACCAGATTTTTCTTCACTGATTAATACCAAAACCTCTCCGCTTCGACATTGGGAAGAAGCGCTCACAGATTACTTAAATCGATTTTATGTCTAAAATTAAAGGAATAATTCTCGCTGGCGGAAAAGGCTCACGCCTCGACCCACTAACTCGTGTCACAAATAAACACCTCCTCCCGATCTATAACCGGCCAATGATCAATTACCCGATCAACACATTAGTGCGCGCCGGAGTTAAAGACATCATGATAGTGGCCGGCGACGAATACGTTGGGCACTTCCTTCGCCTTCTCGGCACTGGACGTGATTTTGGTTGCAAATTTACCTACGAAGTCCAACGTGGACACGGTGGTATTGCTGCCGCCCTCAGCCTCACCCGCGACTTCGCCAAAGACCACAAAATGGCCGTAATTCTCGGCGACAATATTTATGAAGACGATTTCAGCAAAGACATTACCGAGTACGTAAACGACCCAAATGATGGCGCCCGCATCTTCCTCAAAGAATGCGAAGACGCCAACCGTTTCGGTGTCGCCGAACTCGACCAGGAGAAAAAAATCCTCAACATTGAAGAAAAACCGAAAAACCCGAAAACTAATTTCGCAGTCACTGGCTTCTATCTCTACGATCACAATGTCTATAAAATCATCGACCGCCTTGAGCCCTCAGACCGTGGCGAGCTAGAGATTACTGACGTCAACAACTGGTACATTAAGCAAGACATCATGAAAGCTCGATTCGTTGACGGCGACTGGACAGACTCCGGAACCTTCGAAAGCCTCTACCGCGCCGGACGTGTAGCTAGAAAACTTCACCTCAACAAACAACTCGAGGCTATTCAAACAAAGATCAATCAAGACTAAGACCCGCCGTCATCTTCTAGTTTCTGCGCAATTGCACACATTGTCGTGCAAAGCATTTTCCACATATAGCGCACATTTTTCACGGGCATCGGACATCCACGAGTTTTTGAAGGGGGATCAATTTTTCCATGACCCAATAACAAAGCGACATAAAGTTTATCAAAAGCCCTTTCAGTAAAATCAAGCCTCGCCACAGTCAAATCCGTAGTTTCCTCACCATTCGCATCAATCAATCTAAAGCACTCAGGAGCATAAAGAGACATTTCACCGTCCGTCGCCCCCTGACAGTCAGATGTCACACCGCTGTAAGGAATCCTTTCTTTCGACTTTAAAACTTTCAATGCAAATGGGCCTATAAAAAACTTATGCCCCATCATCATCTCTCCAATCACTGGAAAACTACGCATAGCTACTTCTTTTTTGACCTCAGAAGCCACCACATCATCGCCAACTTGATCACAAAGCCTGCTCACTACTTCATACATCGCACACATTGTATCCAATGAGGAAGTTACATTCGCCTGAAAAACCAGGTCCTCATCAACCTTAATAGCAGTAAAGCCAGTAGTGGCAGCACTAAGAGCTCTTTGCCTTTTAAAAGCTTCAGACTCTGAAACTTTAGGTTTCGAAATAAAAGTGTGCCAAGTCACTTTCAGCAAAGCCTCGAGAGCGGACCTCATGCCGGATAATGCTTGGCGGCTATCCTGTGTGCCACCCAAGACTTCACCAATCTCCAGATCGAGAAGATTTGGCTCATGACAATCAAAATCTTCGAAGCACCGCTTTAGCAAAACTCCCATTAAAATAAATATCTCCTCCTCACTATCATACCTATCCAATACCTCCTGAACCTGCTTGCGTGCCTTCATAGTATGGGCCATCGTCCCAAGCATATCCAAAAACCGTGAAACCAATTTTGGCACACCTTCCGTCTCTGGAAAGGCAGACTCCTTAATTGAAGCCATCCCTTGGTCATATACGGCTTTCAGCTCATCCTTCAATTTATTGATTTGAACCGGATCAACAAAATCACCAAGCGCCTCAAGTCCGCATTTATCCACGGCATCAATTGCCTCAAACAATGGAAATCTAGGCTGATCTTTCATATGTCTCCGTAGATCAACTTCTTGCTCCTCACCAATTTGTTCTTCAATTTTATCAACCATTCAAATCAGGACTAAGCGTCAACATTCTCTTTTAATGCCGCCCCAAAGTGCTCGAGACTTTCATGAGTACGGTCTTCTTCTTCATGAACTTTTGCCAATACCTTTTCCACCCAGTCTTGATTAGACTGATACCACTCAAAGGTTTTCTGAATCCCTTCCTCAAAAGTCACTGAAGGCTTCCAGCCAAGTTCACGTTCAATCTTCGTTGGATCCATCGCATAACGACGATCATGAGCTAAACGATCTTCTACATAAGTGATTAGGTTTTTATCCTTTCCCAGAAACTCCAAAATTACTGCAGTGATCTCTAGATTAGTTTTCTCATTGTGTCCTCCGATATTATAAACTTCACCATACTTATCACTCTGTACAATCAAATCAATCGCCACACAGTGATCAATCACATACAACCAGTCACGAACATTTTTTCCATCACCATAAATCGGCAATGGCTTGTCTTCACCGGCCAAACGGAAGAAAAAGGGGATTAGTTTTTCCGGATACTGGTACGGACCATAGTTATTAGAACACCGACTAATAGTAATCGGCATTTTATAAGTCTCATAATACGACTCAACCAGTAGGTCCGCCGCTGCCTTTGAAGCCGCATAAGGACAATTTGGGGAAATCGGAGTCGTCTCCATAAATAGATCAGTCGAACCATCACCAAGATCACCATAAACTTCATCAGTAGAGATCTGGTGATAGCGCCCAACTTTATGGGCTCTGCTAGCCTCCAGCAAATTTTGCGTTCCTACAATATTCGTCTGAACGAATATACTTGGGTTTACAATGCTGCGATCCACATGAGTTTCTGCCGCAAAATTCACCACTAGATCAAACTTTTCTTTCTCAAACAAATCAGCAATGAATTGTCGATCAGCAATATCACCTTGGATAAAAGTAAATCGGTCACTTTCTTCCAGATCAGCTAGACTTACCCGATTCCCAGCATAAGTCAGCTTATCCAAAACATAAACTTGATCGTCTTGATACTGATCGAAATAATAGCGAGCATAGTTAGATCCAATAAATCCGGCTCCACCACAAATTAATACTTTCTTCATAATAATTTGGTTTAAATCGTAAACTACATTGACTTCACATAATCTTCGAACTCCTGGATATCCATGATGTACTTGTCCTTTTCATAGTTCAAACTAGAAAGCACTGTCAAAACGCAATCCTCTGAGAAATTCTCAAACTCACGCCAGTATTCTCCCTCCATAATTACTGCCTGCGAAGGACCTTTCAATTCGAACTCCATCCATTCACTCCCGTCATAAAACTTTCCAGTCAGCGAGCCTTTCATGCAAACATACATCTTCTTTTCTCCCTTCACACAGTGACCACCCCGAGAAGCAACCACATTCGTCAAATAATACATCCGCTTCACTGGCCAATCGACGTAATCCTTCATCTCAACCACATTCAAATCACCACGTTCATCACTAAACAACGGAAAATCAACTTTCTTCAACATAATCAAAAGATTAAAGAGTACGTTCGCGACTTTCCATCTTGTAACACTCCAGAATATCGCCCGGCTCCAAATCTATTGGACCAACGTAGCGAATACCACAGTCATTTCCAGAGCTCACCTCTTTTACATCTTTATCAACCTTTTTCAGTGAATCAATTCGCCCCTCTCCAATCGGCTCTTCCTCTTTTCCACGGAAAATCCGCAGCAAAGTTTTGGTTTCAATCGAACCATTAGTCACCCCACAGCCAACAATCATTGTTTCACGTTTTTTGTAGAACACTTCTTTCACAGTAGCCTTACCAACAGTGACCTCCACATTCTCCGGCTCCAACATCCCTGACATAATTCCCCGCACATCTTCAATCAACTCATAAATCACTGTATACTTGCGTATTTCCACCCCATATTGTTCTGCCAATTTCTTTACGTTCGGACTACTTGTCGATGTATGAAAAGCAAAAATTAACGCTTCACCAGCCGCCGCCATCATTACATCACTATCAGTAACTTGCGCAACATCTGAATGCACAACTTTCAAGGCCACATCATCAGATTCAATCTTCGCAAGTTGACCTTTAATCGCTTCAAGCGAACCTTTAGTATCCGTTTTCAAAATAACTTTTAGCACCTCGAGATTTCCAGAATGAATCTTCGAAAGAATCTTGTCCGCTTCAGACATTTCACCGTCACGGCCTCCGTTAGATTGCATCAATTTAATATTCTCTGCTTGAGTTCGCGCTGTTTTTTCATTCTTCACAACATGCAAAAGATCACCAGTAACCGGCGTCGACTCTAAACCAGCAATCATCACTGGCTGCGAAGGAATTGCCTTAGCTTGACGCTTACCATTATGGTCATACATTGCCTTCATCTTCCCATATGTACTCCCGACCACCACACTATCCATGATCTTCAACGTCCCTGTATTTACAATCACTGTCGCCACCGGCCCTAGACTCTTATCTAAATGCGCCTCAACTACTGTTCCTACAGCTTCACGATTTGGATTTGCTTTGAAATCTTCAACGTCTGCTGTCAGCAAAATCATCTCTAACAAATCATCAATCCCTTCACCAGTATGAGAAGAAACTGGCACCACCACTGTCGTCCCACCCCAATCTTCAGGCTGAAGCCCATGTTCCACTAGTTGACCTTTAACTTTTTCAACATTAGCGGCCGGCAAATCCATTTTTGTAATCGCTACAATAATTGGAATCCCAGCATCATTTGCATGATTGATGGCCTCGATAGTTTGGGGCTTAATCCCATCATCAGCTGCAACTACCAAAATAGCAATATCCGTAGCCTTAGCTCCTCTTGCCCTCATCGCTGTAAACGCTTCATGACCAGGAGTGTCGAGGAAAGTAATCTTGCGATCATTTTTTTGAACTTGATAAGCACCAATATGCTGAGTGATACCACCCGATTCACCAGCAACTACATTTGCTTCGCGAATTCGATCCAGCAAGCTAGTTTTCCCGTGATCAACGTGACCCATGATACTGATAATCGGCGGCCTTGATTCCAGCACTGATTTATCATCTTCTTCCAAAAGCGCCTCGATATTACGGTGCAAAATATCTTCTGCCGAAGCAGCACCGCGCAACTTTTTAATTTTTACTCCTAAATCATCAGCGACTACATGTAACGTATCAAAATCAATTTGTTGATTAATATTGGCGAGAATTCCATTCTTCATCAGCTCCCCAATCACCTTTGCCGCGCTAACTCCAGCTTTCTCCGCAAATTCTTTTACTGAAATAGTGTCACCAATCTCAACAGCTCCTCCGGCTTGAGCCTCAGACTCCTGAGTTCCACTGCTTTTCTTTGACTTCGAATCACGTCCTGCAGTTCTTTTTCTTTGCTTCTTAATAATTTCTCGATCGAGCTGCTGATCAATCATTTCAGCATACACATCAGCAGTGTCATCTGCATCTGCAGCTACTTCGTCAGCCGGCGTCGACCCAAGTTCGTCAACAATTAGCTCAGCTAAATCTTCATCAATTGTTCTAGCGGTTTTTTTAATTTCAAAACCAAGCTCAGCAATCTTTTCCTTCAAAGCTTTCTGAGTCATATCTAATTGTTGTGCCAGTTCGGCGATTTTTACGGACATATAAAAAAGGTGACCAATACGGAGACAGTCTACGGAAAAAAACAGCTTTAGTAAACCGAAAAAGACAATCCCTTACTGTGCCGCATCACAAATTTGCCGGTAATCACAAAATGAACAAGCGAATCCCGGATCCGGTGCAAACTCTGACGACCGGATTTCGTCAAAAAGCTCTTTCAACTCATCTGCACACTGATTCAACTGCTCATCGGAACGAGTAGTTGAAACCTTCTGATTGTCCTCCAAGAAATACAAACTCAACTGCGAAACCTTCAGACCAAACAAGTCTCTCGCTGCCAAGCCATACAAAGACAACTGCAAATCCTTATCCAATTTTGCCCCTTTCTTTGAAGTTCCCGTTTTATAATCAATCACCTCATAAGTGCCGTCATCTAATTTATCAATCCGATCAATCCGCCCAGTCACATCGCCTAAATCAGTTTTCAGAGTAAAGCCTCGCTCAAGAAAAGCCGGCACCACAAAAGGCTGAGAATTCACCGCATAAAAATTTTCCAAAATCTCCCATCCTCGCTTTCGGCGGGCATTATGATGCGCAATACTCTCATAGCCACCAGAAATCCAGTATTTTTCGTACAACTCTCTCATCAAGTCAAGACTCACCGTCTCTCCCCGCTGAAGCGTCAGATAAAAGGCATTTAGAGTATTGTGAATACTGGATCCAAAATTCGCTGCATGCGAAGACGGAGACGGCAAACGCAACAGGTATCGAAAACGATATTGCTGCGGACACCTCTGAAAAGAACTGAACTGACTAAAGCTCGCTTTTTTGGGAAACGTTTTCTGCAATCGCTCACCAGGGTATTGCGCCACATACTTTTTCTTTACCTCTTCAATCATCTTTGTCGGCAAAACCTCTCGCGTTTCTACGTGTCTACTTTCCCGAGATTCCTCAACAAAAATTGACGGCTTCCACTTTCGCGAGCCTTCATACTTGTCGCTATAACTCAAATACAGCCGTGCCTTCGCCCGAGTACAGGCAACATAAAACAGCCTTCGCTCTTCCATTAAATGAACTCCCTTGTCTGTTGGCAACGGTTCATCTACCAATTCTTCAGGTACCTCAAACGGATCACGACGATTGATACTTGGAAACCGATTTTGGACCAGCGAAACCACAAATACATTTGGAAACTCCAAGCCTTTTGATCCATGCGTCGTCAAAAGCTGCACCCCTGACACACTTCTTTCTTCCACTGATCCCGGAACCGAACCAGAACCTTCGAGTAAACCAATATACTCTAAGAACTCATCGATACTCTCTGGGTCATGCTCCAATTCAAAGTCAGCCACCAGTTGCGAGAAGCGCTGCAAATAGTCGATTTGTTTCACCTGTTCCTCAGACCCACCTTCGGCCAACCCCTTCAGATAGCCAGTCTGCAAAAAGAACTCATTCAAAGTCACCCCTACTGAATTTCTTCCTCGCCGATCCAATAAATCTTTTAAGATCGCCACCGCATCTTTCATCCTTTCAACCTCCGGCAACGGCAACTGCGTCTGATCACTAGTGGCCTTCACATACTTCCACAACTGCTGCTGTTTATTCTTCGCCAACTGAGAAACTTCTAAAACTTCAGAGAACGGAATTTCAAAACCAGGAAACGAAAATAGTCGAATCAGCGCCACATCGTCATAAGGATTCTTCAAAAACTGCAACAATGCCAAGACATCCTTCATCACACCAGCCCGAAAAAAGCCCTGCGTCTGACTTACAGAGTAGGGGATGCCGCGCTGAGTCAACTCCTTCACATACGGCTGCAAATGACTATTAGTTCGCGCCAAAATCGCACAATCCTCGAGCTTCGCCCCATCTCCTACCAACATCTCAATTTCATCGACTACAGCCTTCACTTCATCCTGAAAATGCCCAGCATGTAAAATTTGCACCTTCATCTCCTCATTCGACTGCGAATGCAATTTTTTGTCCAATTTCTCCTGCACCTCTAGTCGATAAGGGTTATTATTTTGAATCACCTCGTACGCCACATCCAATACTGGCTGCAATGAGCGGTAATTCTGCGTTAGTACTACTTTTTTCGTTTCAGAATACTTTGCTTCAAACTGCAAAATATTGCTTAAAGAAGCACCTCGCCATTTATAAATCGCTTGGTCGTCATCTCCCACCGCTACAATATTTTTATGCCCAGCAGCCAACATATGCACCAGCTTACTCTGCGCATAGTTTGTGTCCTGAAACTCGTCAACCATCACATACTTAAATCGTTCCTGATATTTCTTTAAAACACTTGGGCGCTTTTCAAGTAAGCGCAATGTATAGAAAATCAAATCTGCAAAATCCAAGCAGCCTTGTTGGCGAATAAAATTCTGATACTGATTGTAAAAAGTTGCTATCTCTAGAGTCTTTGCTGCATTTTCCTTGTCATCATCTTCCTTCGCCTCATCCACAAGCTTTTGCGCATACTGCAAATATCTCGAAGGCAAAATATCCTCATCCTTCAACCGGCTAAAATGATTTAAAAGCGAAAACAAAAATTTATTTGGATTACCTAGTGGCCGATAGTAATCCAAACTAAACTTAAACAAATTTTTTCGCAGCAAAAGACAAGCATCAAGCGAGCTAATCAACCGATAACTTGGATCTAGTCCGATTTCCATTCCCGACTCCTTCAGCACCATGTCACAAAACCCGTGGAAAGTTCGAATATAGACTTCCTCGTACCCGAGCGGCATCGCCAAGTCCACTCGTTCAATCATTTCTTGAGCCGCCTTCTCCGTAAAAGTCAGAGCGAGTATTTGATCTGCTGAAACTCCTTTTTCCAACATCAAATGTAAAATTCGTGACGTAATCACCTTAGTCTTCCCAGTGCCCGCGCCAGCGATAATCAACAAAGGGCCTTTATCATGGCCAGCAGCAAGCTTTTGATCTTTGTTAAGTGGCGCTAAGATTTGCGAATCGCTCATAACAGGGGATTAAGTCAGGAAAACTATAACCGATCTCCAAGTAATAAAAAAGCGCCTGCATTTTATTGCAAGCGCTTTAATCTCAGCCGTCAATTAATTATTCTTTGTCTTCCTTTTTTTCTTCTTCAGCTGATTCTTCCTTCTCTTCTTTTTCCTCTTTCTTAGCTTCTTCTTTAGCAGCTTCTTTCTCAGCTGCCTTTGGGTCTAATGCCTTGATGCTAAGCCCAATACGACGATCCTCAGGCTCAAGACTAATAACTTTCGCTTCAACTTTTTGACCGATCTTCACAACATCTGATGGATGCTCAAATGGATCAGCACTGAGTTCAGATACATGAATCAAGCCATTGATATCTTTATCGAGACTAATGAAGACACCAAATTGAGTAATGCGGTTGATTTCACCTTTCACAACCGTACCAATCTTATACTTCTTCGCAGCTTCACCCCATGGATCTGGAACCAAGCGTTTCATACTGAGGGAGATCTTCTCACCTTCCACACCAATAACCAAGACCTCAACATCATCTCCAACTTTTCCGTAGTCATTAGGATTTTTAACATGACCCCAGGCAATCTCAGAGATATGCACAAGCCCTTCAAGGTGATCAAAGGAAACGAAGATACCAAATTTAACCACACCACTAATTCTACCTTTAACCTTATCTCCAACTTTAAGTCCTTGGAGTGCATCTTTCCGAAGTCCAGCATAAGCCGCTTTTTCAGAAAGAATAAGCTTACCGTTCTCTTTATCAATATTGATAATCTTAACTTTGAATTTCTTACCAACAAGATCTTGAAGTCTTTGCAAGATCAAAGTCGCGTCAGCACCATTTACACGTGGGTAGTGCTCAGGTTCGAGCTGTGAAACTGGAATAAATCCTTTAATGCCATCCACTTCAAGCAGAAGACCACCTTTGTTGGCTTCATTCGCTGTAACTTCGATCGGCTCATCTTTTTCATAAGCTTCGAGGAAGTGCGCCCATGTTCTTTCTTGACTTGCTTTACGCAACGAAAGAACCACAAAGCCTTCATCATTTTCATCTTCTACCACATAAGCAGAAACAGTATCTCCCACCTTTGCAGTCTTAATAGTATCAAAACTATCATGGGCATCTTTACCCTTAATGATACCGGTAGCCACTCCTCCAATATCGAGAAGAATTGCGTTCTTTTGAACGTCAATTACAGCACCCTCTACAAGAGTACCTGGCTGCGGCAGCTTAAAATCACTTCCCTGCAGGAAGTCGTCCATAGAGACGTTAGCGCTTTTAGTAGCCATAAATAAATAATAGCAACCTGGTTAATATATAAATCACTCACCGGCCACACGGTTGCAACCCATGGCCAAAAGAGCGTAGGTATTTTAAAAGGTATAAACAGCTTAAGTCAACAGCTTTTTCGCTAACTAAGCCTTTATCAACTCGAGCTCTTCTCCCTTCTTTACAATCTTGATTTTGTCGCCAGCCTTGAACTTCCCATCAAGAAAAGCACTAGTCAACGGATCCTCAATCCTATCCTGCATCACTCGACGCGCCGGACGTGCACCGAACTTTGGATCAAAACTCAATTCAGCAAGCTTATCAAGGGCTGAATCAGTAAGCTGGAGTGACAATTCCTTTTCTTTAACTCGTTCTTCTAGACGAGCCAAATTTAATTTTACAATCTGCTTAATATGTTCATGCGTTAGAGGCTTGAATACTAAAGTTTTATCTACACGATTCAGGAATTCAGGACGGAAAAACTTCTTCAACTCTTCCATAATTTCTCCCTGCAACTCATCAAAGTCTTCTTCAGCTGCTTTTAACTCCTTATCAGAAAGAGTAAAGCCAATCGGCGCCGCCTTTTCAGTAAGCTTCGATGCACCAATATTAGAAGTCATCACAATGATCGTATTTCTAAAGTTCACTTGCCTTCCCTTGCTGTCAGTCAGATATCCATCCTCAAGAATTTGTAGCAGAAGATTGAAAACATCTGGATGAGCCTTTTCAATTTCATCAAACAGCACCACAGAGTAAGGCTTGCGTCTGACCGCTTCAGTTAGCTGACCACCTTCCTCATAACCCACGTAGCCAGCAGTAGCGCCAATCAAACGTGAAGTATTGTGTCGCTCCATAAATTCACTCATATCAAACTTAATCATCGCATCTTTGTCATCATAGACCTGCTGAGCCAACTGACGAACAAGTTCAGTCTTACCAACACCCGTTGGCCCCATAAAGATAAACGAACCAATTGGGCGGTTCTGATCTGCAAACCCAGACCGTGAACGACGAATCGCTTTCGCCACCGCTTCAACCGCCGGATCCTGACCAATAACATGGCTTTTCAAAAGTGAATCAAGATTCATCAATTTTTTCATCTCAGTCTTCACTAAATTAGTAACCGGAATCCCCGTAGCCTGAGAAACTACCTTCGCGATATCTTCCCTCACAATCTTCTTCCGCTTTGATCGCGGCGTTTTCTCAATTCTCTGCTCTTCGATTTTTTTCATCAATTCTAACTCTTTATTTCGCAACTCAGCTGCATGTTCATAATCCTGACTAGAAACGGCCTGCTCTTTCTTCTTAATTATTTTATTCAACTTTTCTTGCAGTTTCTTTACTTTATCTCGATTTGAAGGAGATGTGATTCGACGAAGAGAACAAGCCTCATCGATCAAATCAATTGCCTTATCTGGCAAGTATCGATCATGCACATAGCGCACTGACATTTTCACTGACTCCTCAAGCGCCTCATCAGTAATCAAAAGATTATGATGATCTTCAAATGATTCACGCAAGCCCTTCATCATCTCAACCGCATCCTCAGGGCTCGGCTCTTCCACCATTATCGCCTGAAAACGGCGCTCCAAAGCAGAATCATCTTCAACATGCTTCCGGTATTCAGAAGTTGTAGTCGCACCAATCACTTGAATGTGACCACGTGACAATGCAGGCTTCAAAATATTAGCCGCATCGAGACTACCTTCAGCCGATCCAGCTCCAACAATCGTATGCAATTCATCAATAAACAAAACGACATTCGGCGCATTAGAAGCCTCCTCCAAAATCTGCTTCAAACGTTCTTCAAATTCACCACGGTACTTTGTTCCCGCCACCACCGAAGTGAGCGACAACGACAGCAGCCGCTTATCGAGAAGCGCCTCTGGCACCTGCTCAAACACAATTCTATTTGCTAAACCTTCAGCAATAGCTGTTTTTCCCACACCGGGCTCACCGATCAGCACCGGATTATTCTTGGTCTTACGACAAAGAATACTCACTAGACGCTGAATCTCATTTTCACGTCCAATCACCACTTCAAGCTCACCTTTACGAGCCTGCGCAGTGAGATCAGTCGCAAAATAATCGAGTGCCGGAGTCTTGGAATGTTCAGCAGGGGACGGCTCCTTCTTCTTTTGCTTATAATTATTCTGCTTATCCATGTTGTTGACCAGCACTCCTTGAAGCCCATTGAGAAACACCTCCAAGTGATTCATCATTTGTTGCTGTGAAGGATAAGGCTGACCAGGCTGCACTGCTCCTGGCACACCTTCAACAGGTGAATTGTGAGGCTTCGACTGTTTGAAATTCTTTACAATCTCCGCCTTAATGTCTTCAACATTAACTTTCATGTTTTCCAAAATCACAATTGCCGCTGTGTTTTTCTGACAAGTAAGACCATAAAGTAAATGCTCAGTACCAATGTAATCATGAGTATACTCATGCCCACACCGAACCGCATCTTCAATGATCTGCTTCGCAAAACCGCTTAAGACAGTAGCCTTAGCTCCTGCAGGGCCAGATTTATCACTAGAACCACTCGGAGCATTAACTCGACCTACAGTCTTCAATACCAACAACACATTTTCATAAGAAATTCCAAAATTCATCAAAATAGCAGCACCCAAAGAACTCTGCTGACTCAAAATACCCAGCAGCACGTGCTCTGTACCAACATAATTCAAGCTAGCCTTCTTAGCCTGCTCTTGTGCAACAACTAAAGCCTGCTTAGCTTCCTTGGTAAATTTTTCAAAGTGATTTCCTTCCATGAGGCAATGTGGTTTAAGTAGGTAATAAATCTCTAAATTCTATCACATTCAGTTTGCTCTTTCTATCTAGCTACTCAATTTAGACTTTACGAATCCCTTGGATATAAAATGATTATTTTTCACGACTTTTTTAGCACTCATAATTATAGAGTGCTAAGCAGCAAAGTCAAACTCTAATCAGCGACTGAAGCTGCCATTGTTTGCATAGTATCCTTATGCTCAGCAGGCCCAACAAAACGATAACTTTGGCCATTGCCGCGCTCCACATACAGCTCCACAATATCTCCCTTTGTGACCATCACCGCCTCTTTTCCCCCAACAGTCATCCTGCTTCCGCCTGGAAGCGGCGCCCCGAGAACATCCAGTACGATCAACTCGTTGCCATCCTCAATCGGCTCATCGCTAAACAAGTATTGATGCTGAACATCTCCAGAGACACCTTTTTTCCCGCTATAATACCAACTCTTTGGATACTGAGCTTGGAACTTAAACGGCAAACTCTCAAATCTTCGATAGCCATCAATCAACTCTGCACTCTCAACCACATCATCGCCCTCATCACTGTCGACTGCATCACCGTCACCATCAACTGACTTATCTTCTGACTTAGTCGCCTCAACATCTTCATCACTAGTTTTGCTTTCTTCCTTTACATCTTCTTGCACGGGAGAGTCCTGAATTTCATCCGCCGGAAGATCACTCACCACATCACTCGATTCACCATAATTAAAAAATTCAAACGTCAAAATCATCTCAAAGAAAAGATTGCGATAGACGTCTTTTATCGCACCAGTAGTCGCAGTGTAGCTCACCTCATAAAACTGATCTCCCTTTGGAACATAGTAAACAATTCCATCCGCGCCATCATCTTCATAAGCATCATATTGTTTCTTTCCAATTCTTCTTGCCGAATACCCCTCTGGTGTCACCGGACCACCATCAGTCGCCCCAGCGAGAGCAGCAACAACTTCTTCAGGCCCAGCATCCAACTCAACTACCTTAATCATATGAAGCCCCTCTTCATCATCCATTCTCGGTGCATAAAAAACAATCGCCGCGCCTTGTTTCTCCACCTCCCAATCATCCATATGCGAAATCTGAAAACCCAGATCTGCATCTGAATAAACAGTCCATTCAGCCGTATTCTCTGAGTCTTCATCATTTTGTTCCGAATCACTCTTGCCGATCACCTTAATTCCTTGAATCTCCAACACAAACGATCCAGTATCTGAATCAGCCGCAACACCATTTACTTCTACCTCCATCCCTAAAAACTCTTTGTCATTCAAATTAAAAGATAAGCTCTGAACAGGAACTGAAGGCTCATCTTTCCGAAACAAGTAGTGATCTGTTGCAGCACTATCACGGTCCGCCTTCTGCAAAACACCACTATAACGATATTTAGGAACATCATCGATTTTTGTATCCACAGGTTCGCCTGAACCACATCCGGTCATCATCAAAGCTGCACACGCAACAAACAGGCCGACCAGCTTTTGGGGCACTTTCTTAAACATATACAAAATTACAGATATATTGCTTTAAACATCAGGGGAATTATAGGTTCTTTGCTAGTACATTTCAATGACTAAGCCCCTTCCTTAATTCCAAAATGATGATATGCCTTTTCAGTCACAATCCGTCCGCGCTGCGTGCGCTCCAACATACCTAAGCGAATCAAAAAAGGCTCATAAACATCTTCGATAGTAGACTCTTCTTCCGCCACCGCTGCCGACAAAGTATTCAGCCCAACCGGCCCACCACCGAACTTCTCGATTAATGTAGAAATAATCAATCGATCCATATTGTCCAAACCTAAAGAATCAACCCCCAGCTCATCCAAGGTTTTCTTCACTGATTCAATTCCAATCATCGCTCCCTCAGAATTCACCTCCACATAATCCCTCACCCGTTTCAGCAGACGATTAGCGATCCGCGGCGTACATCGTGAACAGCCGGCCACTTCATCTGCCGCATCATCAGCAATCACACAGTCCAAAATCTTAGCCGCTCGCTTTACTATTTGCGAAATTTCCTGATCAGAATAATGAGAAAGCTTAAACAAATTTCCAAAACGATCACGAAGAGGGGAGCTCAAAGAACTCAATTTAGTAGTTGCCCCCACCAAGGTAAACTTCGGCAACGGCAATCTCATCGAACGAGCTGCCGGCCCTTTCCCTAAAATAATATCGATCGCATAATCCTCCATTGCCGAATAGAGGATCTCTTCAATTTGCGGCCGCAAACGATGAATCTCATCAATAAATAAAATATCGTTATCCTTTAGATTAGTCATAATGGCCGCCAAATCGCCCTGTTTTTCCAGAGCTGGCCCCGCGGTAGTTTTTATCGAAACCCCCATTTCTGCTGCCACAATATTCGCCAAAGTAGTCTTCCCTAATCCCGGAGGCCCATGAAAAAGCGTATGATCCAAAGCATCGTCACGTTTCTTCGCCGCCATAATTGCCGTCCCTAAAGTCCCCTTAATATCACTTTGCCCCACGAAATCATTAAGCTTCCCTGGGCGCAGTTTATTCTCATATAAGTCAGCATGACCGCCATCCATCAAAGGCATCGCCGCCGCCCCAGTTTCCACAGATCGTTCAATCATAACCCAAAATTAATTACCTTAAATTATTACCACACCCCCCAAAAAGTTGCACTTGAAGCCTTAAGAGAAGAATAGCAAAACAAGCAAAAAATCCTGTCACAGCAGGGAAAGGGGACGACAGACATAACCTTAGAGCGCAGCCCACCGGAGCCGCAGGCGAGGATGGGCGAGCAGGGGCCCCCGCAAATCTATGATTTGTGGGGTGGAGGAGCACTAAACTGTAAGCTGAAGAAGCCTCCGCAGCGAAGCGGAGGATGATTCGTAAGCTGGAAGTTTAGCTCGACGTGGTACCCGAGATAGGATTCGAACCTATGACCTTCGCCTTAGAAGGGCGCTGCTCTATCCAACTGAGCTACTCGGGCATATCAAATTCGCGGGCCGCACAAAATATAGCAAACGGCACTCCCCAAAACTAGTCCAACTCGTCTCGATAGAATTTCACTGAATTCTTATTGATAATCAACAAGCGATAGATCGATTCCGCTACTTCAGCTCGATTAATTTCATCACCAGCGCGGAAATATCGCCTAGCACTATCAATCAATCGTTTATTCTTCACAAACTGAGCATAGGCCGCATACCAATCTTCAGCGTCAACATCAAGATAAGGCTTGTACTCAACATCTTCATCGACTTCAATTCCACTAGCTTCAGTCAGCATCTTGAAGAATTCTGCTGCATTCACACTATTCGACGGCTTAAACGTCCGATCAGGATATCCCGCAACAATCCCTTTATCAACAGCTGTAGCTAAATAGGGAGAATACCAAGCGACCGTAGATATATCAGAGAAATCAACATCAGCAGTACTTTCCAAATCATATTCGAGTGCCGCCAAAATCATCTTCAGCACCTCTACACGTGAAATCGACTGATCTGGCTTAAAACTACCGTCATCATAACCTTGCACCACACCAATCTCTCTCAAATAAGAAATCGCCCGGTAGTTTTCATGGTCCTTCCCAACATCAGAAAATAATCCCGGCTTCAATCGCTCACTAGTCACCTCAAGTTTTCCATCTGTCGCCTCAATCACAACTTCGTCATTCCCCTTAAATTCGAATTCGACTACCGCCGCCCCCTTTTCAAAGTCAGTAAAATTAATTACCTGTTGACTCACATTTGCTTCGCCTTCGATCACTTTCACTACAATTGGATCGACAGGTTTAAAATCAGAAACCTTATCTCCAAACTCATCAGCAGCATAAATTATAATCTCCTCCACCGAGTCCGGCACAAACACCCCATCGTGCTCGACCACCAAGGCTGCCACCTGAGCATTTGCCGACTTCACCACAATTGGATCAGAAGTTACTTGCCTTCCTTTATACTGAACAATCACTTCAAACTCACCAGCCTTAAGACCGCGCAACATCACGCTGGCTTTACCGTTGGCAAAATCACCGATAATGAGGTCAGTCCGTTCCAAGCTAGCCAAGTCATCAGTTAAAGCCAATATCACCGGATCACTCAAGGATTGAATCGCTTCGCCGCGACCATCCACTGCTTCAATTGTCGCCACAATATCATCTCCTTCTCCTGCTGTAACTGGAGCGGAAACAGTGAACTGAATTTCATCTAAATCAACAGGCTCTTCATCATCTACTGGCGCCTCACCAGCCCCCTGAACTGTAAATTCTTCCGAAGAAAAAGTGTCACCATTGTACTCAGCGATAATCCGCGTTGATCCTTCTCGGCGATTCGAGACTTCAACAGTCGCCACCCCATCAACAAAATCATTCCGATCCAGTCGATCCTTACTCAATGACGCAATCCTTTCATTCTTTAGACGTAAATCAACGCCCCCTTCAAATGTGGGAGCTGTTAGATCATTAGTATCCTGATCCAATAATTTAATTCTTACTTCAAACTTGTCATTCAAGCCATGCTCCAAACCATGATAAAACAATACCCGGCCGATTTCATTTTCAACATCGTCATTACCTTGACCTTCAGGCTCATCATCAACATCTTTCACCGGAACATCGGCAACACTAGTTACCTTGCCAGTATTAAATTCTTGCACCCATTCGAGCGGATTAATCGTATTTTCCAGCGCTCGATCACGGCCCAGTCCATTATTGATTGCCTCGGTAAAGCTATAACCAGCATCACTAGCTTCTTGACTAGTAAATGGCCAATAAGGATGCCAGGGAGCCGAAGTTGTATCAATCTGGAAATGCAAGTGATCCGTAGTCGCGGTCCCAGTATCCCCAACAGTTCCAATTTGTTTTCCTTTTGACACTGCATCACCCTCAGACACTGAATAACTATCTAAATGCGAATATGAAGAATACAACGTATGTGTCTTCCCGGAATCGCCAACTAAAGGCACATTCTCATGCTTGACCACAACATGCTTCCCAAAACCATAGGTCTGGTTTGACACTTTCACCACTATTCCATTTGCAACTGCAAACACCGGAGTTCCTTTAATTGCCTTGATATCAACAGCTAGATGACTACCAGTGTGCTCGCCTCCACCGAGTTTATAGTTCCCCATATATGGAACCGAGTAAGTGATTTTCATATTTCTAATCAAATTGTCGTCTGGATTTCCCCATTCGAGCTCACTCGTTGAAACCTCCAATTTTTGAGGATCATATTTAAAAATATCAACCAAACGAGAGCTGCTGACATCAGAGTAACTCAGCTTCCATTCAGGCGCTGGCGTCCCCACCCAATCTAGAGATTTCTGAATTGGCATAACCGTCCCTTCAAAAGGAGGAGCTGGCTGAACAGCGATATTTGCCTGATAATGAACCAAGTTCTCGTTCACCACATATACCGCCAGCATCAGAAAAACTAAGATGCTTACCCACGACAACACTGTCGAAAAACGTTGTTGAAATTTTATTTTTGTTTTTGCTTTCACAGAGATTTATGAAAAAATTATCTTGATATTATACCAAATTTTCAAAATTTATCAAAGCCCAAACAATGGAAGAGCTAAACACTAAATCTCCTCAAGAAACTCAAAAATTTGCTCAAAAGATTGCCGCCAAGCTCGACCCCGGTGCCACAATCCTACTTCACGGCGACCTCGGCAGTGGAAAAACCGTTTTCAGCAAAGCCCTCGCTCTTCATTTTGGCATTCCCGAAAAAAGCATCAAAAGCCCTACCTACACTATCCTTCGTGAATACGAACTACACAATAAAGAAGCCAAAAAATTGGTTCATATCGATCTTTATCGACTCAACGAAGTAGACGACATCACTCTCGACACCATCGAGCAACACTTCAACTCTCCTACCACTATCACCATCGTCGAGTGGGCCGAACGACTCAACGAAGACCAGCCTAAATCCGCGCATCACATTCACCTTTCATACCAGGGGGCCAATCAGCGACTCATAACCTGGAAACATGACTGACCAACAAGTAAAAAAGCTCTACCAAGAATTCCACCTACCAAAGCACATCCAAAAGCATTGCATCCAAGTTGCCAAAGTAGCTATTTACATTGGCACCAAAATCAATATCGACCTTGCCCACCTCCGCTACGCAGCCTTGCTTCATGATTTACTTCGAATGTGCGACATTAGCAAATTCGACCCCGACCAACTTAAGAACCAATTCGCCGCCACCGAATCAGACATCAAATACTGGCAAAAACTTCGTCAAAAATACGCCAACACGCCACATTGGCTTGCGGCCAAAATCGCCCTTGAAGACCTCAACGAGCCCGACATCGAAAAGATTATCAGCACTCACGATTTCCTTTCAATCAACCAGCCAGACGCTAGCAATCGCACCTTAGAGCAAAAAATCCTCTACTACGCCGACAAGCGGGTCTGCCACCACCAAATCACTTCACTCCAACATCGCCTAGAAGAAGGAATGAAACGCTACATCGGCGCACAAGAAGTCCCAGCAAGCACCTTGGCTGCCATCAAGAAGTGCCAAGAATTAGAACAGGAAATTTGTCGCCTTGCTCAAATCAATCCTTCAGACATTACCCCCAGATCATGCGACCAACTAAGCGCTCTCCAATAATCCATTGAGGACTTTACGAGTCATCGGACCTAGACGACCTGCACCTTTATCAGTCGGCGAAGAGATAATCTTTTTATCCAACTGAAAAGCAATAATCGCCGCTTCTGTTTGCTCACCAAAGTAACCTGTAAAGCTACTGCTTTCAAAATAACCAAGCTCACTCAAAGATTTTTGCAAACTCTTCACCACCTCATTACGATCACCGGGATCAAGATCTGCGGTGAAGCCCTTTTGCGCCACCATCGTGCCCGACTTTTTCGCGGCAACCAATTGTTTTACCTGGCCACGTGAGGCTAAAATTTGATTCAAAGCGCTGCGTGTCTTTGGCCCAACAACACCAGCTCCATTGTCTGATTTACCAGATACAATCCCCATCTTCTGCTGAAACTTAAATACTGCATGCTCAGTAGTTGCCCCATAAGTACCGGTTGGCTCGATTCTTAAAAAATTCAACACTTTCAGCTCCTTTTGCAACTCGCTCACCGCATCACCTTTATCACCACGGCTAAGAGACTGGGAGAAAAAGACTTCTTTTGGATTTACCACAGCGATCTTTGGACCACTGCTATCTGTTGGCGAACTCAGCTCTTCTTCAATCTTTGTTCGAGTTTGAATCCCACAATGTCCCGCCCCGAGCTCACCCCAACTGTTCACAATCCCGTGCAGCTTCTGAAAAGCATAAACCGCTTCGAGTGTCGATTCACCGTAAACACCATCTATATCACCACTATAATGACCAAGTGACTGCAGCGACTCTTGAAGTTTCCTTACATCATCACCTTCACTTTGATACCAAATATCTTCCGGGAACATCTTATTTACCTTTACGACATTGCGTACAAATTTCTCAGCCTCATAGTAACCCTCTAGGTAAACGCTTTCCTCAACCGAATCATCAAAACCAAGAAAATCAACAGTCACTGAACGTTTCCCCCAGTTCAAAGCACGTTTCAAGCCGAGGTCGCCGTAGCCCATCCACACATCCAAACGATTACCCTTAATTGCCCCACCACGATCATGCACCGCCACCGTTCCAATACCTTCAATCTTCATCTTAAATCCAAATGGAAAATTCTTTGGCGCCGCAATCATCCCCGGATAAACCGGTGTACCATCAGCACCATTCAC
>CAYGJQ010000025.1:0-22497 GCA_964350285.1 uncultured Candidatus Peribacteria bacterium | reverse complement strand
GGCCAAGACGACTACATCAACGTCGGCAACAACGAATCCCTCATGTCCGACACCTTCACTATTGCCACCTGGATCAATATTGAAGCATTACCAACCAATACCTGGGCTGGCATTTTCGGTAAAGGCGACTGGACCACCAATAGCGGCTACGAAATGTACGTCCGCGCTGATCAAAAAACAACTAGCACCGAGCCCCACAAAATTGCTTGGGCCCTCGCCAAGACCCGTGCTTTTTCAAAAGAAATTCCCGCCACCAAAAAATGGATTCACGTGGCTGGAACTTACGATGGCGAAAACATCACTCTCTACGTCGACGGTCAACTTCAACAAGTAAAAGCTGCCAAGCTTACAAAAAACGATCTCCCACTCTTAATCGGCCGCCGCACCAGCAGTCCTCAACACACATTCCACGGACAAATCGACGAACTCTCTTATTACAACTACGCCCTCACTGCTTCCGAAGTAGCTCAACTCCATAAAACCACCGACCACAACGGCACTACCGAAGTAGCCCAACCCCCAGTCGGACCAGTCTGCGGAAACAGTATCATCGAAGAAGGCGAACAATGTGACGACGGCAACCGCGTCGATGACGATCAATGTTCAAACGCTTGTCTTGTGAACCAAACCATTCCCGAAGGAGAACATCTGATCACCAATACTGATTCAGACCTCAAAGTTACCAATTTTTACTACTCTGATATTGAAACAACTCCTCGCGAACTCTTCATCGAAAAAGACCTCAAGCGAATCGCCTACCTCGAAATCAACGATGATCTTGATCTCACCGATATCATCATCGGTAATGATTACCGAAAAGGTAAATCTTGGGTTCACATCCCCCAAAACACCGACCGCAGCAACCTCGACTCCATCACTCTCCTCGTGCCACGTCAGCCGCACCATGTTTCAGTTCGTATCTGTCCTGGTGCCACTAACGCGGAAGAAGTATTCCCCGGCTGTATCAACGAAATCATTCTCGATCCCGTAAACGTAACCTCTGCTAACGGCTACACCCTCACGGACCTCGACGACCAAAATTACTGGCATATCCAATCAGAATCAGTAGATCTCTTCTCAACTGGTGGTGAAGGTAACGGCGATACCATCGTTGCCCAATGGAAATTCGACGAAGGCACAGGTTGTGCTGCCGCCGACAGTATTGGCTCGGCAACTGGAACCCTCGGTCCATCATGCTCTGCAAATTCACCCCTTTGGGTCGACGGTAAAAAAAGTAAAGCTCTCGACTTCGACGGTAACGATGATTATGTCGCTCTCAATTATTCATACAACACTCTTGGTGAAATCACTGCCATGACAACTTGTGGTTGGGTTAAAGTTCCATCTGGTCAAGGTGGTTGGTCAATCCTTGACTTCGATCGTTCTGATTACTTCAACCTCAGCGTTGGCGACAATGGGGCGACTGATAATTTCGTCCATTTCGATACCGCCGCTAGCAATGGCAGCATTCACGATTTCAATGGCTCAGTAAATGTCCGGGATAATCAATGGCATTTCATCTGTGGTGTCTACGACGGTACCAATAAACACATTTATGTTGATGGTGTTCTCGACTCCACTGCCTCCAATCCCCACGGTGGACTCAATCTAGGTACTGGCAACACCCGTTACGGCTTCATCGGTGATGGTTCAGAAGCAACTACTTTCAACGGCAGCCGCAACAATCTCTATTTCCAAGGACAAATCGACGACGTTTCTCTTTACAACTTTGCCCTTTCTGCCAATGAAATTTCTTCACTTTACGGTCAACCAAGTTGTAGCGTAGTCATCTCCGACAATTTCGAAGACAACGACGAAACCGATTGGGTTCACACCTTCGACGCTGGCTCCGATTGGGCCATCGAAAACACTGGTAGTGATCTCGTTTACAGCCACTCAAGTGCCAGCTATTCACAAGTCCAAGCTCCACCTGTCGGCCGTGACGATTACATCATTACCGCTGACATGTTTATCAACACTTACGCTGCTCACGGTATCCTCTTCCGCCACACCGATGACGACAACTATTGGCGTCTTGTTTTCGAAGGCGGCCAAGTAAAAATCAGTGGTGAAGTTGGTGGCGTTGCCACCGATGCATCGGGTATGACTCCGGTAAGCTTCACGCCATCAACCGGAGTTGAATACCACCTCAAAGTCCAAGCCAACGGCAACGAACTCCGCGGTAAATGGTGGGCCGACGGCGACACCGAACCAACCAACTGGCTCATCA
Organism: uncultured Candidatus Peribacteria bacterium; assembly: GCA_964350285.1. GTDB lineage: Bacteria > Patescibacteriota > Gracilibacteria > UBA1369 > CAYGJQ01 > CAYGJQ01. The sequence continues at coordinate 20,267 of CAYGJQ010000025.1, read as the reverse complement.
GCGCCAGCGACGGCAGTCTCGCCGGTGGCAACGTTGGTTTCATCAATCAAGAAAGCGCCTACTACGACGACCTCACGGTCAGCGATTGTCTCAACGAACCATCAATTTCTATTACTGCTCCGAACGGTGGCGAAAAATTATTCTTCGACGCCAGTGAAGATATCACTTGGACTTCATTCGATACTTCCGGAAATGTCAAAATTGAGTATTCAAAAGATAATTTTGCCGGTGATATCAACACAATCATCGCTTCTACTCCAGACACCGGCACTTACTCATGGACCATCCCCTCTGACGCCAGCAAGACTGTGCGCATCCGCATTTCTGATGTGAGCAATACTTCCCTCAATGACACCAGCGACGCCGACTTCGAAATTGCCGACCCTGACGCCCCATTTGTTTATTGGGCATTTAACGAAGGATCCGGTTGTGCTGCCATCGATGCCCAAACCAACGTCGACGGCACCTTAAATCCCACCTGCCCTGCCAACGCCCCAATTTGGACTAACGGTATTAGTGGTTCCGCTCTCGACTTTGATGGTATCGACGACTCTGTCGAAAGTGACAGCCTAATCATCGATCCATCAGTAACCACTTCATTCAGTGCTAGCGCCTGGCTAAATGCCGACACTTTCGCTCACCTCGACGCCAACAACGACACCACTCGCATCTTCCAACAATACGACGGCACCGGTATCGGACGTGGCTGGCTTTATATTATTCGTCTCGACGCCACTACTTATCGCCTCCAGTCATTTTTTGGCGGCGCAACTCTCGATACAACTACCAATTGGAATGACCTCACCGGCGAATGGCATCACGTTGCCCTCACCTACGATGGAGTAACGCTCAAACTATTTATCGATGGTGTCGAAGAAGGCTCTGAAGCCCGTGTCGCCGAAGCTTCAACCGGCAACATGATTGTTGGTCGTCACAAGTTGCCTTCGGGGACCACCGAAGAATGGGACGGTAAAATCGATGAAGTTCGTTTCTATCACAAAGCACTTTCACCATCAGAAGTGACCGCTCTATTTAACGCCACTAATTATATCAACGTCACTACACCAAATGGCGCTGAAACTTTTACTGTAAACACTACTGAAAACATTACTTGGACTTCCGTAAACACCTCTGGAAACGTCAAAATCGAATACTCGAGTGATGACTTCTTATCCGACATCAACGAAATCGTCGCTTCCACTCCAGACGACGGCCAATACGAATGGACTGTCCCAACCGACGGCAGCACTACCGTTAAAGTCAGAGTCAGCGACGCTGCTGATTCCGGAGTCAACGACACCAGCGATGCTTACTTCACCATCAGCGATCCTGCCCAACCAATCCTCTGGTGGAAATTCGACGACAACACCGGCTGTACTGCCGCCGATGCCATTGCTGATAACGACGGCGCTCTCGGTCCATCCTGTCCGGGCGACGCTCCAACTTGGACCGCTGAATCTGCCCTCAACAACGCCCTCAATTTCGACGGCAGCGGCGACAATGTTACCGACGACGACGGCGAAAGTCTCATCAACGGCCTCGATGCAGTGACAGTTTCAATGTGGCTCAAATCAGACGTTACCAACTCCGATAAAGGCACATTGATCGGTGGCGATCCATCAGGTAGCGACAACAAAATCGGTTTCCGCTACGACGCCTCGGGCGCCAACGGCGGTTGTACCAATTGTATGAAGATCGGCCTCACCACAACTGGCGGCGATCAACAACTAGAAAGTTCAGACAACACTCAAACCACCGATTGGCAACACATCGCCTTTACTTGGAGCAGCGGCAACCAAATCAAACTCTACATCAACGGCCAACTCGATACGCCATCAAGCAACAGTGCCGGAGTAGCCGGAACCATTAGCACCGTCGATAAAATTATCGTTGGTAAAGGTGGTAAAGACAGTGGCGGCAGCGCCGGCTGGGATGGCATCATCGATGAATTCCGTCTTTACAACAACGAACGTTCCGCTGGTGAAATTTCCGCTCTCTACGATTCTTACCAGGCTCTTACCGTGACTGCCCCAAATGGTGGCGAGTCTTATGGTGTTGGCACTACTCAAGACATCACTTGGAATTCATTTGCCACTTCTGGAAACGTCAAAATTGAATACTCAAAAGACAACTTCTCCGCTGATATCAACGAAATCGTCGCTTCTACTGCCGACGATGGAACCTACGAATGGACCATCCCCGACGACGTGAGCTCTACTGTAAAAGTTCGGGTCAGCGACGTTGCCACAGCTGCTCTCAACGATATTAGCGATAACGATTTCGAAATCGCTGCAATCGGTGGCAACCTTGTGAGCGAATGGAAACTCGATGAAAATACCGATTGTATCGCCTTCGATACCGCCGATAGCAACCCCGGCACCCTTGGCCCATCATGTGTTGGCAACGAACCAACTTGGATTACCAACGGTGTTCAAAATAGTGCCCTCGACTTCGACGGCACCGATGACGAAATATCAGTTGCCGCCAACGCCAATATTAACTCCCCATCGAAAGTCTCTATTTCTGCCTGGGTCAAACCTCCTGCTACCGGATCATTCCGTCCAGTCCTTGATAAGCGCGACGCCAATACTGATGGCTTCAACCTGATGATCGACGATTCCTCAAAAGCCTTCATGCGTATCAACGGTCAAACTCACAGTTCACTGGCCACCATCGCTGACGATCAATGGCATCACATCGTTGCGGTTTACGATGGCGCAGACATCAGGCTTTACGTCGACGGTGACTTCGATAGCAGCACCAACATCGGCGCCGAAGCCATCGATACTTCCGGCAATCTCTTCATCGGCAAAGACTTCACTAACTCACTATTCTACGATGGCCTGATCGACGAAATCCGCCTCTACGACCGCGACCTTTCCGGACTCGAAGTAACCAACCTCTTCAACCTTTACCAAGGCACTAAAGTCACCGCTCCAAACGGTGGCGAAACATACAATGTTGGCACTGCTCAAAACATCACTTGGAATTCCTTTGGTGGCTCCGGCAACGTCAAAATTGAATACTCAAAAGACAATTTCTCCTCAGATATCAATGAAATTACCGCTTCAGTCGCTGACACCGGCACTTACCAATGGATCATTCCTGATGACGCCAGCGCCACAGTTCGCGTCCGGGTTACCGATACTGTTAATGGCGCACTCGCCGATACCAGTGACGCCAGCTTCACGATCGTGAAACCCGTTGCCAACCTTATCAGCAATTGGCCACTCGACGAAAACACTGATTGTACTGCCGGCGATGCCATTGGTTCAAACGACGGAACTCTTAGTCCTACCTGTCCTGGAAATGCCCCCGCATGGTCTACCGGACAAGTAAATTCAGCGCTCGATTTCGATGGCGTTGACGACTACGTCACCATCCCTGATGCTGCCAGTCTTGATATTACTGATACTCTCTCGATTACCGCCTGGATCAACGGCGATACTTACGTTAACGGCGATAAACTCGTGCACAAAAACCAAGCCTACGAACTTCGCCAGGTTGGCAACAACCGCGTCCGCTTCCAGATTTGGAAAGATGGCGGCGGAGCAGCCAGCGTCACCGCTCCAACCAATACCTTCACTCCTGGCCAATGGCATTTCGTTGCCGGCACCTACAATGGCAGCGAACTCAAGCTTTACGTCGACGGCAGTGAAGTTGCCTCAAATTCCAATCAAATCTTCGACATCCGCCAATCAAATCACCCTCTCACTTTCGGCTCAAACCGCAACGGCACCAACAATTTCTCTGCAGGTCTCATCGACGAAGTTGGCCTCTGGGACGAAGCCCTCACTGCGGCAGAAATAAATAGTCTCTACCTCACCGGTCTCAACGCTACTCCGTCAATCACTATCGATTCCGTAGCTCAACAAACCGACGATCGTTTCGTAAACATTGGCTACACCATCACCGACGCCAACGCTGAAAATATCACCCTTGCTACATTTGAATATTCTCTTACCGGCGCCTTCGCCGGCGAACAAGCCACCATGACCGCCGCAGTCGGTGACGGAGCCCACGAGGGCACAACTGGTCTCAGCTCTTCTGCTTCCGGCGAAGTTCACACCTTTGTCTGGAATGCCGAAAATGATCTTGGCGCTGTCCACGAATCCACGGTCTATATCCGTCTCCGCCCCCAAGACGCCTTAGTCAGTGGCGACTATGTAAACTTCGGTCCATTCGCTGTTGATACCAAAGCCCCAGCCTCAATCACTGATTTCTCTGGCATTATTTCTACCGAAGATTCAATTACCTTCTCCTGGATGCCAATCACCGACGAATTAAACTTCGACCACTACGAAATCTGGGTCAGCCCAAGTCAAAACGAAGTTCAAAACCGCTTCGGTTCTGCCATCGAATGGGATCAAGCCAACGACGCTTCGCTCGCCACCAAAGGAACCTCATCCACCATCGTCACCGGACTTACTAGTAGCACTACTTACTTTGCCAAAATCTTTGCCATCGATACTTTCGGCTTCGAAACCACTGTCGCCGATGTCAGCTTCTCTACTCAAGCCCCAGCAACCACCGGTGGCGGTGGCGGAGGTGGCTCTGCCACTACCACCACCACTTCAAGTTCTGGCGGTGGCAGCAGTAGCAGTTCAATCGGCAGCATCGGCCAAGTAACCACTTACTACAAGACCGATCCTGAAGCACCAGTTCTCGATCAACCAGTCTCTCCCCGCTCAGACGGCACTGTGCCACTCACTGGTATTGCTCGTGATGGTAGCACCATTGAAATCTACGTCGACGGCCAAAAGCTCGACACCACATTATCTACCGGTGACGATACTGAATTCGAAGGCGAAATTAAACTGCCTGAGGGCCGACACACCATCGAAGTAATTGCGATTGAAAACGGCCGTCGTAGTGAACGTTCAGTCTCCCGCGAAGTTTTGGTTGATACCACTGCTCCAGCAGCACCAGTACTAGATGAATTTTCAGGACCAGTAGCCGACACACTCGTTGCTATCACCGGTACCGCCGAACCAAGCGCCTTCATCGCGCTCTACGTCAATGGTCAGAAAGTCTACGAATCATTCACTCAAGCCGACTCAAAAGGTAACTGTTACGGTGTTGCCAATCTCCCCGCCGGAACTCACAAGCTCTACACCATCGCAGTCGATGCTGCTGGCAATACTAGTCCGCCTTCCAATGAAGTTACGGTGACAGTAGCGCCAAAATCCGAGATTACCCCATTAATTATTGAAGAACGCACGCCTGGCCCCGCTCCAGCTGCTCTCCCAGTTGCGCGAACTGCCTTCGGTACCGCTGCTTCTAGTACACCACTAGCCGACGGTACTCCTCCTCCATCGGCAAGTGATCAATCACCAATTGGTACCCCAGAAGATGTTACTATCACCGGCCCCACCATTCTCGCACCAGATGTAAAGGCTCAACTCGACGAACTCTTCAGTGTTGCTGAACCAGGCGTTATCGAAGTAATCAACCTCAGTAAAAATTCCGATGTCGTACCAACACCAAGAATCACTCTCATCAACCAACAACTCCTCGGCAATAAGATTGTCTTCGAAGGCGGTGGTATTCCAGGCTCACGCATCGCAATCTTCATTCATTCACCCCAGGCCGTAGTATATGCCGCTGAAGTAGACGAGACTGGAAACTGGCAAGTGTCACATTCACAAGACCAACTCCCCCTAGGCCCTGGCGACCATTCAGTTTACGCAATTACTTTCGACGAGAGTTCCCTCATCAAGAGCCGTCCAAGTAAAGTAACCCACTTCAGTATCCGCCCCAATTACATCAAACCAGTTACCAACACTATTGGCCTTAGTACCGTCGCTCTTACTTTCTTTATTATCATTATCGGTCTCGTTAGTTGGAAAACTAAAAACAACGAAATTTAAAGTCTATCTCATGTCAAAAGCACCATCTTTCACTGAGTTCATCGCCCTTGCCTCCCATAAGTTGCGCACACCGCTCACCGGTATCAAGTGGATGACTGAACTCCTCCTCAACAAGGACAACGACAATCTCAATGACCAACAAAAAGAATTAATTACTGACATCACCATCAGTAACGAGCGCGTAATCAATCTTCTCGATGACCTCCTCACCGTCTCCCGCATCGACGCCAAAAAACCGATCGGCTACGTTCCTTATGAACAAAATCTCGTCGAAATCGTCCGCAAAGTCGGCGAACGCGAAAATTCTTTGATTCCATTGAAACGCATGAAGGTCCGCTTTAAAGGTTTTCCTAAAAAATGCCTCATTGAATTGGACAAAGAAAAAATTGCTCAAGCCTTCCGTGCCATCATCAACAACGCTCTCCAATACGGCAACGAAGCCAGCACGATCATTATCGAATGGCTCAAAGACGACCAGAAATCAGTCAAAATTTCAATCACTGATACTGGTGCTGGCATCCCCAAATCAATCCAAGGAAAGGTATTTCGTAAATTCTTCCGCGGCGAAAATATCGCCAAAGCTGCTCCGGAAGGTCACGGCCTCGGGCTCTTCATCGCCAAAAGAATCCTCAAAGACCACGGCGCCACTATCGATTTTGTATCGAAAGAAAACGAATCCACCACTTTCACTGTTGAGATTCCTAAAAAGTAATTTCTTCTCCCAGCAGCAATTGTTTCGTCAGGGTTTTCGAAAGTTCTACTCCAGGCTGGTCAAAGGCATTAATTCCATAGTGCTCTCCAAGAAAAGTCGTCGCTGCTTCAAATAGCATAAACAATTCACCCAGCGTTTCCGCATTCACTTCATCAATTTCAATTGTCAGATTTGGTCGATCGTTATGGGTTAATGCCATCGCGGTCCCTTTTTTCTCGGTGTTCAAAAGTTGCCCAAAATCAACGTCGTTCAAAAAGCTCACCGTTTCATCTTCCGGATAAAGATTCGGAATTTTTACTGCCGGCCCCACGTTTTTTACCTCAATAAACATAAAAAATTTATCATTCGGTCCTTCATTATAAAGCTGGCTCTGGGAATGCTGATCCGTCGCACCTAGAGCATTAATCGGTGTCAGCCCAACATTTGCCGTCTCACCTTTTTCATTCAACGCCTTGCCAATACTTTCTGCCAATAGCTGTCGATACCAGTCTGCAAATCGAATCAATCGTTGAGAATAGGGCATCAATACATTCATCACTTTTCCTTTTTCGGCCAACAAATACTGAATCGTCGCCAGCTGAAAAGGCAGATTATTTTCAAAGTTATTATCCAAAAATTGATCCCGAATCTTCTGGGCTCCCGTCATCAGTTTTTCAATCTCAATTCCAATCAAAGCTGCCGGCACTAGCCCCACCGCTGTCAGCACCGAAAATCTTCCTCCAATATTTGGCGGCACCTCAAAAGCGGTAATCCCTTCTTCTTTCGCAATCTTCCGCAGCAAACCTTTCTCAGGATCAGTGATAAAAGCAAAGTGATCTTTCGTGGCTAAACCCTGCTCATCACAGCGGCTCCGAAAATAAAAATATTGCGACAATGTCTCCGGCGTTCCTCCCGATTTCGTCACCACAATAAAGAGCGTCCGTTGATAATCAATCACATCATCGATTTCTTTAATCAAAGTCGGATCAACATTATCCAGTACATGCATTCGCGGCACCGTCCGCCCTCGACGTTGGTTTTCAAATAGATGTTTCAAACTCTGCTGTAAACAAATCGTCCCCAGCGCCGAACCCCCAATTCCCAAAATCACAATGTCCTCAAACTTCCCTTTCTGACTATCCGCATAACTCTTCACCCTCTCAATTAGCCCCGCATCATCAACAATTTGATAAAAACCTTGATCTCGCGCCTCAAACTTCGTTAAGAATCCCTCAATCTTTCCGCTCTGTTCCGAAATTTCAGCTGCACTCAATCCATGCTCCCCAGCCACTCCATAAAGATTTTCTAGATTTAAACTAATCATAGCGCAAAGATTTTAAAAACTAGGTTACAAGGTCTACTCAGCAAATAACATTTGATTGCGATCACAGTCAATTGCCAAGCACTCAAGATTAAACACTTCCCCAAATCCAGCCCCATCAACAGTCGTAATAATCCAGGCTTCAAGAGTCTTATCCAAACTAAAGATAATCGCTACCCCAACAATCAACAACAAGAAGCCCAGACCTCGACGGAATTTCCCTTCCGGATTAGCAGCAAATTTTACTTTATTTACCACTGCCCGTCCGCCATAACCAATTACTAGCAAGAAAGCCACCAGGCCAGCTGTATAAGACAGCAAGTTGTAAAAACCAACCGTCAAATCCTGTGGCAAGATTGAAGCCAAAATCAGCAAATAAGTTGGTGAACAGCTATTAAACACCGGACCAAGTGCCAGGCCAAGCAGCACGGCTCCCCAGATTCCTTCTTTCTCCTGGCTTTTTTCAATCAACTTCTGGCCACCAGTATGAATTCCCAGTTTTACTGTCACCCAATCCCATACTTTGGGGAACGCCATTGTGATCGCAAACAAAGTCACAATCCCTCCCGCAATCCACCGAATCCCTCCTTCAGGAATATCCACCAGGCCATCTCCATCAAGATCCAAAAACGCTCCACTCATTTTCAAAAGCAATGTAAAAATCATCACCGAGGCCCCCAATGAGAGACTGATCACCAGCGGCCGCCATTTACTACCACCTACCGACCCTCCCAGCATTACTGGTAACAAAGTCAAAGTACAAGGAGCCAAAACTGTCAGCAAGCCGGCGAGAAATGCCGAGGGAAAGATATAGTCCGCAAACATAATAGGAGGGTTAGAAAAGGGGATTAAAAGTAATTATTCTAATGATTTTGCCAACATCGTTTTCATCCGTCTGACCGAAGGGTTTACATCCACTCCAAGTGATTCCCCTTCCGCCGAAACAAACACAATCGTCGATTGTCTCGCCACACCATATTGGTTTTGTAGATCATCAGAGTTGTCATAGTCCACTTGCAAAATTTTGGTTCCTTTCGGCAAGTTGTCTAGTTCAGCTTTAATCGTTTTCTCTAGTGCAAAACAAATCGGACACCAATCAGCGTGAAAATATAGTGCATACGCTCTTTTGCCATTCAATGAATTATAGAGTTCTTCTGAGTAGTCGATCAGTACTGGATCACTTGATGTTGCGGCCTTTGCCTCTTCATCAGAAAGCCCCGAAGTATCAATGTCATTCTTCGGGGCTTTGGTTGTAACTACTGCATCACTACTATCACTAACTAGTTTTTTTTTTCGTTCGCTTCTTTCATCATTTTTTTCATTTCTTCCATCCCAGCTTCTACATCTTGGTCGGTTGGATCTTTTTTATCAAAGATGTAAATCGGAGTGTTCACCATTACGCAGTTTACTGCTGTGAAACCACCTTCTTCCGAGTAAAACCATTCTTCATTCCCCATTTTCATCATATTAGTCTTCTCCGAATCTGGAATTGTTTTTACTTTTTTCAAATCACTAAACATTGCTTTCAGCTGATTGAAGCCATCTTTCGGCTGAATCACGCTAAGTTCTTTCGCCAATTTAGTTCTTTCTTCCAATGAAAGGTCAGCCTTATATTTCGCAGCTTCTTCTGCAGAAAGTGGATCTGGCATTGGTGGTACGTCAGCTTCTTCTTTTGGACCAATAAGCGTTACGCTTACTTCTTGATCTTGAGTAATTGTTTCTTTTTCTACTTTCCCTTCAATTACTTCTTTTTTTTGCTCATCAGAAAACCGTTTTGAAGATTTATCATCCTCTACTTTTTTACAGCCAGAGGCAACCAAAACCATGCTTACTACAAGTAGTGCTGGTACAAAATAACGCCTTAACATAAACGAAAATTAATAAGCTAAAAAGAACTTAACCAAATGTATCATAAATGGGTTTTCACTTTAAGTGATCTTAATCACTTTTTACTAACAAAACCGTGACTAAACATTGTACTCCTTTTCCACACCCAAATTCCGTCAGTCCCTCCCCACTGGTAGCCGTAATTCCGATTCGACTTTCTTCTACTTCAATCAGTGCCGCAATCACCTTTTTCATCTCTTCTACAATCGGTTCAATTTTCGGTCGTTTACACTCAATACTCAGACTCAAATTATGCACTTTAAACTTCGCTTGCTTCATCCGATCAATCAAAACCTTCAGGTACTCTTTGCTATCGGTAATCCCTTCTTCTAAGCACATCGAATCCGCAGTCAAACTCAGCGATCGTCCGCCCATCGCCGAGGAGATTGCATTAAAAATTGCATGCAATACTACATCAGCATCAGAATTACCTTTTAATTTCGTCTCGTTTGCCAACATCACTCCCCCGAGCAGCAATCCCATCGTGTCCTCGCTGAAGCGGTGACTGTCTTGGCCGATACCGACACGGAAATCCATAATGCGTAATTAAAAAGGTAAGATAGTCCAAATCACAAGGATTCGTAATTTTAAAATTTAATGGTCCCGCAGCAATCAGTTTCACTTTCCCTCCTGCCGCTTCCACCATGCTCACATCATCAGTCACTTCTAAAGAATTCATTCCCGCGTTATCAATCGCTTTTACAAACAAATCAAATTGAATCGTCTGAGGAGTTTGTACCCCTACTACGTCTTTCCGCGGAATCGTTCCAATCACTTCGTCTCCCGATACTTGTTTCAAAGTGTCCGCCACCGCTCGTCCTACAACCGCCGCCCCATTTGTTTTTGCCGCTTCAATCGAAGCACTAATTTCTTCCTCAGTTACCAACGGATTCGCCCCATTGTGCACCAAGATTACTTCTGGCGCCACCGCTTCCTCATTGTCTTCACGTAAACGATCACGAATAAAATTCACCCCCGCAATTACACTTTTCTGACGGGTTTCTCCCCCCAAAATACATTTAATTGGTTTTTCCGTTTCCAGCTTGCTCACAATTGTCTCAATCTCTTGTCGATCTTCACTGCGAATCAATACCAAAATTTCATCAATTTGCGAATGACTAGCCAAAGCCTCCAATGTGTAGGAAAGAATTGGTCTTTCGCAGATTTCCACCAGCAATTTATTCTTTCCCGCATCCACCCGCGAACCACTGCCTGCAGCAGCAACTAGTGCGATATTCATATAGTTCATTTAATTGACTAGCCCCATCATTATCCCCATCCCCTACAAAGTCAACTAATCAATCGCAGTTAATCCCTTTATTTCGGCCAAAATCATTTGACATAGATCACGAAGCCATTTATCTTAGAGCGGCTTTTAAAACCAATACCTATGAAAGCTAAAACCCATAGCGGCGCTAAGAAACGCCTCAAAATCACTGGTACAGGCAAGAAAAGATTTAAAAAAGCCTCAAAACGGCATCTGCTTGTAAACAAATCAAAACGCCAGAAAGGCATCAAAGAATTAGAAGTTGCCGCTGGAGACAATCAAAAATTGTCACGTCTATTGCCGAACAATTAACCCAATTAGCAATGACTCGTATCAAAAGATCCCAAAAAATGGGACACCGTAGGCACCGCACAGTAGTAAAGGCTGCCAAAGGTTACCGCGGGCTCCGCAGCCGCACTTTCAAACAAGCGAAAAACGCTATCATGAAAGCCGGCACCAATGCATACCGCGACCGCCGTCTGAAAAAGCGCACTTTCCGTCAGCTTTGGATCCTCCGGATCAACGCTGCCTGTCGCGCCCACGGCATGAAATACAGCCGCTTCATGGCTGCCCTCATTGATAACCACATCGTTATCAACCGCAAAGCTCTCGCTGAACTAGCGATCCACGAGCCAGCAACATTCAAAGCAATCGTTGACGCGGTAAAAAAGTAAAACTTCAATAAAAACTCGTCTCCAGTAGGCGAGTTTTTTTGTGTCCTGTATTATGACTTCGTCTAATTTTTAAAAACACCACATGCACCTAAAGATTTCATTAGGAATGATTGTCGCTGTCACTGCTTTGTTGCCGCTTACCGCCACTGCTGATTTCTCAGACCTCGAAAATGACCATCGCTTTTATCAAGCAGTTACCTCTTTGAAAGAATCCGGCCAGGTCAAAGGAAATCCCGATGGCACCTTTCGCCCCGACGCCACTATCAATCGTGCTGAATTCACTAAAATCGTCAGCACGCTTACAGTTTTCCCGGGAATGGAACAGTCTTGTATCGAAACAAACGTCCCCAGTGGCGCCGAAACAGTTTTCTTCCCCGATGTGCCAGCAGATGCTTGGTTCGCCCCATTCGTCTGCCAGGCGAAGATGAACGATTTCATTCAAGGTTACCCCGATGGCACTTTTCGCCCAGACCAGCCAATCGAATTCGCTGAAGCCGCCAAGATCATCGCCAAAGTTCTGAAGCTCGATTACGAAGAAGACAGCAAAATTTGGTATGCCCCATTTGTTGCAGTGCTAAATCAACACGGCGCCATCCCCGAAACCATTGATGTCCCGCACAAATTCATCACTCGTGGAGAAATGGCCGGCATCATCTACCAGCTCGCAGGAAATCAGCGCGAAGCGTTTTACTCTTTTGAAACCAAAACCCAAGCAGAAGAAACCGAAACTTCAATTATCGATATCAAATACCCAGAGTTCTTCTGGAATCTCCGAGACAGAGCCGATAATCAAGAAAAGTTTGCTGCTACTGCTTTCAATGCTGAAATCAAAAAAATCATCAACTCCGAAATTATCAGCTACGAAGCCTACGATATTGAGGAAGTATTCGGTGAAACCAAAAATTCTCTCTACATTACTTATACTCCAGTATTTATGGGGGGAGGCGACATCGTCAGCATTCGCTTTAACGTTTCCATTTACAGCGGCGGTGCCCATCCGAATAGCCACAGCACCACCCTTACTTTTGATCTTAAAGAGGGCCGCGAAATTACCCTCGAAGACCTCTTCCTGCCGGGAGCCGAATATCTCGACGGTCTCTCCAAAGCTTCCAATGAAGCAGTCATCAACTACTATAAATGGCTCGGTGAAGACCCAGATACCGATTGGGTGGCAACCGGCACTGAGCCTGACGAACTCAGCTTCAAAAGCTTCAATCTCAAACCCACCGGCATCGAGCTAACATTCGATCCCTATCATGTCGGACCATACGCTGCGGGCACCATTATCGTCACCATCCCTTATAGTCACCCAGCAATAAAAGACCTCATCGATGATGAAGGACCAGTCGCTACGATTATGAAGTAGTCTACTTCTGACCTTTCTTCTTTTTCACTCGCACATGACCCACTACCGAAGCCGGGTCGCTATAGACAGGGACAATCTCTTCCACCTCAATTGATTGTCCTTGTTTGCTCACAACTTCCGGTGCCTCACAAATTCCAGCCTGAAAACGATTTCCAGGCACTGTGTCATCAGAAATATTCCCTTTAATTGTCAGCGCTTTGGTTGTTCCTGCTGGAATCACCAATTCAAAGGCTTTATTCAATTGTTCTGAACCATTATAGATTTTCAGGTCAGTCACTTTCGGCGTACTTACCAAGTTTTTAATACAAGGAACCAACCCCGAAACAGTGATCTCTTCATCCATCGCATGTACGTAAACTGTCCCCACTACACCATCTTGCGTCCCCGGGGTCACATGCCTGCTATAATCTCGAGCATCAAAAGAACTAAAGAAGACTTTCTCATTCAACCTTTCAACTTTCGGTGCTTCCAGTTGGTTGAAAATACTCGCTTGCACTGACACCTGATCAAATGGCGCGGTCAAAGCAATAGTAAACGATGCAATTGAAAGTAACGTAAAAATCCATGAGGTAACAGCTGTTGTCTTCATTGCCACATTGGATTTCATCGCTTCTTTCACATGCATCATTGTGCCCATCTGCATTGAGAAAATTTCTTGGCTTTCATCCCACAATTCCGTGCTGTGTTTTATTTTTTTCATTTTTAGAGTACCTGGATAGTAAAATAATTATTTTTTTCATCTAACTCTGACACTGCTCCGCCATTATTTTGAGTAAATTCATCGGTGCCGGCATCAATTTGCAATCTAAATTGTTTTGGCTCAGTGTCCGATTTAAGTATTTGGTAAGCCACTTCTACCATTTCATCCGCCGGTAGCACAAGTTCTTCCTCCTGATTTTTAACTTTCATATTCAACTGGTCATTGCCGGCATTCAGATAAATATCATCCGAACGAACTATGCCGCCCAAATTTTTTATCTTCACCGCTGCAATGTATTCGTAGTAGGGGAATGTATCACTCGGCAGCTTTCCCGCCGCAATGTTCACTTCTTCAATCACTAAATCAGGCAACACTCCTTGAGCCGAGGTAATTGGTTCGTTGCACCCCGTAAAAGCAAAAAGCGCACAGACTGTCGCCAAAATTGAGAAGCAGTATTTCATCAATGAAAGTTTATTCATGAAATTTATATATTATAGCAAAATCATTAGCAAATAGCAAAAACTAGAGCCCGGCAGGCAAATGGCTCTAGTTTTTTGACAAAACTTTGAAATATCGAAGCTCTTAATTTGGGATCATCGTATAAACAATCCTTCCTGAGTAAACGCCTGGCGCCTGGAATTCCGGAATCGTCAGGTAATAACTCATATTCACCTCAAACCCCGTCACCCCAGTAGGATCAGTGGTCGAAAGTACAGTCACCGGATTATTAATCTGTGAACCATAAGTCGTGAATGTTGAAGCTGTGCCTAGTAAAGTTTCCGCCGAGGCCGTATCCACATCCAACGGCGCTATCGCCGCACCCTGCACTTGTCCAGTATGACGGACACCGCTAATGGCAGTACCAGCAGAGCTCGAAGGAGTCGTTACGGCATAGAGGTTGGTTGCCGGAATCGTCGCTCCACCTGGGCCGACGAAATCATTTGCTTGAATTTGCAGTACAAAACCAGCATCAGTATTTGATTGATCCAAAACAACTAGTGAATCCCCAGCATCAGTTCCTCCCGGATTACTAAAGGTAACATTTGCCGATCCTGTTCCCACTGGCGCAAAGCTAAAGTTGTCTGGAATGTCATATAGAATCACATCACCACCAGTTAGCTCTTGCGTGGCGTATTGATCGTATCCACCAAAGCCACCCTGACTTCCTTGTTCTCCACCCCCAGAACCAGTTAGCCCTTCAATCAACCAGTAAGAATTCGGTGTCCCTAAGGCCACTAATTGATCATTTTCATCAACCAAGGACACATCTACATTGTCACCACCCACAGATACCGTACTACCAATATTTCCAAGGTAAGTAGTATTCAACAGATCTACCGCCACCACATTGGCACAATTATCAAGTACCTGCGTCAAAATTGTCGCATCCGGACAAATGAATACACTGGCATCCAAAGTATTAGGCACATAAATCGAGTGAGTTGGAGCAATGTCTCCATTTCCAGAAAGTGTTGATAATCCATTTACCACCGTCGCATTCGCATTACCATCCAGCGTAATTCCCGATAAATCAATTCCGCCATCTGCGCTCGCAAAGTTAGCCGTAATCTTCAAGCGTGGAAGGGCCCCACTATCCGAAAGCACTGCATCAACCCCATCTTGGAACCCAGTATCCACCGAAGACGTAAATCCAGCCGGCGGAGTAAGGTTCGCTAGCTCATCAAAATGTACCGTACCAGTGCCGGCATTACCCCCACCGCCATCGGTCCCTCCAGTCACCACACCATGTAGCGGATTTAAATTATTAGTTCCTCCATAAGTCACATAGATTCTTCCACCACCACCGGCACCACCATTGTCACTTACAGTACTACCATCACCACCAAGTGCTTGGATCTGAGCTACATCATCGCTCACTGGGGCCGTTGCATCACCAAGAACATCTCCACTCACAGTAATCTTAATCCCCCCACCAGAACCACCACCACTACCAGTAGAAGTTGCACCACCACCATTGGCCAAGATTCGTCCGGTGGTGTTCAAATTCAAATCACCATTAATTGTCATATTCACATAACCACCACCATAGTAATCACCGGATGAACCATTACCTTGTTGCCCAGGGAATAGGGGATTGAATTCATCACCATAAGTATCCGGCGCCCCATTGCCTGGTGTCCCAGTTGGAGGCAAGCCTTCACCACCATAAGAACCACCATGGTTACCAGCTTCAGAAGTTTTTGTATAAGCACCTTTCTGACTCACATCAATTTCCCCACCATCCTCAACTTCCAGTGTGCCAGTAGTTAATTGGAAATCTTCGGCCAACAAAGAATGCGACAACGTACTATTAGCCCCCACAAATGTGCTAGTGGTAGCTGTCGCACTCCGATCCAAGTGAACCACTGCACCATTTGTGATATCCAAAGTATTAATCAACCCATCACTAAATGTTGTTTCATCCAAGGTAGTATAGGCCGTAGAATCCGCATAAGTCCCGCCATTTGTCACTGTCAACGTTTCCGTAGAGGCGATTGAGTCGAGCCCCACCAGGCTATCAATTTGCGTCGTATAAACTGTTCCCGCGCCACCATGACCATTAAGTGTGGCCGTGCTTGTACAGCCCGTTGATGGATTACATCCACCGGCAGCACTGAAAGAAATTGTTTCGGCTAAACTACTGACGTATTTGGCCGCAATTCTCCCTCCCCCACCTGATCCCCCGGGGCCAGTGAAACATGCTCCACCAGAACCGGCGCCACCGATCGCTCCAACATTACCAGTTCCCGCAATTGTATTAGCTACTAGCAAGATTCCACCACCACTCCCTCCATCACGACATCCATAGTCTCGATAAGAACCATCGGCAGTGATATCTCCATCAATCGTCAGCGTATCCGCCAACACACTAATATAACCACCACCAAACCCAATATTGGCTGTACTAGAACCAGGTAAAGTTGGGTTTTTCAAGTCGCCATAGGTGTCATGATTGGTGTTGTTACCTCTACCTCCATAACTAGCCCCAAAGTTAATCGTCGGACTATCCTGGTAGCGTCCTTTGGCATCTGCTTCAATCAAGCCACCAGCATACACCGTCACACTTCCGCTATCAGCTTCAATATCCAGCCCACCAGTTGTCCCAGCATCTAATAAGTCGTGATTAACCGTGCCATAAATGTCAAAGTCTGCATTTGAAGCGATCCGCACATTAGCCGTCAAAGTCCCCCCAGCTGAAACATCGATGTCATCATAAGTGGTATCAACATTCGTCACATAGGTAACGCCATCATCCACCACCACTGGATTGTGATCAGTTACCACCAACGTTCCAGATTGAGTAAAAGTCCCTTCTTGAATATTCGATGCATCAAAAACCGGCAAAGTCATTGATCCATTTTCTCCTAAAACAAACGTTGAGGTACCAGCGCCATCGGTCATCGTAAAATTACCGAGCGTAGCCGAGCTTGAATCATAATCAGAATCAAAAACCATTGTCCCATGTGAAATCAGGGTGTTTGGAACCGTCAGCGTGCCGCCATTATCCACATTCACATAGGTATTCCCATCCAAAGTCAGCGTATCACCTGGATCACTCATTACGAATATCCCTCCGCTATCGATATCCATGTATGCCCCAGTATCAAATGTAAATTCCTCAGTAGTAATCAATCCACCATTCAAAATATTCAACCGCGAATAGTCATCCAGCACCAGCGTGTCATAGCCTGAATCCTGACCAGTAATAATATCAGTAAAGCTAGTTGTACTGGCTCTCACCACCCCATTTGAAATCATTAAATCTTCGGTTCCCGCCACCGGGTTTTGCGTCACAATCCCATCGATTTGAGCTGAGTAATATGTCCCGGCACCACCGTTACCATTATTGGCAGTAGCACTACTACAACCCAAGGAAGTATTACACCCACCTCTGGCTTCAACTGAGACAGTCCCCGCCAAACTATTCACATATTTCACCGCAATTCTCCCCCCGCCGCCAGCTGATCCCGGACCGGAAATACAAGATCCACCAAAGCTATCCCCACCGTTTGCTCGGATACTACCTGTTCCCGTAATCGTATCTGCAACAATCAAAACTCCACCACCACTGGCCCCATCCAGACAGCCATAGTTAAACTGGCCACCATCAGCAATCACATCGCCATCAACATCAAGATTAAGCGCTTCCAAAGTGATATAGCCACCGCCATAAGCCGTTGTGCTTACTGAAGATCCTGGGTGTGTCGGTGTTTTAATGCTTCCATAAGTCGAAGCTAAAGTGTCATGCCCCTTTCCACCATAAACACCACCTTGATTGATCGTGCCATTATTTGTATAACGTCCTTTAATGCTTGCATCAATACTCGCGCCCGCATGGATATTTAAATTCCCGCTGTTTGCAACTAACCCAATTCCCCCTGTTGCTCCAGGGTCTAGTACGTCATGGGAGGCATCACCGTAAAGATCAATATCAGTAAGTGAGGTCAGCGTTCCATTGGAAATCAATGTTCCTCCAGCATTTACCGTCAGACTATTTACCGTATTATCGTTTCCAAATCGCAATGTATTCCCGCTGTCCACCAATACATCACTAGATGTCAAAGTTATGTCTCCATTAAAGGAAGCTGTTCCTGCCACAAAGTTAGTCGCATCAAGCTGTGGTAAAGTCATCGAACCGTTAGGTCCCAAGGTAAACACCGATTCCCCACTCCCGGTGGTCATCGAAAATTTATCTACTGTAGCCGAACTAGCAGCATAAGTAGTATCCACCGACATCGTTCCATAACTTATCTCCGTATCCGGCACATCAAACGTCGAGCCATTATCAAAAGTAGCACTACTATTCCCCTGAATTAATAAAGTATCCGTCCCATCACCCATGATAAATGTCCCCCCGCTATTAGCTCTAAGTGACGAACCATTATCCATTAAGAAATCTTCAGTATTAATCGTCGCTCCATTCAAGATTAGTACTTGTCCCGTATTATCAATCGTTACTGAATCGTAATCAGTAGCATGGGTAGAGATAATATCCGTGTATGCCACTGAATTTGAAGTTACGTCATCATTATCAATCACCAAATTCCTCGTTCCCACTACCGCTGTTGGCGTGGCAATACTTGTGACTTGCGATTTATAAACAGTCCCCGCGCCCCCATCATTGTTATCTGCCGAACAGCTTCCATTACAACCACCTTTAGCACTTAAATTTACTGTTCCAGCAAGACTTGTCACATATCGCACCGAAATCCGTCCTCCTCCCCCAGCAGAACCACATGAGAATCCCGGGCCACCAATCGCAGTAATATTCCCTGTCCCCGAAATTGTATCCGCCACCACATTAATCCCGCCACCACTACCACCATCCCAACAACCATAATTCCAGTAGGTTCCCGTGGCTGTAATGTCACCGGCCACATTCAAAGCATCTGCCAAAATTTTCACATAACCACCACCAGCTCCACTAGAATGATTTACTCTCCCCCCTGGATGGGTTGGATCAACAATACTACCATAGGCTCCGGTAAGACTATTTGCTCCACGCCCCCCATAAGTTCCTCCACGTTGGTAACCACTAGATACATAGCTTCCTTTCCCATCCAGATCAATTGACCCACCAGCCTCAATATCAACCGTCCCACTGGAAACATCCAATACCAGATTACCCGTCACCCCATCGCCCAGAAGCGTATGGGTCAGCACAGCATTGTTTCTAATCGTTAAGTCGCTAAACGAATGACTACCATCAATCGTCATCGTCACCGGATTTGTCCCATCCCCAAGTGTGATATCAAAACCATCACAGGTAGCATCATCCGCACTAATCGTCACATCCGATGTGAATATCACCGGTGATGTCAGCGCTGTACAAGTAGCTGTCGCAAAAATTCTGCCAGAGAAAGAGTAGAAAATTGCCGCGGCTACAACTGCTGCCAGCAGGAATGACACTAAAAATATTTTATGTTTTGATTTCACAGAAAAGGGAATTAGTTGGGTAAATTAAATTTTTATTCAACTTGATCCAGGTTCAAAGCCCCCTGATTTAGTTGAGTAGTAATGTGTAGACAATCTGACCAGAATAGGTGCCCGGTGTCTGGAATTGTGGTACTTGCAAGAAGAAGCTCACATCCACTTCAAACCCCGTAATTCCTGTTGGGTCAGTAGTTGAGAGAATGATCGCCGGAGAGTCCAAATCAGTTCCATATGTCGTAAACGTCGATGCAGTACCCAGCAAAGTCTGAGGTGACGGCGCATCCACATCAAGTGGAGCGATCGCAGCACCTTGAGCCGGAGTAGTATGAGTTACCCCATTGGCTTGAAGACCTGCTGAAGCTGATGGCGTAGTCACAACGAACAAATTCTCATTTGCGATCGTCGCGCCTCCAGGCCCCACAAAGTCATTTGCTTGAATTTGAATTTGGAAACCGGCATCAGTAGAAGATTGATCCAAGACAATCAAACTATCTGCACCATCAGTGCCACCAATATTATTGAAACTATTAGTGTTATCTCCTACTTGCACTGCTGGG
>CAYGJQ010000024.1:14604-22529 GCA_964350285.1 uncultured Candidatus Peribacteria bacterium | reverse complement strand
CAAAAATACCAGCATAATGTGGACAACCAACTTCCATTGCTGAAGCACGATTTTCAAATTCACAGCATTTATTATCAAAGTTAAAAGGAACTTCCATACTCCGCCAGCCAATTACCGGAAAATTCTTCACATTCAACCATTTCTTATTCACATACATCGCCCCAACACCAAAGCCAGTAGCTGGCCACTTCAATCCACTAAACACCAAAAAATCACATCGTATCTCTTGCACATCAATTGGAAAGACCGTGATCGACTGAGTGGCGTTCACGATGTAGACTAGATCCTTTTCCTGACACATCTGCCCCAAATCAATAATGTCTTGACGAAACCCAGTTCCAAACTGGACATGGCTGGTGAAAAGCACATCTGTGCTTTCAGAAATGACGTTTTCAATGTTCGCTCTGCTATAAACACAGTTTTCTGGCTTCACAAATTTTACATCATACCCCTTATGCAGCCAGGGGAGGGTGGACGAGGGGAATTCATCATCCATCGTCACAACTTCACCTTTGCCCTTCAGCGCTCCAGCTTTATTTCTCAGTAAATCAGTGATGATATTGATTCCGTGAGCAGTATTGATAGTGAACATGATCTCTTCAGGATCAGCATTAATAAAACTCGCGACTTGCTGCCGAATCTCTTCAATTCGCCCAGCAAACTTTTCCCACACATCCATGTCACCATGCTTCATCATGTGTTCATAAAGGCTACATGCAGCCTTGCAAGTCTTGCTTGATACCGCTCCAGCTCCAGCGGCATTGAGGTAAACATGTTCATCAACAACTGGAAACTCCTTCCGAACTTCATTCCAATCAATACTATTGGTCATATCAGTAGTAACTTAAAATTTAAGGAACAATTCGATTGATCATCCGCGCAAATGGGATGGTCTCGCGAACATGGTGTTGTCCAGTCACCCAGAGCACAGTCCGCTCTAGTCCCACTCCGAATCCACTGTGCGGCACCGACCCAAATTTTCGCAGATCCAAATACCATTGAAAGTCATCCACATTTAGATTGTGGTCCTTAATTGCTTGCAGCAAAGTATCGTAATCATCCTCACGTTGGCTTCCACCAATCACTTCACCATAGTTTTGCACCAAGAGGTCACCACAGCGCGCCTTATCTGGATCGTCGCTAGCCCGTTTCATATAAAAGGCTTTAACTGGCGCCGGATAATCGGTCACGAATACTGGCCGATCAAAAGTATTCACAAAAGCAATTTCTTCTTCCGCTCCAAGATCATGGTCATCCCGAGCATCAAGTCCCATTTCTCGAAGTTTCGCCACCGCATCCAAAAATTTCACACGATAAAATGGCCCAGCCAGAACATTCTCCAATTCTGTAATATCTCGTTCTAGAATTTTCAATTCATTCCTACATTCATCCAAACACTTCTTCACAATATATTTCATCAGCCCCTCCTGGATGTCCATGTTTTCATCTTGATCACAGAAAGGAATCTCCGCATCCATCATCCAAAATTCAGTTAGATGACGACGTGTTTTTGATTTCTCCGCCCGAAACACTGGTCCAAAATCAAAACAGCGACCAACGCTAAAGATTGCCGCTTCAATATACAACTGCCCAGACTGAGAGAGATAAACTGGAGTACCAAAATGATCAATTTCGAACAGTTCAGTTGTTCCTTCACAAGCATTGGGAGTGAAGATCGGCGCATCAATTTTGATAAAACCTTCGTTGCGAAGATATTCATAGATGCCATAGATGACCGTATTACGCACTTTTTGAATCGCCCATTGTTTCTTTGATCGTAGCCAAAGATGCCTTTTGTCTAAAAGAAAATCTGGGCCATGTTCTTTCTTTGAAATCGGATACTCATCTTCACAAAGGTGAACAATCTCGATCTTGTTCACTTGCAGTTCAAACACATCTTCGTGTTTTGGATGCTGGGTCACTTCGCCAGTAACTTTCACTGAGGACTCTGGAGTAAGTTTATCTGCTTGAGCAAATACTTCTTCATCCACATCAGCCTTGGAAACAATTCCTTGGATATGCCCTGTTCCATCCCGGAGCTGGAGGAAGAAGATCTTCCCACCACCGCGTTTATTGAACATCCAGCCACGAATAGTAGCTTCTTGGCCAACATGTTCTGAAAGTTTATTGATTGTTGTGATCATTGAATCGAAAAGATTAAAAAGTGCATCTAAAGTCCCACCTCCATGCCTCCCACCCAACATGGGGGAGTATACACGCCAATTTTCGCCCACACCAAACCAAAAACCACCACCATCAACCAATAGGCCCCTAAATTAAAACCCAAAGCCTCCCTCAAAATTCTGTTGTCCAGAAATTCACAACAAAAAAGCGGACGCCCCCACGCCCGCTTTCAGTCTAGATCAATTACTTCTCTTTTTTACATTGATCTTCATTCAAACAAATGTAAGCCGCTGCGTACAGCTCACATTTGTACTGTGCCCCCCAAGGCGCTTTGATATCAAAGTCCTCACTATCATCATCATAATCAGCTTTTTCATATCGGCCAGACCCTAGGCCATCTACATCTGGACGTGGATTTTGTGCGTCATTCCAAGAGTTGGCATATGTGATCGAACATTTATCATCATCATTCCCATCAACCTGGACATCAACCAGATCTACTGCATGCCCCCAATTTTCAGCCTCTTCACCTTCAATTGGGTCACCGTTTTCATCCACTTTAGTACAGTAAAAAACCAACGGAATGTCGCATCCCTTATCTTTGTATTCTTTCAATTCAGTACATGCCACATTTAAACCTGCTTGAGTATCATATTCTACTTCCACACACCCTGGGTGTTCAGCTTCAAGTTTTCTTTCCAGCTCTGCCAACTGTTTGTCAGGAGTATCAATCTTTTCACTGTAAAGATCATCTACCAAGTCTTGCAGTCCATTTTCTCCATTCTCAACAAGATCCTCATCAATCTCCAAATTATTCTCAAACCAGCGTAACGATGAGTAGGTAGCCGCCGCCATACAAATTCCCTCGTTACCTTGGTCAATCGGGTCAATATTATGACCACCTTCAGGTGCAGCAACAGTTTTTCCGGCCTCAACTGGTTTCTTATCCTTCAATTGAGTATTTGAGGCATATGGCAAATTTGATTCCGGGTCAAAGTTCGCACACACTGGGAATTGCTCAGCATTTTTACTCACTTCAACTCCAACTTCATAAACTGGCCCCATAATTGGATACTCTGAACCATCTTCCACTTCACCTTTAAACATCACATCGCCATTTGCTGCTAATTTAAATTGCACCACTCCATCCATCTCCATATCAAGGTCAGCCGTCACCATATATTCAGTTTTTGACTCCGGTCCGATAGTCACTTCAAAATCCCCGAAATTAATCATCCCCTCCATCCATTTTGGATCTTTCCTTTTCATCAATGGGCCGGCCACAACTTTCCCATCTTTATCTTTCAACGAAAGTGCCGCCACGTAATCCATGTTAGTCTTTTCTCCTTTCACAACCTTGACTCCAGTCATTACTAGGTCATCAGTTGTACTGGGATTTTCAATCATGAATTTTAAGACTGTGAGATCAGTTGCATCTTCTTTCGCTTCAGCTGGTTTGTATTCAACCGGTTTAACCATCACTTTCATTGCTTCACTTTTGGTTTCCTCATTATTTTCAGCATTATTTTCTTCAGCCTTTTCTTCTGTGTTTTCCGCGGTTGGCTCTTCCACTTTTTCATCAGCAGTCGCCACTCCGAGGGTTACTTCATTTTTATTTTCGATAAAGCTATCACCAGTTTCCTTCGAATATTCATTATTCTCATTACTAGAAGAAACCGCTGCTCGGAAGACAGTCTCTGCCATCACTGCGCGGCTGATTTTCTTATCAAATCCTGCATCAAGAATTCCTTTGTCTTTGGCATAGGCCATTGCCCCTTCATACCAAACATCTGCTTCTTTCACGTCCCATCCCGCCATGCGCGAGAGAATCACAATCGTTTCAGCATTAATTAAGGTCTGATCAGGGCCATACATTCCCTTCAGATTCCCGGCTTCAAAGCCTTTAACATACCCTTGTTCCTTCGCCCAACAAACATAAGGGGCAAACCATTCTTCCTTAACATCCGGAAAACAATTTCGATACTTGTTTTTATCAGGACTCACAGCAGCCAAGCGGGCAATGATTGCTGCAAACTCTGCTCGGTTTAAATTTGCAGCTGGCCGAAAAGTCCCAGCTTCGTCATCACCTTGCAATACGGACTTTAGCTTCAGGTAGTTAATGGCCTGAGCATTCACATGGCTCCCAGGCACATCCGGAAAACCATCATCTTGGGCCTGGGATACAACGGCACCAAAAAACACCGAGGACAAAACCGCTAAG
Source organism: uncultured Candidatus Peribacteria bacterium (assembly GCA_964350285.1). GTDB lineage: Bacteria > Patescibacteriota > Gracilibacteria > UBA1369 > CAYGJQ01 > CAYGJQ01. Next base: position 18,184 of record CAYGJQ010000024.1, on the reverse strand, counting down.
GTCCCCAGCGACACGATAAGCTTCTTATTCATAAGCTCATATTAAAAAATAAAACTAATGCTCAATGTAGCAAGCGTTTAGTCGAGCTTCAGCTATCTCAAATTGACTAATCTAGTAAAAAAAGTTTGCCTCAGATTTCACAAGCCCCATCGGCCCAAAAGCCCAACTTATTAATTTCGGCATAGAGTTGTGCGGCTTTAAAACCAGTTTGATACTTGTAGTCACCATCATACGTGTACTCGTAGGCAAAGCCCTCCCGAATCATTTGTCGGTTAAAAATTGTCCCATCTTCCAAAATTACGTATCGCAAATAGCGACCATACTTATCTTTATTATCTTGATTAAAATCATGTTCCAGTAACACCCTTTTGCCGTCGAGCATTGCTTTTGCTTTCGCTGCGGCATTTTTCCCAAAGCACTCCACAGGTTTATGTGGATGAACAGACTCTGGCGTATCCACCCCAATCAGCCGAATCAGAGCATTTTCACCATTCTGCTCCACTCTCATCGTATCGCCATCCACCACATCAATCACTTTCACCCAACCAATAAAGGAGGTGCGTGGAGTTTCTTCACTCGTTAAATCACTCTGGACCTCATCACCGCTTGTCAGTAGAGAATTCAAGCCCGAAAATTCGCCGAGAGTCAAAACAAGAACAACAATCACACCCCAAAGAAAGGGGTTTTTGGTCAAAAGTTCATGTTTCATTGCCAGTAATAGGTTAATGGTTACTTCTTCCATAAGTATTTTCTAATACCAACTCAATTTAAACGAAATCCATCCATCGTCCTCTTGACAAAAAAGTGAAAAGCAGTATATTGCCGCCCATCATTAAATTAAGTCGTCGATATGTTTCTAGAAGACCCACAGGGGTTTTTCAACCAAAATGAAATATTTGAAACCCCTGAAATTCCTGCCAGCCAGCCCAATATGTTAGGTGAAGAAGTAGATGTATATAAGCTCCGAACCCAAATGTTTTTGTTGCTGGATGCCTCAAAAGATCTCAGCCCACAATGGAATGCACTGATGAATCTTTACGATCAAGTTGCCTCTCAATTTATCGAGATTGCCAGAATAAAACCCAATAGTGCCCTTGAAGATATGGCGGCAAATAGCTCTGATTTATCATCAATGATCGACCATGATTTGGTTGTTGCATTTCAAGATATCTTGAAATTTTATGACAAGCTTGGAAAGGCACTCACCTTAGTATTCACTAGTTTTTGTGGCGAAGGGCTTAAAGCATTAATCCAATTGGAACATGTAGTTAGAATAAAAAGTCTGTTACATCATCTATCTACAGCAAAAGAATTGGCCTCTCGAATTATGCCCGAGCATATCGACAATGCCGAGCGCCAATCGGCCATTACAATCGTTATGAGACAAATCTCGAGACAACAGAAAAGTGCCATTACTGAAATTGAAGCCTGTTGCCTGATCACATCAAATTATGTCTCAAATCTTTCAACGCATCATTCTCTTGAAGCAAAATTTATCAGTTTAATGGCTGCGCTCAGAGTTAATCTTTGTGGATTTACTGAATCCCTCTACGCTCAGTACTTTGGTGTAGTAAATGGAAATGAGCTTTGCTTGATGAGAGATATTCAAGGTCTCAATAGAATGTTGAGCTTGTTAGAGAAAACACTAAGAGCTGTTAAATTTGCCTTTGAAGTAGAGCCATTACTCAAATCAATTGTCACTAATTACTCCGAAGAAAAGAGTTAAATCAAAATAAAAAGTTTGAAACCTCCAAAATAAACCCGTAATATTCCCCAGCACTCATACCCCAATTAGCACAGCCCACCGGAGCCAGAGGCGAGGATGGGTGAGCAGGGGCCCCCGGGAATCAGGAGCGCAGGCCCGCGAAGCGGGATGAGCACGGATTTTTGGGGAAGTAGGAGTGGCAGAGACGATAGCGAAAGAGCTTGTGAAGCAAGATCTGCAGCGTTAGTCTCCGGCAAACGACGAGGGGCATTAGCTCAGCTGGCTAGAGCGCGTCCATGGCATGGATGAGGTCATCGGTTCAAATCCGATATGCTCCACCAATAAAACCTTCTGAAAAGAAGGTTTTTGCAATTAGCGCAGCAAGCCGGAGCCGAAGGCGAGGACGAAGCGAGCAGGGGCCCCCAGGAATTGCGGAGCAATTCCTGGGGAAGAGGAGAGGCAAGGATCGAAAGCGAAACAGCTTCCGGAGGAAGATGAGTAGCGGTAGATCCTGGGAAAGCGACAAGGGGCATGATCCGTAGCGTAAGCCTCTCTTCTTAGCGCAGCAAGCCGGAGCCAGAGGCGAGGACGCAGCGAGCAGGGGCCCCCGGGAATTGCGGAGCAATTTTTGGGGAAGAGCAACGGCAGAGGCGATAGCGAAGGAGCCTGCGGAGCATGATCCGTAGCGTAAGCCTCTCGGAATTAGCTTGCACCACTAAACCGCTAGCCGTAAACTAAACCCTGCTTTTCTATTTCTTATAAAGTTCATTATGGCTACCGACATTGTTTCTCTCCTCGGCGACGAAGCCCAGTCTCTACTAGAACACCAAGCCAAAGTTTCAAAAGACCTCCTCCATTTACCACGACCAACCTTCGTAGAAGAGGTTTTTTCTGAGTCTGATCGTTCTCAACAAGTTCAAGATAATTACAAGAAAATCCTCAACCACGGACGTCTTGCTGGAACTGGTTATACTTCTATCCTCCCAGTAGACCAGGGGATTGAGCATACCGCTGGCGCATCTTTCGCTCCGAATCCAATTTATTTCGACCCAGAAAATATTGTAAAACTCGCCATCGAAGGTGGATGTAATGCCGTTGCCTCTACTGTCGGCGCTCTCGGTTCAGTAGCCAACAAATACGCCGACAAAATTCCTTTCATTGTAAAACTCAACCACAACGAACTCCTCACTTACCCAAACAAATACGACCAAGTAATGTTTGCCAGCGTTGACCAAGCAGTAAACATGGGAGCGATCGCAGTTGGCGCCACTATTTACTACGGATCACCAGAATCCAGCCGCCAAATTCAAGAGGTAGCGAAAGCCTTTGAATACGCTCACCAAAAAGGATTAGTAACCATCCTCTGGGCCTACCTCCGCAATTCTGAATTCAAAGCTGACAAAGACTACCACCTCTCAGCCGACATTACCGGCCAAGCAAATCACCTCGCCGCCACGATCCAAGCCGACATAGTCAAACAAAAACAAGCCGAAAATAACGGCGGCTTCACTGCCATCAATTTCGCCAAAACCCACGACAAAGTTTACTCAGAACTCAGCTCCGATCACCCAATCGATCTTTGCCGCTACCAAGTGCTTAACTGTCTCGCTGGTCGCGCCGGACTCATCAACTCTGGTGGTGGATCAACAGGTGACGGTCAATCAGATCTCGCCCAAGCAGTCCGCACCGCTGTGATCAACAAACGTGCCGGTGGAATGGGCTTGATTTCGGGTCGCAAAGCCTTCCAAAAAGAAATGAGCGTCGGTGTCGAATTACTGCATGCAATTCAAGATGTTTATCTCGATGAAAACATCACAGTGGCGTAATTGCCAACGAGATCAACTCAAACAAAAAAGCCCCATTCAATGGGGCTTT
>CAYGJQ010000024.1:9221-14594 GCA_964350285.1 uncultured Candidatus Peribacteria bacterium | reverse complement strand
GCCATCCGGGCGCACACGAGCTTCTATGTCGAGTTCCGCTTCACCGATTTCGCAAACTCCCCAATCCATTCCATCGAACCCTGCAAATTTTCTCCGAGATCACCATCTTTGATCATTTTTTTCACATCTTCAGCATAAGTTTCCGAAGCCGCATCCAGATAATTCACCTCCAATTTTTTGGCTGCCTTTTCCAGCGCATCATGCATTCCCAATTCAAAACACATCGACGGATACTTACTACTCCACTCGGTAAACACAAAGCCACCATAAGCCGCATCACCAGCTACATAACTATGAAAGTCTGTCGCCACATGATCACCTACTTTCTCACAGTCTTCACAGAAATCTTTCAGCGACACCACATCAATTCCACAAGTATAAGGACGCATTTGGTCAATCGATGAAGGGTCAAAACCAGGCGTCATCGCTGCCATCGAAAACCGCCGCTGCCATTTTTCTTGGTAGAACTGCGCCGTCACATAGCCTTTATTCTGCCAAAAACGAGTCAACGTCACATCCTCTTCATCAAATTTGATGTCCAATTGATCTTTAAACTCCTTCCAATTCCCGACCTCATCATAAGACTGTGAAAACTCAATCGGCGTCCCCGATTTCAATCCCGCCACAATCGCCGCCATTTCACCGCGGGTGATTTCATGACTAAAATCTAAAACGCTGCCCGGAATCGAATCTTTACTTTCTAAAGTCTGCACATATCCTTTGTACCAAGGATCACTCTTTTTCGATTCCAATCCAAACGCTTCCACCACAATCTTTGCCGCCTCTACAAAAGAAATCTGTTTCGCCGGCTTAAAACTACCATCCGGATAACCTTCGATAATTCCTTTATTCTTTCCGTAACAAACATAGGAGTGGTACCAAACATCTGGATCCACATCATCAAAACATTGCTTCCGCCCCACAAACGGCTCATTACCCTCTAGCGCCTCCACGATAATTTTCATAAATTCCGCCCGATTGATTTTTGCCTGCGGCTGATAAGTGCCATTGTCATAGCCCCTCACCAAGCCTTTCTCTTTCGCAAATTCAATCTCTCTCAAATAAGGATGCTGGATGTCAACATCTTCAAACGGCGGCTGATACTCAGCAGCCACTACCCCACCAATCATCAAACTAGCGCCAATGGCTAGTAGCATCATTGATTTTTTCATGATCAAATGGTTAATGTTATTCCTATAATATCTATAACGCCGTCTAATGTCAGACATTTCGGATCGGCTCGATCAACTGGAAGACAAAATTAACAAAATCAGCAAACGCAATCAAACCGTTGAAACCGATAAAGCTTGGGAAACCAGCTATATCAGACGGGCCCTTCTTTTCTTCTTCACATATTCCGCAATTGCCCTCTACTTCATTTCCATCGGAATCGAGCGCCCATGGCTCAACGCTGTCGTCCCGGCCATCGGCTTTATACTTTCTACTTTAACTCTTCCTTTTTTCAAGCAGCTGTGGGTAAGATATTTTCAACCTAATTCATCATATGAAACATCCAGAAGTCACAATTCCCGAACTCCAAGAGCACGGCCAAGATAAATACAATTGGCTACCAGACTTTGTTTACGGCGGCATCGACGGCGCCGTCACTACTTTTGCCGTAGTTGCCGGAGTCGAAGGGGCATCGCTTTCCGTCTCTGTAATTTTGATCCTTGGCTTTGCAAATCTTTTTGCCGACGGCTTTTCGATGGCCACTGGCAAATACCTCAGCGACAAATCCGAACAAGAACAATACGACAACATTCGTGACATGGAATTCCAACACATTAAAGAATACCCCGAATACGAAACTCAAGAAGTCCGGGAGATTCTCGAAAAATACGGCTTCAAAGGCAAACAACTTGAATGCGCCACCAAAGTGATCGTTTCCAATCCAGAGGGCTGGGTCGATCTAATGATGCGCAACGAGTTCAACATGACCCAAGAAAACATCAATCCACTAATGGGCGGAATTTCCACCTTCGTTTCTTTCGTCCTGATCGGAATCATCCCTTTGATTGCCTACCTGATCCAACCAATTTTCGAATTCAACTCTCAGCAAACTTTCATCGCCACCTGTATCGGCACCCTAACAGCGATGTTTATCGTTGGGGCCGTGAAGTCGAAGTTCTCTAGTGTAAACTGGTTCCGTTCTGGTCTCGAAGTTGCCGCTCTTGGTGGTATTGCCGCGGTTATCGCCTACGGGGTTGGTGTGCTATTGAGAGGTCTAGTTTAAAAAAGTATAGTGGAGAGCAAGTGATTCTAACTTCACCACTATGAAATTCTCTCGCCTCATAATTGCCACGGCTTTTCTTTCAACAACATTATTTCCCACAGCCTTCGCCGCCGAAGATTCTTTCACCGATACCGCCGATCACCCATACGTGAAATCGATCGATTACGTCCGCAGTAAAGGAATCGTCGACGGCTACGATGATGGGACTTATAAACCAAATCAGCAAATCAACCGCGCTGAATTCACCAAGATCATTATCAGTGCTAAGTTTGATATCAACGCCATCGATCTTTGCCTCAAAGGACGAGAAGAAAGCGACCAAGAAATGTTCACCGACGTGAATGATCAAAAATGGTTTTCAAAATACGTCTGCGTCGCCAAAGAAAAGGGAATCATCAATGGCTACGATGACGGCAGTTTCAAGCCCGGTGAAAGCATCAATTTTGTCGAGGCTGCGAAAATTTTAGTTAACACTTTCGATATCACCGCCGGCGAAAAAGGCGACATTTGGTATCACAGTTTTGTGCTCGGCCTCCAGGATCAAAATTATATCCCTCCCAGTGTCTCTTCCCTCGATAAAAAGATCAACCGGGCCGAAATGGCCGAACTAATTTTCCGCATCCTCGAAAAAAACACCCAACAAAGCAGTAAGACATTAATCGAAACTGAAAAGAAAACTGAGACAGCAGGCACTGAAGAAAAAGAAGACGAAACTGATTCTAAAGATATCATTGAAGATGAAAAAAACGGCGACAGTCAGACCATAGCTGGAGGAGCAGGAGAAACCCGCAAATTCATCAAACCAGACTACGAGTTTAATTACCCAGCCTCATGGCATTTTGGCACCAAGGCGGGCAAAGATTATCTCTCAGAAGAAAAAGAATACATCGACAACCTCGAACTCAGCGGATACCTCGAAGTAAAAACATACGTTCTTACATATACAGTTCCAGTTTCATCAACTCTCACTTCCAACGAAGAAGCTCTACAAGTAGCCAATCGCTTCGAACATCCTGAAGTTGAGTCAAAAGAACTCGAAATCAACGGTGTGAAAGCACTTCGTCGTCACTTCCGTGCTGAAGAAGGCGATACCGTCAACGGCCGCGAAACCCAAGTAGCCGAAAACATCTTCCAATATACCTTCCTCGATGGCGACAAAGTCCACGTCCTCCAATACTTCATCGCTTACACTCGCGAAGACTACAATCTCGACCTCTTTGAAGCCATGGCCAAAAGCTTCAAGCTCACAGCACAATCTAATTAGTGAAGTACATGGTAGAAGACATTAAAAAAGCCTTAGCCAAATACTCCAACCCCACCAAAGCAGAACACTCCGCCCGTTTTTTCCGCACCGGGCCAGGTGAGTACGGAGCAGGGGATAAGTTCCTTGGCATCGTCGTACCCGATCAACGAAAAGTAGCCAAGCAGTTTTACCAAGAAATTTCTATCGCGGACACAGTCAAACTCCTCAGCAGTGAATACCACGAGCACCGTTTAACAGCAGCGTTCGTCTTAGTCTACAAATACGAAAAAGCAAATAAGGCAAAGACCAACGATCCCAAACTGGCCAAAAAAATCTACGATACTTACCTCAAAAATCGCCGCTTCATCAACAACTGGGACCTCGTCGATACCAGCACCCCCAATATCATTGGGCATTTCCTCCTGCACCATAATGGCGACCGGAAGATCCTCTACCAATATGCCAAATCCAAAGATCTATGGGAACGCCGCATCGCCATCATGGCCACCTACACTTTCATCAAGGCCAAACAATTCACTGACACCATTGCTATTGCCGGAATCTTGGTCAATGACGACCACGACTTAATTCACAAAGCCGTCGGCTGGATGCTGCGGGAAGTGGGCAAGCTCGACCTCGCGGCTGAAGAGAAATTTCTGAAACAGCACTACAAGACGATGCCCAGAACCATGCTCCGTTACGCCATCGAAAAATTCCCACCCAAGAAGAAAGACTTTTACATGGGCCGTTAAGCCAATGCTTCTTTCATAATCTCCGCCACTCTGAAAATTTCAGTAAACTTTGTGTGGAATGCGGGGAAGCTGGCTCTCATAATATTCGGATCACGCCAATCAACTTCTACATGATTTTCAGCAAGTGCTTCTTTTAGTTTACCTACGCAATCTTGAGCAAAAGTAAACGTCAGCATCGCCCCATGTCTTCCATCTTCCACTGGCGTCACCACTTTCATCTTTGATTCCGGCACATCTACCATTAAATCTAGGAAATAGCGCACCATCTTCTGAGATACATCCACAACCTGGTCAATCCCAACTTCAACAAATCTTTTCATCACATCATCAATTACTGCCGCAGCAATCATATTAGTATTACCTAGTCTTAGCGATGACGCCCCAGGTGCCAATCTTTTATCTGGGCCATGTGAGAAACGATCTTCTGGATGATAAGAAAACCATCCGCGAGAAACCCCGAAATCTTCTAGCTCGCCATGACGTCGGTGCACAAAGCTCCAGGCTTCATTTCCGGCACCACCTCCAACATATTTATATGTACAAGCCGCTCCACCATCAGGTCCATCTTCGTGACCCCAGTTCATTTTCACATTTCCAATTCCATGTGCTCCATCGGCAACACTGTATGCGCCAACTTCACGAGCCAATGCCGCTAAACGATTAGTGTCATGGTGGATTCCTGTTAAGAAATGAACTTCTGGCAGACACACCAAGGCGATTTCACCGCGGTGAGCTTCAATTACTCGCGCAATATCTTCATCAGTTACTGCAATTTCATTTTTCTCCGGATGAACCAGGGTTAAAGAATTAGCTGGCATTTGATCAACACTTAGCCGCTCTCTAATATTTTGCTCCCGTCTCACTTGACTCTCTGCTAATTCAATATCGGAATAAAACTCATTTGCCGGAATCACAATCCGATGCTTCCCCTGTCCTGGTCGATAAAAAGCTCTATCTAAACGATCTATCGCACTCGAAAGATCTCCACCAACTACCGCCACTTCACTTTCTTCGGCAGCACCAAGCAAGTGCTGGCCCTTTCCCCTTAACACTTCATCAAATCTATACCAGCCACCATTTTCCTTATCTTCAAAATGTCCATCTACACCAAGCTCTCCCCATTGAGTTAGGTACCTCTCTAGAGA
>CAYGJQ010000024.1:1381-9211 GCA_964350285.1 uncultured Candidatus Peribacteria bacterium | reverse complement strand
GTCTTTTGGTTTCCGCCCTAATGAGTGATTTACGAAATAAAGTCTCTCATGACCTTCTGCTGTCACTGGTCGATGAAACTCATCTTGAATTCCATTCAGCGGATTCTGTTCATCCATCTCTTCCGCATGCTCCATTGTTCCTAGCTTTGACATAATCTTGATATGTTAAATGACTTTAGTTGTTGTGAAAGTAATCCCTATTATATGATTTACCAAATATTTCGCCTTGAACATGACTCCCAAATTCCATTTAAAATCAAAACTCTGGAAATATGATGGCCCTGCTTCATGGTATTTCATTACCCTAACCAAAGAGATTTCCGAGGAAATCAAGTTTCTTAATACGGTAAAAGTTGGCTGGGGGTCAGTAAAAGTAGCAGCCCAAATCGGCAAAACAAAATGGAACACCAGCGTCTTTCCTAGTAAATCTGGCGAATACGTTTTGCCGGTTAAAGCAGAAGTTCGCAAAAAAGAAAAACTGTCTCCAGAGGACATGGTTGAGCTAACCATCAGCCCGGTAAACGCTTAAAGTAGAGCGAGGAGGCAACAATCGTTTATTAGTCGTTCTTATCACGATTCTCTGTTACCTCCTCTTGAGCTAGATCCAGTTTGTCAGCAAGCATCTGCCGATACTCACGTTCATACTTCAGACCCAGCCAGGCAGTGACAACCGAAGGTGCCAATCCCGCTACCAGGGCATAAAGTAACGCCTTCGACCAGGAAAGCTTCCAGCGTCCTTTCGCCAACCAGCAAGCAGGGACTGCATATAAAATGCCTAGCACTCCATAGCCTGCCAGAAACATTAGCCCCCATTTCTTCAGAAAGGAGGCCAGCAGAGAAAACAGCAAAATAGTTACTATCATCTCAATCTCCTTTCGAGCAAAAATGGATGGTAATGAGGCCGCAGTCTAGGGTTAAAGCGCAATTGTGTCAATCAGTCATTGGTACAACACTGTCTTTGCGGGCCTTCAGTCTCATCATTAAAAATTTTTCATCCTCCGCCAATCACGACTTTTCATTTCGAAAAACCCAGACTATAATCCGCATACCTAGCAACTAAAGACGAATATAAATGTTCACCTTCAGTCCGAGAAAACGCCTAGAGAAAAAAATTCTCCGCATCGTGAACGGCATCACCGACAATACCACTCCAGCGCCTCGGAAATTAGGCGGCACGGGATTAAAAGTAGTTGTTGGTAGCGACAGCACAAGCTGGAAAGCCTACCGCGAAGCTGAAAAACTGAAGAAGCCCAAAGCTTATCAGGTAGCAAAAGATCTATTTCTCAATGAAGACAATGAACGCAGACGTGAAGGGTTTTACGTAATCTTTAAATGCTTATGGAAGAACCTTCAAAATGAAGAAATCCTATTGTTTAGCCTTGATGCGTTACAGAAAGAGAAGAATAAAACCATCATCAGCGCCCTCAGAAGCATCGCTTCTGCCCGTCAAGAAATCAGTGATCAATGTTGTATCGCTGTTAGCTATTTTCTCGATTCCAAAAATCTGAAAGTAGCGCTCGCTGCGAGCGAAGTAATTGCCCGCTGTAACACCAAGAATCGAGAGACTGAAGCCCAACTTCTCAAATTACTTAAAAAAGTCACTGGTAAATACGATATCCGCAACGTCGTAGTGGCCCTATCCAAAGTCGGCTCTGAAAATAGTGTAGAGCCAATCAAAAAGAAGATCGCCACCATCGGAAATTGTGATCAACTAGGCTCTTGTCTCCATGCCATCGGCGAATCCTATGGCGAAAAGTGCTGCAGCCTCTATATCGATTATTTCAAATCTTCTCGCAACTCTTTCGTCAAATCCCAAGCCCTCAGATGTATCAACGATCACTGCGTTGGCTACAACGTTTCCCAAGACGTTTTCAAACGCGGCAAATCACTAATCACCGCCAAAACATCTCGCAGCACAATTGCCTCCGAAAAGCACCAGTCAGATCTCATCATCTGTTTACAATATTTGAAGAAAGACGACCCAAAGCTCTTCACCAAACTCCTTGAAATGGCCCAGCAAGAAGAAGCCAATGTTTCCGAAAATGAGAGAGCACAGATGGCCGAACTTCAAGCAAAGGTAAAATAGAATGACGTAGCCAGAAACGATCAAAGCATACCTGTGTTTTGTGATTAGAGTCAGCGCAGGGCCCCGGAGCCCCGCAACCGTCCCCTGATGGTGACTGCGGGGCGAGGATGACCGAGCAGGGGGCACCGGGAATTGCAAAGTAATTTTTGGGAAAGAGGAGAAGTGAATGGCGATAATGTAAAAGCCTGCAAAGTAGGATTTGTAATGGTAGCCATTTACTTCGACGTGGTGGGCCTGCCCGGACTTGAACCGGGGACAAATGCGTTATGAGCGCACTGCTCTAACCAACTGAGCTACAGGCCCAGATCTCAACGATCCTCAAGCATTCTAGGGAAAACCTCCCCTCCTCGCAACGCCTTTAGCCTCAAACCAAAAAGGTGTCACTCTTACGAGCGACACCCCTTAGTCACTATGTTTTAGTCTCTGATTACTTCTTTTCTTCAGTTTTAGCTGCTTCCTGAGCTTCCTCTTTTTTTGCTTCTACTTTCTTAGCTGGAGCTTTTTTCTTTTTCTCCGCTTTTTTAGAAGCTTCACCGATATTGTTGAGGGCTCTAGCTAGTGTAGACTTACGGCGATCAGCTGTGTTTTTATGAAGAATGTTCTTCTTACAAGCTGTATCAATCATTGAGTAAGCAACGCTTACAGCTGCAGTTGCTTCTTTCTCTTTACCTTCTTTGATAAGGAGCAAAGCCTTTTTAATGTGAGTTCTTAGCTTAGAACGCATGGTGAAATTTCGGGCGCGACGTACTGCATTTTGTCGCATTCGCTTTTTGGCAGACTTGATAATTGGCATAAATTTTCTCGTTATTTGGCTCAAAAGCCACACAACTATAGGAAAAGGCTGCTTTATTGTCAAATAAAATCCAAGGGCGTATAACTTGATGTACATGCCCGATTAACAAAGTATTTAAAATGTTAAATCAAATTCTCGATAAAATCATCAATAAACGGCATCTAAGCGCCATCGAAGCCGAACAAGTGATGAACGATTTAATGGAAGGAGTTTACTCAGAATCTCAAGTAGCTGCATTGCTGGTCGCACTGCGCTCAAAAGGCGAAACAGTTGAAGAGGTTAGCAGCTTCGCCAAGATTATGCGTGAAAAGGCTTTGCGAATTCATCCAAAATGCGAAACCCTGGTAGACACCTGTGGAACCGGTGGCGACCATAGTGGCAGTTTCAACATTTCAACGACCGTTGCTTTTGTCGTATCAGGAGCTGGTGTTCACGTTGCAAAACATGGTAATCGCTCCGCTAGCAGTAAATGTGGGAGCGCAGATGTGCTGGAAGCACTGGGAGTAAAAATAGATATGTATCCCGAGAGTGTGGCGCAAGCTATCGAAGAGATTGGAATTGGCTTTCTTTTTGCCCCGCAGTTTCATAACAGTATGAAACATGTAGTTCCGGCGCGTAAGGCAATAGGCGTACGAACTGTTTTTAATATTCTTGGCCCGCTAACCAATCCTGCAGGAGCAAAGAATCAAGTAATTGGAGTATTTGATCCGGAGATTACCGAATTTATGGCGGAAATTTTGAAAGAGTTGGGGGCGAGACATGCGATGGTTGTCCATGGGGATGGGCTTGATGAGATCACTATCACTGGGCCATCTAAAATTAGTGAATTAAAAGATGGCAGAGTTAATACATATTTCTTCGAACCACAAACTTACGGAGTTAGCCTAGGAGCACTCGAAGGTCTTAAAGGCGGCGACGCTGAACAAAACGCGAAAATTATGCACGGAATCTTGCATGGTGACCGAGGGCCGAAACGAGACATTGTGATTGTGAATGCTGCTGCGGCTTTGATTGTCGCCGGTAAGGCTCAAAATTTTGAAGAGGGGATTCAGATGGCGAAGGAGAGTATTGATTCGGGGGCGGCGATGAAAAAACTTACCTTATTAAAAGGATTTAATAATTAATCGGGTACTAGTAAAGACAGGCCTGATAGTAGTAAAAAAACAAATCACCGCTTTCCTCCTGCTATTCAGTCCCTTTACACCACCCAGTCTTGACCTTCACCTTTATACGACATGACTAGAAGGTCTCGCCTTCGTACTAACCTGCTAACGTCCTCATTGCCGCGACACCCCCAACCATACAGATCAAATATGAAATTTTTTTAAAATTTTTATGAAGAAATTATGAAGAAACCCCTCATTCTCGCCTCCCGCAGCCCCCGCCGCATCCAAATACTCACCGATCTCGGCCTTGAATTCACCACTGCCCCATCCGCTTTCCAAGAACTAGAACATGCCGCGAATCCTGAGCAGCTCGTCTTAGAAAACGCCCAAGGCAAAGCCCGTGAAGTCGCACAGCGCCACCAAAACTCAATAATTATTGGCGTCGACACTATCGGCGTCACTGATCAGAATTGCGTCTTAGGGAAGCCTCGCGACAGAAGCCATGCCAAAGAACTCATCCAATCAATTGCCGGCACCACCCACCGCGTCCTCAGCGGCATCTGTCTGATCGATACCAGTACAAATAAGGAAATTTCCCAAGTAGTCACAACTACAGTCACGATGTCCCCGCTCACTGAATCCGAGCTTGAAGCCTACCTTGATTCCAATGATTGGCACGATAAAGCAGCTGCATACGCCATTCAGGGGCGCGGAGCCCTCTTCGTCAAGAGCATCCAGGGCGACTACTTCAATATCGTTGGCTTACCTATTTTCACATTAAATCTGATGCTGAAAGAATTTGGCTTCAATATTCTCAAGGCAGACTAGTGGTTTTTATTGAGCCCCCCCTCGGCTTTCAAACCAACTTCAGCACATTGATTCCAGCAATAGATATCTCGCACTTGACAAAAATCAAGAAATGTGATAGATTTCGATCCTTTATTACAAAAATATTTAACAAATTCTATATGAATACTTTTGTTAAAAAGCTTGCTGCAGCGGTTACAGCTGTTGCTGCACTCGGAGCTGTTTTCATCGCTCCATTTACCAGCGCTCAATACTATGGTGCGCCAGCCATTTATGACTTCACTACTTCACATTCGGCAATTACGACTGGATATTCAGAAGTGAACGTCGACTTCAAAGTAAGCGAAACTGCTTACACCAATGTTCGCATCGAGCAAAATGGTCAGTTTATTGCTGATCTACCACTTTATGGTTCTAGCTCAGGCGTTTGGCTCAACCCAGATGTTAATTATTCCACTCAGTGGGATGGGCGCGACCAAAACGGTTATGAAGTTAGCGCAGGTTACTATGACATCGCTATCTTTGCTGAAAACGAATCTGGTTCCGACGCTGATAGCCGCTCTGTCTATGTAGATAACAATGTAGTTGATCCAACTCCACCAACTAATAGTTCAGTTGAACTCTCTGACGTATATGTTTCACCAACAACTTTTGATCCTGCTGAAGAAGACACTACACTTTTCTATACTATCAACACTCCAGCTGACATTCGTGTTGAAGTTATCGCTGACAATAGCTTTGAATCTCGTGCTTACACCATCTTCGACGGATACCAAACAACAGGTTCACACCATGTAGATTGGGACGGTCGTTTCTACGACGGTCGCATCCGCCCAGAAGGCGACTACCGTTTCCGCATCACTGCTGACAACGGTTACGATACCGATACTGAAATTCGCACTACTTACATCGATTACGAGGGGTCAATCAACGATGACGACTACGAACCACGCCCACGCATTTCAAATGTTGACGTAACACCTGAACGTTTCAACCCATACAACGAAGATACTGAAATCGAATTCTTCCTTGATCGTCCAGCTGATGTGATCTTCGAGATCCGTACTAGCTACAGCGATCGTCCACTCCAAACACTTCTTGATCGTCGTCTCGATCGCGGTACTCACGTAGTACGCTGGAACGGACGTGATGCTGACGGCCGTATTGTGCCAAAAGACGAATACCGCTACATCATCATCGCGCAAAACCCAATCGGGCAAGACATTCAAAATGGTCGCTTTACTGTAGACCACGATGAAGACATCGATTTCCGTCCACGTCGCGACAACCGCTACTTCGACGAAGATTACTACAATCCACGTTATGACCTCCCTCGCTACTACGACTACGATTTCGACCCAATTATTCGTCCAATTCCACGTCCAGTACGTGATGGCTACGAATGTGCTGGATTCGCTGACGTGCGCGAAGGAAACGAACTCTGTGACGCTGTTCGCTTCGTCAAAGACATGGGTATCTTCAACGGATACGCCGATGGTCTCTTCCGGCCTGATCAACCAATCAACCGCGCTGAAGTTACCAAAGTTATCCTTAAAGGATTCAATATCCGCGTAGTGCCTGCTTCAGGAACTCGCCTCAACTTCACTGACGTCGACGCAAACGCTTGGTACATGCCATTCGTTCGTACAGCAAAACGTCTTGGAATCGTTCAAGGTTATCCAAACGGAGAATTCGCTCCTAACCAAACTATGAACCGCGCTGAACTTCTTAAAGTCTTCATGATGACTTCAGGTCGTCCAGTACCATCATGTGTAAACTCACCATACGCTGACACACCAAACGAGCCAAAAACTCACTGGTACATCGACTTCGTATGTTTCTCAAAGCAACACCGTCTCATGGACGATACCATCAACGGTCGCTTTGACCCAGCAATGCCAATCACTCGTGGTGACGTTGCAAAACTCTTCTACCGTTTCCACCAGAAAGGCTTCCTCGCTGACAGCCTTCAATACAACGGCTAGAAACTCTAAACCTCGAATATGACCAAAAGCGCCTCTACCCGGAGGCGCTTTTTATATGTTAAAATAAGGATAATAATTTAAATCTAACCTACTGAAACATGGGACTCGGAAGAAAACTATTTACTCTCGGTGCAATGGCCGCTGGAGCTGTTGTTGGCGTACTATTTGCTCCAACTAAAGGTAAAAAGACTCGTGATGAGCTATCAAAAAAATGGAAGAAAGGAGAAAGCGGCGTTGATGTAATGCAAAAAACCGCTACCAAAATGGGTGAAGACATCGCTAAAACAGCCAAAGACGTTTATAACTCCGAGGAAGTGCGCAAAAAAGTAGACAGCGCCAAATCAGCTGCCCAAGAACACGCGAAGAAAGCCCAAGAAGCAGCAACCAAGGCTGGGAAAGAAGCATATGGTAAAGCCTCTCAAAAAGCCAAAGATCTTACCAACAAAATTAAGAAAGAACTAGAAGAGATCGACGAAATGGACCTCCCTGAAGAAAAGTAGAACATGGCAGAAAAATCACCACTTATCGGAATCATCGGCGGACAAGGGCGAATGGGATCCCTTTTCGCCGATTTTTTTCGCGAACATGGATTGGAAGTGATTATCTCTGACCTCAACACCGAACTTACCAACATTCAAGTTGCTCAGAAAGCGGACATTGTAATTATTTCCGTGCCCATTCCTGCCACAAAAGAAACAATTGTCACCGTCGCTCCACATGTCCGTCCAGAAGCAGCATTAGTTGATTTAACATCCGTCAAAGCCGAGCCAGTCGCCAACATGCTTTCATCTAGCAAAGAGTGGGAAGTCATAGGTCTCCACCCGATGTTCGGCAACACCAATCCAATTCCGGGACAGACCATCGTAATGTGCAAGGGAAGGGGAGAGAAGTGGTATCAATGGCTTCAATCTTTTTTCATTTCCCACGGCGCCAAAATCGAAGAAATGACCGCCGAAGAACACGATCAAATGATGACTCTAGTCCAAGGATTGGTCCATTTTGCGGACATTGCTTTCGCACACACATTGAAAGACTTAAAGATCCCACCCGATA
>CAYGJQ010000024.1:0-1371 GCA_964350285.1 uncultured Candidatus Peribacteria bacterium | reverse complement strand
CCTCCGTTTTGCCAGCCCACCATCAGAATTAAAAGTAGCCTTTGCCGCCAGAATTTTGGCCCAAGACCCTACACTTTATGGCGCCATCCAAATCTACAACGACTCCAACATTAAGACTTTCAAGACTTACCTTGATAACGTCCAAAAGCTTCTGAATATCGATGAAACAAAACATCTCGGAGCCTTCACTGATTATTTTGAAGAAGGTGCAAAGTACTTAGCCGAATATAAAGACCGCGCCCTCAAAGAAACTTCTTGGATCATCGATAAAGTTCTCGAAAATCGACGCAAACACCAAATCACTGCCCTACAAGCCACCCCAAAGGTAGTAGAACCAAAGCCAGGACAAATTGCCACCTTGGGGCCAGAGTTCACCTACTCCGACGCCACCGTTAAAAACTATCAAGCGACCCCTAAGCCATACTACTGTCGCCGTATTGAAGAAGTTTTTCAGTTAGTCGAAAATGGCAAAGTAGAGCAGGGGATAGTTCCTGTAGAAAACAGTCTTAATGGTACCGTTCGTGAAACCATCGATTCATTGCTAAAGTATGACGTTCAAATCATTAAAGAACTTCATACACCAATTCATCATTGCATTGCTGGTCTCAAAACTGCTGATTTCAGTCACTCTACAATCGTCGTATCTCATCCTCAAGCGCTCAATCAATGCGCCGAGTTCATCAAGAATAGTTGCCCCCACGTCGACCTTCAGAATATGCCTTCTACCGCTGCCGGCATGAAACACGTGATCAAAGAAAAAGACCCTTCAATTCTCGCAATTGGTTCAAAAGACGCCGCCTCAGCACTTGGACTCGAAATTCTTGCCGAATCAATCGAAGACCAAAAAAACAACCAAACAAATTTTATCGTCATCCAAAAGGCCGGCAAAAAAGCTGCGAATAACTCTGAAAAACCTGCCACCAAGACGTCCATCATCTTCCACTTCGCCGACGGCAGCAAACCCGGGATACTCGTTGAAGTCCTTCAAGACTTAGCTCGCCGCAACATCACCCTTTCCAAAATCGAATCCCGTCCATCCAAAAAATCCCTTGGCGATTACTATTTCTACGTCGACTTTGTTGGCGATCAAACTGATCCAAATATCAAGGAAGCTTTGAAGTCCATTGAGGACAAAGTTGAAATGCTCAAGGTACTGGGAAGCTACTAGCCCCTCAATTCATCCATCATCGCCACTCGTTTCTGAACCAACTCCTCAGTTCCAATATCTTCTCGGTGAAACACCGGCCCACTGATCGCCTTTACTGCAGCTTCAGCTTTTTGTTCTGCCTCCGCAATCGAGTCACCATGCCCCACTACAGCTATCGCCCGTGATCCAGTCATCACCAGTTTTTCGTCTTGTTGATCAACAGC
>CAYGJQ010000023.1:11389-22784 GCA_964350285.1 uncultured Candidatus Peribacteria bacterium | reverse complement strand
CCAGAAGTAGAACAAATCAGCCTCCGACGAATCAGCAAACCAGGTCAACGCATCTACACCAAAAGTGGTGAGATCAGAAAAGTACGCAACGGCCTCGGCTTTAGCATCATCTCTACTCCAAAAGGGATTCTATCTGGAGAAGAAGCCTACAAGCAAAAAGTAGGAGGTGAAGTACTCTGCGAAGTTTATTAAAAAACCTAATACCTAAGCCCTAACACCTAATACCTCAAAAATGTCACGAATCGGAAAACAACCAATCCCAGTACCAAACGGTGTAACAGTTACTGTTAATCCAGATAACACTGTGATCGTTAAAGGCCCTAAAGGAGAACTTAGTGCCAAAATCAGCCCACGCATCAAAGTTGAAATTGCTGATCAAATCACTGTTACACGCCAATCAGAAGATAAAGAAGATCGCAGTCTTCACGGACTCAGCCGTACCCTCATCGCTAATATGTGTGAAGGTGTTACCAATGGTTTCTCTAAAAAACTAGAAATCATCGGTGTAGGTTACCGTGCTCAAGTACAAGGAAACAAGGTTACTCTCAACCTCGGACACTCTCATCCAATTGATTACGCACTTCCAGAAGGAATTACTATTGAGCAAGATAAAGACAAGAAAAACATTCTTACAATTTCTGGCATCGACAAGCAAAAAGTCGGTCAAGTAGCTGCTGAAATTCGTTCATTCCGAAAACCTGAACCTTACAAAGGTAAAGGTGTACGTTATATCGACGAATACGTAGCGATGAAAGCCGGTAAAGCTGCAACAGCTAAATAATAAATCTAAATAATTTTCCCTTACCATGTCCATCCAACAGAAGAGAAATCGAACCAAAAAACAACGACAACGCCGCATCCGCAGCAAAATCTCTGGAACGGCTAGCCGACCACGTCTCGTGATCAATCGCACACTTTCAAATCACTACGCTCAACTTATCGACGACGAAGCTGGAGTAACTATCATTGGTCTCAGTGATAGCAAAGACAAATCAAAAAAGAACAAAACTGAACGCGCAAAAAAACTTGGCGCTGAAATTGCCCAAAAAGCTACCGAAAAGAAAATCACCGAATGTGTATTCGATCGTAACGGTCGTAAATACACTGGCCGCGTTAAAGCATTCGCCGACGGTGCCCGAGAAGGTGGTCTGAAATTCTAATCTAACTCTACTTAACATTATGAAAAAACAATTCAATCGCAAAAGACGAATGGTCAAAGAACCAAAAGAGTACGATGAGGAAGTAATCCAAATTGACCGCGTTACTCGTGTAGTAAAAGGTGGTCGTCGTCTTCGCTTCCGCGCACTAGTAGTAATCGGAAACCGCAAAGGTAAAGTTGGAATGGGAATCGGAAAATCTACCGAAGTAAGTACCGCAATTCAAAAAGCAATCACTGCCGCAAAGAAAGGAATCATCGAAGTTCCAATGCACAACACCACAATCCCACACGAAATTAAGACTAAATTCAAGAGTTCTCAACTACTCCTTCTACCAGCTGGTCCTGGTACCGGAATTATCGCCGGTGGTCCAGTACGTAAACTCGTAGCACTTTCAGGAGTAAAAGATATTCTCGGAAAATCATTCGGATCAACAAACAAAATCAACATCACGAAAGCTGCATTCGACGCACTAAAAGCTTTAAAGGCTCTCCCAGGAAGCAAAAAAGCTCAACCTGCAAAAGCTGCTCCCAAAAAAGCTGCACCTAAAGCAGAAAAGAAAGAAGAGAAAAAAAACTGCACCAAAAAAAACTACTGCTAAAAAAGCTGACGACAAGAAAGCTGAAAAAAAAGCAGAAGCTAAAGCCTAATTACTAAAGCCTAACGCCTCAACAAAATGACTTTAAAAGAACTCAAACCAAACGCAACCCGCATCACTCGCAAACGACGTGTTGGCCGTGGTGATGGATCTGGACGCGGTAACTACAGTGGCCGTGGTATGAAAGGTCAAAGCTCACGCTCTGGCGGACGCCGCCGACCTGGATTCGAAGGTGGTCAAACACCTTTGATCCGTCGCATGCCAAAAATTGGTGGTTTCACCAACCCAAATCGAGTTGAATTCCAACCCGTAAATGTAGAAAAACTCAACATTTTCAATGATAAAGATACCGTAGATGTTAACGCTCTTTACGAAAAGGGGTTAGTATCTAAAAAGACTCAACCAGTAAAAATTCTTGGCAACGGCTCACTTGAAAAAGCTCTCACTGTTAAAGTAGATCGAGTTTCAAAATCAGCAGCTGAAAAAATTGCTAAAGCTAAAGGAACGGTTGAAGAACTTAAAAAGGCTAAAGCTGCTCCAGCTAAAAAAGAAGAGGCAGCAACCGAAGAGAAAGAATCTTAATAAAAATTAACTCTCGATTCCTGCCATGCTTAAGACTATTGCCCAAATTTGGAAGTCAAAAGACCTTCGCAATAAAATTCTTATCACACTTGGACTCCTCGCTGTATACCGTTTCACTACTCAAATCAGCGTTCCCGGAGTAAATCTCGACACAATTAGAAGTATCATCAGCCAGAATAGTCTTCTTGGTATTTTCAGTATTATGACCGGTGGTAGCGCCGAAAACTTCTCTATCGTAATGATGGGTCTTTCTCCATACATCAATGCTTCCATCATCATCCAACTACTCACAGTGATCGTTCCTCAACTCGAAGCCCTTTCTAAAGAAGGAGAACAAGGTCGCCGTAAAATCAACAAATACACTCGTTGGCTTACCGCTCCCCTCGCCTTCCTTCAATCATACGGAATGATCATTTTGATCAACAGCCAATCACCTTCTGGTGTACCAATCATCGACAACATCTACGACCCAACAGTAATTCTACCAATCATGTTAGTGCTTACTGGTGGTACAGTCTTCATCATGTGGCTCGGTGAACTAATGACTGAAAAAGGTATCGGTAACGGTATCTCTCTCATCATCTTTGCTGGCATTATTTCTCAAGTACCAGTAATGGTTGGACAACAACTCGGACTTGCCCAGGAAGAAAGCTCGCGTTTGATTCCATTTGCAATCATGCTTTTGATTACACTAGTCCTTACAATCATCGTTATCTTGATGACTGAAGGCCAACGTAAAATCCCAATCACTTACGGTGGACGTACTGGACAAACCAAAGGTGAAAACGCTTTCATGCCAATCCGTGTGAACCAAGCTGGAATGATCCCGATCATCTTCGCCATCTCAATGGTTACATTCCCTAGCGTTATCGCTCAACTCCTAGCAGGCGCTGAATCTGAAACTCTCCGCACGATCTCTGACTTCATCAATACTTACTTCGCTGTAAACAGTCTTGCTTACGGGATCGTTTACTTCCTCCTTATTCTTGGATTC
Source organism: uncultured Candidatus Peribacteria bacterium (assembly GCA_964350285.1). GTDB lineage: Bacteria > Patescibacteriota > Gracilibacteria > UBA1369 > CAYGJQ01 > CAYGJQ01. Next base: position 19,453 of record CAYGJQ010000023.1, on the reverse strand, counting down.
ACCTACTTCTACGTCAGCATCACCTTCAATCCTGAACAAGTTGCTGAAAACATTCAAAAACGTGGTGGTTACGTTCCAGGAATTCGACCAGGAAAACAAACTGCAGAATATCTAGAAAAAGTATCTGGCCGCCTCAACCTCTTCGGCGGTTCATTCCTTGCATTCATTGGTGTTTCACCACTACTACTTCAAGTAGTCTTCGAAGATTTGTTCACCGTTACTTCTGTTCCACTAATAATTAGTGGTGCCGGACTTATTATCGTTGTTGGTGTAATTCTTGAGTTGGTACGACAAGTCAATTCTCAACTCATCATGCAAGACTACAACAAACTCTACTAATCCTAGACCTATGGATCTGATCCTCTTTGGCATCCAGGGATCCGGAAAAGGAACCCAGGGCAAAATTCTTGCTCAGCAATTTGGCTACAAAATTTTTGAAACCGGCGGCGAACTCAGACGTCTCTCAAAAGAAGACTCTGAACTCGGAAAAAAAGTAAAAGAAATCATCGAAGCCGGACATCTCGTTCCCAACGAAGTCGTAATGGAAATTGTTGAAAACTTTCTCGAAGGAGTTTCACCTGAAGAAAAAGTTCTCTTTGACGGCCTTCCCCGAAAAAAAGTTCAAGCAGACACATTCAACGCCCTCCTCGAAAAACACCAACGCCAATACATCGGCCTCCTAATTCACATTACAAAAGAAGAAGCACTTCGACGTTTATCATCACGCCGCATCTGCAAAAATTGCAAACATGTTTACCCAATCATGTACACCGAAGATGCCTGTAAAGAATGTGGCGGAGAACTAATCACCCGCTCCGACGACAATCCGGAAAGTATCAAAAACCGCCTAAATGCTTTCTTTACCGAAACCCAACCAGTAATCGACGACTACATCAATGCCGAAAAAATGATCACTATCAACGGCGACCAACCAATCGAAGCAGTAACCAAAGAAATCGTAGACAAACTTCCGACGAATTAATCAACCTCATGGGACTTATCAAAACTGAGCAAGAACAACAACACATGAAAGCGGCTGGAAAAATCCTCGCCTCAGTTCTTCGTGAACTCGAATCAATGATCGCACCGGGCATCACTACTCTCGATCTCGATCAACATGCTGAAAAAAGAATTCGCGAACAAAATGCCTCCCCTGCTTTCAAAGGTTACATGGGATTTCCCGGAACACTTTGTACTTCTGTAAATGATGAAGTTGTTCACACTTTTCCTTCCGACCGAGTTCTCAAAGACGGCGACATTATTTCCGTTGATTGCGGAGTAATTTTCAATCAATACCACGCTGACTCAGCATTTACTGCTATTGTCGGCAAGTCATCTCCGTCTACCCAAAAATTCCTCTCAACTGCTCACCAAGCACTTTCAGCCGGAATCGATGCCGCAATCTCCGGAAACTTCGTCGGCGATATCAGCGAAGCGATCGAAAATGTGATTAACTCTGAAAATTATAGCGTAATCAAAGACTTGACCGGACACGGAATCGGCAAAAGCCTTCACGAAGAACCACACGTTCCAAATTTCCGCGAATCATCAAAAGGAATTCAACTAAAACCGGGCATGACGTTAGCAATAGAGCCAATTTTTGCAATGGGTAACGGCGAAATATACACCGCCAAAGATGGCTGGAACATCCTTACTAAAGACCAATCTTTGGCTATTCAAGTTGAACACACCATCTTAATTACCCAACAAGGCCCAGAAATTCTTACTCAACGTTAGAAAAAGCTTGCAATAAAAAATTATGTACGGTAATATCCTACCGCTTTAAGGCGATTAGCCAATTATTTATGAGCAAAAAAGAGGATAGTATAGAGGTGATTGGGATAGTTGAAGAAACTCTTCCAAATGCCATGTTTAAAGTCCGCCCCACCGACGAGAACTTCATTGAGTTACTCAAAGAAAAAGGGCTAGGAGAAACAATTCTCGCTCATATTTCTGGTCGCATGCGTATCCACTACATTCGCATCCTTCCAGGAGACAAAGTTACAGTAAAAGTGTCACTGTACGACCTACAAAAGGGCCGAATCACTTTTAGACACAAAGATTAATAACAAATTTATTTCTCATGAAAGTACGAGCATCAGTAAAGAAAATCTGCGACAAATGTCGTGTAATCAAACGCAAAGGAATCATTCGCGTCATTTGTAAGATTAAAAAACATAAACAACGTCAAGGATAATACAGCCTCATCATGAGGCTAATTTTCGCTTTTACTATTTAAAATCTTAATCGCAAAGATATGGCCAGAGTCGCCGGAGTCAACCTCCCAAAAGATAAAAGAATTGAAATCGCCCTTACATATATTTATGGAATTGGTCGTTCAACCAGTAAAGAAATTCTTGCCACACTAAGAATTGATTCTAACATCAAAGCTAAAGACCTCAGTGAAACTGAAGTGCAAAGACTGCGTGAGTATATTGCGAAAATGCCAACTGAAGGTGATCTTCGCCGAAAAGTATCAATGGACCTAAAACGTCTCAAGGATATCAATTCATATCGTGGTTTCCGCCACAAGCGTGGTCTTCCTGTGCGTGGTCAGCAAACTCGTACTAACTCACGTACTCGCAAAGGGAAACGTAAAACTGTTGCTAACAAAAAAATTGCAGCTAAATAATAGCTCAACTTTAGTTCTTATATAATTATTTAGAATCCATCATGGCCGATAAGAAAGGTAAAAAGACACAGAAAAAAGGCAAAAAAAGAACTGTCCTCGAGGGCAAAGCCTATATTAAAGCAAGTTTTAACAACACAATTGTAACCATTGCCGAACCAAGTGGAAACGTATTGGCTTGGGGAAGTGCTGGCGCAAGTGGTTTCCGTGGAACCAGAAAGTCTACTCCATACGCTGCTCAGGTTGCTGCTGAAAATGCTGCTGAAAGAGCAAAGGCCTACGGCCTCGAGCGTGTAGACGTTTTTGTGAAAGGAATCGGCCCAGGTCGCGAACAAGCAATTCGTGGTCTCAATAGTGCTGGAATCGACGTTCAGTCTATTGCTGATGTCACTCCACTTCCTCACAACGGCTGCCGCCCTAAGAAGGCCCGCCGAATTTAATTCTCTCCTCTCAAACCTAATACCTAAAACCTAATACCTACCTAACTATGTCACGATATCGCGGACCAATTACCCGGATTTCTCGAAGACTTGGAGTAATTCTCTTCGCTAACGGAGCAAGTAAGACTAAAGCTTTCCATAACAAAAAATACAAACCAGGGATGCATGGTCAAAACATGCGCGGTAAAATTTCTGAATACGGAAAACAGCTACGTGAAAAGCAAAAAGCACGTTTCATGTATGGAATTACCGAAAAACAATCGCGCCGTTATTACAAAACTGCTAAAAACAGTAACGAAACCACCAGTGAACAATACATGAGACTTCTCGAGCTTCGTCTCGACAACGTGATTTTCCGAGCTGGTCTCGCAGCTACTCGTCCTCAAGCACGTCAAATTGTTAGCCACGGTCTCCTAGAATTGAATGGTCAACGTGTAACTGTTCCTTCAATCCAAGTTAAACCAGGTGATAAATTTATAGTACGCGAAAAGAAAAAGAATTCTCCCCTCTTTGCTGAAGTGAAAAAGAAAAAATATCAAGCACCAAAATGGATCAAATCTGATCTCAACAACCTTTCAGGTGAAGTAATTAACATCCCAGAAACAGATGACATCGATGGGATGAAAATCATTGATCCACAACTTATTGTGGAGTTCTATTCAAAATAATTTTGGATTTACTCGAGCACTTATGTTCCCGAGGTATCAATTAGCCTCATAACTTGCTCGCCAATGCATCTCATTCAAGAAGAAATCGGCATTCCTAAAATAAAAGTTGATAAATCTGGGGACAATTCAGCGACGTTTGTGGTAGGACCACTTCCTTCTGGCTACGGTATGACACTCGGAAATGCACTACGACGCATTCTACTTTCTTCCCTCCCTGGCGCAAGTATTAGCTGGATAAAAATCAAGGGTGTAAGCCACGAATACTCAACAATGAAAGGAGTTAAAGATAGTGTTCTCGACATCATCCTCAACCTAAAAAAACTCCATCTTCAAAAAGAAAATAAAGAACCTTCAAAAATTACTCTCAGCGTTTCTAAAGCTGGTGTAGTTAAAGCAAAAGACATCAAAGCTGACGGCGATGTAAAAGTTCTCAATCCAGACCTCTACATTACTACAGTTGATAGCGGCGGAAAGATTGAAATGGAAATGACTGTTGAAAAAGGTGTTGGCTACGTTCCAGCAAGTCAAAAGAAAACTGACGAAGCAAACGTTATCCTTACTGATAGTGTTTTCTCTCCAGTGACCAAAGTACGCTTCGATGTAGAAAACATGCGTGTTGGTCAAATGACTAACCTCGACAAACTCGTCCTCGGAATTGAAACTGATGGCTCTATCAGCCCAGACGATGCTTTGAAATTTGCTTCAAACATCCTCCAGTCTTACTTCAACATTTTCAACGCTGAAAACATTCAAGTAGAAACTGACTTCATGAGCGATCTTCAAAAGATCGTTGAGAAAGAACAAGAAAAAGAAGTAGTAAAGCCAAAACAAGTTGCTTACACTCCAATTGAAATTCTCGGATTCTCTCCACGAACGCTTAATGCCCTTATCAACGGCGGCATCGGTTCAATCGAAGAACTCTGCCAATGTACTAAAAGCAAACTCTGCAATCTCCGTGGGTTTGGCCAAAAGGCTCTCACTGAAGTAGACAAAGCGCTCTCAGAACGTGGATTATCTCTTGTAGAAGAGTAAAAAATCCTTTATAAAAAGAATCCTTATAAAAAATACTAGATCCTAATTCTTAGAAAACATGCGTCATCGCAAGAAAAGAACATCAAAACTCAGCAGATCGAAATCTCATCGTGTAGCAACTATTCGAAATCTTGCTACTTCAATCATCATCCGCGAAAAGATTCAAACTACTCAAGCTCGCGCTAAAACTGTCGCTCCTTTGATCGACAAATTGATGACCATTGCCAAGAGTGAAGATCGCGTCAAAGCTATCCGCCACATCAACAAACTTATCCAACACGAAAACTGTTCTAAAAAGATTTTCGAAGAACTGACTGGTCGTTATAAAGATCGTCAATCTGGATTCACTCGCATCACTCCAATCAAAATTCGCAAAGGAGATGCTTCTCTAATTGTTCAAATCGAACTAGTATAAATATCTAACTAGCTAAAAGCTAAATCAACTCATGAAAACTACATTCGCCAAAAAAACTGATATCGATAGAAAATGGTATTTGATCGACGCCAAAGACCAAACTCTTGGACGTCTCTCTACCAAGATCGCCAACATTCTCCGCGGAAAAGAAAAACCAATCTTCTCCCCTCACGTAGACTGTGGTGATCACGTAGTTGTGATTAACGCTGAACAAGTAAAACTTACTGGTAACAAAGAAGAACAAAAAGTTTACTACCGCCACAGTGGATTCCCAGGTGGATTAAAAGTAATCCCAGTAGCGAAGATGCGTGCAGAAAAACCGACTCAAATTCTTCAAAAAGCAGTTTTCGGAATGCTTCCTAAAAACCGCCTCCGCAAACCATTGATTCAAAAACTTCACATTTTTGCCGGAGAAGAACACAAGCACGAAGCACAACAGCCGGAAAAAATTGAACTTAACTAATTCATAGCTTCCTAGCTCCTAATTTCTCAACATCCAATGCCTAAAACTCAAACCACAAAAAACGAAGACCACGCAGTAACAATGAACCACGATCGTAAATATTATTACGGTACTGGTAAACGTAAAACATCAGTAGCCCGCGTTCGTCTCTACGAAAAAGGTAAAGGTGAAGTCTCAATCAACGGACAAAGCATCAACAAATTCAGCCCACTCGCAGCAATCCAACACAACATCCTTTACCCGCTAGAACTTACTGGCAACATGGGTAAATTTGATATCAGCATTAAAGTAGACGGAGGTGGTATCACCGGCCAAGCAGAAGCAATGCGCCACGGTATCTCACGCGCTCTCACAGTATTCGATGAAACACTCCGCGGCACACTTAAAAAAGCCGGCCTCATCACTCGCGACTCAAGAATTAAAGAAAGAAAGAAATACGGTCTCAAAAGAGCCCGCCGCGCTCCACAGTTCTCAAAACGTTAAACGCAAAATCAAGGCCCCTCACCGGGGCCTTTTTTGGTAATATAATTCTAGACCTAGCTCCTAGCCTCCTCCCTAAAATGCAATTCGACATCTGCACCCTCTTCCCCGAAATGTTCACCTCCTACCTCGGAGAAAGCATTCTCAAACGAGCTATTGAAGAAAAAATCATCAAAGTCCGCTTTCACAATATTCGTGATTTCAGCACCGATAAACACCACAAAGTCGACGACACACCATACGGCGGCGGCCCCGGCATGGTAATGACTCCACAACCCCTCTACGACTGCATCACCCACGCCAAATCATTAAACAGCGGCCCCGTTATTTTCCTCACTCCTCAAGGCCAAACCTTCACCCAAAAAAAAGCCGAATCCCTCAGCAAACTCGAAAGCTGCATTTTCGTCTGCGGACGCTATGAAGGAATTGACCAACGCATTCGCGACCTCTTAGTCGACCAAGAAATCTCCCTCGGCAACTTCGTCCTCACCGGCGGCGAACTCCCTACACTCACCATCATCGACGCCATCACTCGCCTCCTCCCCGGCGCATTAGGCGACGAAGGCTCTGCTCATGAAGATTCTTTCTCCGAAGCCTTCGAAGGCAAAAAAGAATACCCTCAGTACACCAAACCAGCAGAATTCCAAGGCCTCGAAGTCCCCGAGGTACTCCGCTCCGGCCATCATGCCGAAATCGAAAAATGGAAAAAAAATAACCTCAAATAATGCCCTTCCAAACTGATCCCTTCTCAATCACCATGTATATATTCACAGCCTTGAGTATAATCAGTTTTCTATTATCAATATATTTTCTAATCAAAACAATCATCTTCCTCCAAAAGGGAGTCAACAAGTCAGTAATTATCACCGATCTAAAAACAAAATCATATTTCTCAGATGACGGCACCGATACTATCGAAGCAAAAATTTCATTCAAGCTAGATAAAAAAGAATACTCACTCAAAGATAATTTCATCAACAAATGCCCCTATAAAAAAGGAGACTTAATCACTGTCAAACACCTCCCTGAAGCTCCAGAAACTGCAAAACTTAATAACTTCAAATCAATTTGGAACAATTTTTTCCTCACATTTCTATTTGGATTACTATTTAGTATCGGCCCAATAATCAATTTCACAAAAATCTAGTAACAACTTCCAACAACTCATCTAAAAGAGTCTAACAATCGATCAACCAAATCGATTTGCTGTGCTATATTCATTTAAACAGCTGACCTTCTAATATGTCTCAAGCCCACATTCTTTCCCTCTTCAACGAGCACCAAACTTCTGAAAAAGGCCTCTCTAAATCCGAAGCCAAAAAACGTTTCAAAAAATACGGCCCCAATAAGTTAAAAGTTCAAAAAGGAACTCCCCTCTGGAAACACTTCATCGAAGAATTCACCGATTTAATGGTGCTAACACTGATCTTCGCCGCCACCATTTCCTACTTCGCCGGCGAAGGCAAAGACGCTGTCGTGATTTTTGTGATCGTTATCATCAACGCCTTAATCGGATTCATTCAAAAATTCCGTGCTGAAAAAGCGATCGAAGCCTTAAAAAAACTAGTACCTCAACACGCCATCGTGATCCGTGATGGAAACGAAGACGAAATCGAAGCTCACGAAATTGTCCCCGGCGACATCCTCGTCCTCCGAGAGGGCGATCGCATCACCGCTGACGCCATCTTGATCGAAACCACCGAACTCCGCAGCCAAGAAGCGACATTAACCGGAGAATCAACCCCCGTCACCAAACATACTGAGCCCTTAGCAAAAAAATCCCAACACATCGCCGATCAAAAAAACCGCGTCTTCATGGGAACACTCGTTGCTCACGGATCCGGAAAAGCCATTGTCACGGGCACTGGTATGAACACCGAATTCGGTAAAATTGCCAAACTCACTACCCAAACCAAAAAGTCCAAAAGCCCGCTGCA
>CAYGJQ010000023.1:9323-11379 GCA_964350285.1 uncultured Candidatus Peribacteria bacterium | reverse complement strand
AAAGAAATGTTCCGCATCGGTCTCTTTGTCGGCAAAGTAACATTCGTAATTTCTGCCATCCTTTTCTGTGTCGGCGTTTTCTACCAAGGACAACCGTTTGTCACTGCTTTCCTCTTTGCCACCGCAGTCGCTGTCGCCGCCGTTCCAGAAGGACTACCTGCCACCATCACTATCGCTCTCGCCATGGGAGTCCAACGTCTCGCCCGCAAAAATGCCATCGTTAAACAACTCGCTTCCGTCGAAACTCTCGGCTCAACCACAATCATCTGTTCCGATAAAACTGGCACCCTCACCAAAAACGAAATGACCGTAAAAGAATTAGTCATGGGTGATTACCACGGCACAATCACTGGCGTCGGCTACAAGCCAAACGGTGTCATTGAAATGGAAGGAGAAAAAATGAAAGTCAGTCTCGCAGCTGGTAACAAAGAAAAACATGATGCTCTCACACTCAGTGAAATCGAAGCCAAACACCCAAATGTTTTCAATCGCTTAAAAGACATCCACTACGTGTCTTTAATTTGTAACAACGCCACCCTCAAAAAATCCGACGGCGACCAATGGACCATCATCGGCGATCCCACCGAAGGGGCCCTCTTAACCCTAGCCGCCAAAACCGGTTTCAACACCGAACGCACCAAAGACCAAAACAAACGCATCCAAGAATTACCCTTTGACTCCCGACGCAAACGCATGACCGTCATTGCTGACAACTCCGTCACCAAAAAACGCATCGCCTATGTAAAAGGAGCACCAGACACCATGCTCGAAGTTTGCACCCACGTCTATCAACACGGCAAAGCTGTAAAACTTACGGCAGAGTTAAAAAAAGAAATGCTGAAACAAACCGAAACCATGGCATCAAAAGCTTTACGCACAATCGCAATGGCCGTAAAAGAAGTCGATAAATCAACAGGCAAATACCAACAAGATGAAATCGAACAAGGCCTAACTTTAATCGGCATTGTCGGCATGATCGACCCACCACGGCCAGAAGTTAAAGAAGCAGTTTCTCGAGCAAAAGCGGCAGGTATCCGCACTTACGTAATCACCGGCGACCACGGATTGACCGCCAAAGCCATCGCCAAACAAATCGGCATGGTTGGAGAACGCAATCACAAAATCATCACCGGTAAAGACTTAAACGAACTCACCGACAGCGAATTAAAACAACAACTCCAAGAAGACGCCGATATCATCTTCGCCCGCGTTGACCCCGAACACAAACTCCGCATCGTCACCGCCTTAAAAGAACTCAACAACGTAATTGCGGTAACCGGTGATGGCGTCAACGACGCCCCAGCACTAAAAAAAGCCGACATTGGTATAGCCATGGGCATTACCGGCACCGACGTCTCCAAAGAAGCCTCAAACATGATCCTGGCCGACGACAGTTATTCCACAATTGTAAACGCCATCCAAGAAGGACGCACAATTTACGAAAACCTCAAAAAATTTGTCTTCTACATTTTCTCCTGCAACATCGGCGAACTCACCACCATCTTCACGGCAATCATCCTCAATATCCCCGCACCACTCACCGCAGTATTAATCCTCGCAGTAGACATCGGAACCGATATCCTTCCAGCTCTAGCATTAGGAATCGACCCAGCAGAAAAAGGAATCATGGAACAAAAACCCCGCCATCCCGACAAAAAAATCATGGACCTCAACTTCAACTCTCGCTTCATTTTCCTCGGCCTTGCAATCGGCGCAGTAGTGGTAACCACCTACATCTACGCCCTCTACTCCTACGGCTGGACCTGGGGACAACCACTCGACCACGACAACTTCATTCACATCAAAGGATCGACAATGGCCTTTGCAATACTAGTATTAATCCAAATGGCAAACGCCTTTAATGCAAGAAGTGACCATCAATCGGCGTTTACTGTGGGTCTGTTTAAAAATAAATATCTACTTGGGGCCATTACAATTTCAATTATTACAGTTTATGCCTTTATAGAAATTCCGTTCTTTCAGAATTGGTTAGAAACGACTGGGCTGACTTTGAATGAATGGCTTATCGTAACGGTTGGATCGTTGAGTATCTTTG
>CAYGJQ010000023.1:0-9313 GCA_964350285.1 uncultured Candidatus Peribacteria bacterium | reverse complement strand
AATTAATTTTTAGAATTCGGAGACAGGGACAAAGTCAGGCCTGATGTAGTAAAAAAAACGAATCACCGCTTCCTCCCTATCATTCAGTCCCTTTCACACCACCCAATAGTGACCTTCACCTTGATACGACATACCTAGAAGGTCTCGCCTTCGTACTAACCTGCTAACGTCCTCTTTGCCGCGACACTCCCAACCCTACCAACCAAATATGAAATTTTTTTAAAATTTTTATGAAAAAAAATGAAATCCAAAATTAAAAATTTCATCAACGCCAAAATTCCCACCTGGTTAATTGTCTTGTTAACAACCATCAGCTTCTTCGAAATACTTTTCATAATCTCCCCAAAACACTTCTATCAAATCTTAAAACCAATCAACCCTCCATACTATCGATCCTTTGCTAACTTCATCCTATTCTCAGCACCAATAATTGCTCCAATTCTCGAAATCTATATCTTAGAAAAACTTTTCAAAAAATTTAAACGTCAAAAATTCCTAAAAGGGTATATATTAGGCTTTTTCATCAGTTTAGCCCTTATCTTCATCACAATATTCCAAGACCATTCCAACACCCCTGAAATCATAAAATCCTTAGTATTCAGCCCTATACTTTTAACAGCAGATCTATTAAATATAGCTGACACTTATTCAGTGGGCTTCAAATCCGGGGCATTACTTCTACTCATTTCCACTCTCTTCACCCTCCTCATCCTCCTCCCACTACTCACCGGCCTCATCACCTCGACAATCCACCACTTCAAAACAAAACCTAACGCCTAGCCAACAGCTATTAACTGAAACCTAAAAAATAAACCTCTAACCTCCTAGCTTACTCCCCTTCCCATGCTGCCCCAATACCTCACCGCCCACACCCAACGCCCCCTCTACCTCAGAATCAAAGTGACCCCCAAAAGTCCCCAAACCAAAATCACTGAAATTAGCCAAGACGAAACCTACGGAGACACCATCAAAATCCGCATTAAAGCCCCGCCCGAAAAAGGAAAGGCAAACCAAGAACTAATAAAATTCCTTGCGAAAGAATTAAATATCCATAAAGATCAAATCTCCATCATCAGCGGTCAAACCGACCGCCTGAAACTTATTAAAATATCCGAATGATTCACGACATCCTCAAACAATACGGCTTTTACACCAAAAAATCCCTCGGCCAAAACTTCCTCGACGACCAATCAATTCTCGAAACCATCGCCGCCGCTGGTGACATCCAACCCACCGATACCATCATCGAAATCGGCCCCGGCCTCGGCACTCTCACGGAACTTCTTTGCCAACAAGCAAAACAAGTAATTGCTATCGAAAAAGACAGCACCTTAATCCCAATTATTGAAGATCGCCTTAAACAGTACGACAACCTCAAAATCATTGAAGCCGACGCCCTCCAATTCAATCCCACTGAACTCGAATCCTACAAAATCATCGCTAACATCCCCTACTACATCACCTCCCCACTGATTAACCACTTCCTTAAAGACATCTACACTAAACCCAAAACCCTAGATCCTAGCTTCCTAGCTCCTAGCCTCCTAGTATTACTCACCCAAAAAGAAGTCGCCGAAAAAATCTGCGCTGCCAACAACAAAATGTCTGTTCTCGCACTAAACGTCCAAACTTTCGCCACCGCTGAGATTATTGAAAACGTCCCCGCAACAGCCTTCGTTCCACCTCCAAAAGTCGAATCGGCAATCATCAAAATCACTCCATACAAAAAACCCATCATTGCCACCGACCTCCTAGATACTTACTACCAATTAATTCACGCCGGCTTTCACCAAAAGCGTAAAAAAATTGCTAAATCAATCTCCAATAATCTACTCAGTGCACCAGGCCCAAAACCTATCCCTCAAATTTCTCACGAAAAAATCAAAGAACTCCTTATCAAGGCTAACATCGACCCAAACCGCCGAGCCGAGACACTGAAAATTGACGAATGGACAATGCTTGCTAACACGCTAAAACTTGAAAAAATTCTGACTAACCAATAAATTCCTAATAAATAATCAAACGATATGAACTACTACTGTTGCCTTGATATCTATTCCACAACGGACCAATTAGTTCATTATAAATAAACACCTGCAGCCATTGGCCAGGTGTTTTTTGTTGACCTTTTAACTCCTCTCTCATGTTTCAAACTTTAAAAAAATGGACCGCCACACTGACCTCAATGGCAATGCTGTTGCAATTCATCCCCGCTACAGCATTTGCTCAAACCTCTAGCAACCTCCCACCCCACCACCCTTGGTCAACACCACAACAACTAAGTGGCCTCAACCAAACCAGCAGCATCAAACAAGCAATCATCAAAAGCTTCCCCGACGGCAACGGCAATCTTGAAATCCTCTATCAAGAAGAAGAAGGATATGAAAACATCACCAATGCCACCGACCAATACCGCCGCATCATGTATCGCAAATTTTCCAACGGCCAATGGGGCACACCAGTTAAGCTCAAAGAATACTATTACAAAATGGGCACCTCCACCCAAGATTTTAGTTTCAACGACTTCGAAGCCGTAAAAATCGGCAACAGCATTCATTTTTTCTACGCCTGGCAAGAATTAAATTCCCAAACTGGACAAATTCACTACCTCCAAATTGAAAACGGCAACATCCAAACATCAAAACAGATCACTAACGGCGCCACCAAAGCCTATCACCCTCAAATCGTTGCCGATTCAACTGGTAACATCCATCTCATCTGGCGTGCTGGATATGATTTCAAAACTAAAACCGGCACTAGCCTTGTGCACTACGCTACCGGCATCGGCAACACCTGGAGTACAAACTCCACCATCCCCAACACTACTCCAAACCGCTGGGCCAGTTATTTAGACGAACAACACTGGGGCTACAATTTCGCTATCAACCTAGAAAACAACACTCCAATCGTCATCTACTACAACGACCATAAATTTCACTTCGTCAAAAAAAACACCAATGGTTGGACAACTCCAATTGATATCAAAATCAGCCACCATCAATCAAAAGGCACTATTAGAGAATACAAAGGATGGGGAGATCCAGGAGGCTCACAGTCACTCATTCACATCTTTCCAAAAGGCAATAACCAATACGACATCTATTACACCGACTACACAAATGGCAGGACTACAGATGTCAAAGGCCTTGATTACTTCAAACTAGATCTCTCCCAAGCCACCGGAAATCTCATCACCACTGACAGCCAAGACTTAATTGGTGGCAAAACCGACAGCTACAAATTCACTCCCCTCACCTACGCAATCCATCCCATCGGCAATGGCGGCTACCACATCTTCACTACAGAAGAAAACCGCGAATTACCCACTCCCCGCATTTCCTTTTTCCACAATGTTTACTACGGCTCGAACCTCACTTCCCGCGAACGAACCATCTCTCACGACATGGACTCCAACACCAAAATCCTCAAAAGATTCGCCTCCACTGTCATTGGCAACAAACTCGCCATCTATTCAACTTTCAAAATCCCCCCCGTCACCAACGGCGCCAATAGCACTTTTGAAACTCTCTACAGCGAAGCCAACTACAGCTCCATCTTCAACGCCAAAATCAAACCACTCAGCCCAATCAACAACGCCACCGATATCGAAGTAAACCCTCAACTCCAATGGACTCCCAACGGCATCAATTTCACCGACTACAATGTCTACTTCGGCACCGATAAAAATAATCTAAGCCAAGTAACCTCCAACCAAAAGTTCACCACTCACCCAGTTTACGATTTAGAACTAAATAAAACCTACTACTGGCAAATCAAAGGAAACCAAAACGGCGGCGAAATCTGGAGCGACATTTGGCAATTTACAACAACGAATGAGGAGGAATCAAAAATTCTTGGCATCGCAATTCCTGGTGCCAAACGCTACTACAAAAACAATAACAATCTGTCCAATGATAAACTTATCAGCTCTGCATCAACAAACAATGAAGCATACGAAATAAAATTCGATCCCTTCCTACACCAAGGAGACCAAATGCAAATAGTCGTAGGAGCCCAAAGCAAATGGTGGCACATCCTCGCTAAAAAACCACAAGTATCAGTAGAAATCTTAGATGTAATCAACCCAGAAACCAGCACAGAAAGCACAAACAAAATTGGCGACGGAATCGAAATCGATGCTCCTTGGTGGAAATTCTGGGACAAAGAACAAACCTTCAGCTATCAAATCCCAACTAATACTGGCATTGGGTTTTACAGAGTTCAAACCATCAAAGACGGAACACCTGAAAAAACCAAAAATTTCTATATCGGATACAACTCAAAAGAATGGTTCAACTCTGACAAAGAAAATAATTTTAACAAATACGTAGAAAGTGATAACTCTACCTATCTAGTTCCCTACTACTCAAGTGACGACAAACTTTCCATCGCCGGATATACATTAAACCACAACAATAAAACAAATGACGTCATCGCAAAAAAAGCTCTTAAAACAGTTGATGGCGAAACCAATCCATTCAATGCAGCTAAAACATTAATGGAAACAGTGAATAACGAAAACTCTTGGACAAGAGACGGCATATGCGAAACCCCCAACACCATCGCCTGTATCGATAGTCCAACGTTCCAATGCATGGATTTTGCCAATCTGCTCATCGATTACTATCGAGCAATTGGCCTTCCAGCACGAGTAGTGAGCGGAATGAAATTAAAAACTCCTGCGACTGAAGCATTAGGAATTGATTACTGGAACTTTCACGAATGGACTGAAGTTTATCAAAACAATAATTGGGACAATGTTTTCGATGGATCAGATTCTATTAGATTCGGAGGAAACCGTAATGAATACGGCAACACTGAAATCCTCGGCTTCAATCCAGAATTTCCGAAAACATCCGGCATCTACGCCCCAACCCTCGCTGCCAACCTAAACTCCGGCACCATCTCCCCCAGCGCCTCCCGCCTCGAAAACCTCACCAAACTATACAAACCAGATTATTCAGCGCCATCCTCCCTCTCCCTCCAATCCACCGGCGGCCAAACCACCGGCATTACTTTCGACATCCAAAACCCAACCAGTCAAACCATCCAAGGTAAAGACGACGCCGGCAATACCGGCGACAAATTCTTCATCGAAATCGTCCCGGTAAAAGACAACCGCCCGATCACCAGCAAAATCAAAGCCATCACCTCCGGTATCAACATCGCCCCAAGTGCCACTCAGTCATTCAACGAATCCATCTCTCTCAACACCAACGAATACGACGACATCTTCATCACTCTCAACAAATACATCTCCGCAACTGAATCAATCCAACTCAGCATTTCTTCCCTAAACAATTCAACCTCAACTCTCGGCATCCTCAACACCAGTAATAACGGTGCTCAAACTGGTGGCACTTATCGCACCGCCCAAGGAACCAGCGGCCCAGTATTCCTCACTGAATCCCACACTGCCGATCCCCAAAAATCCTACACCACCGAAAGAATCAAAATCAGCAACCAAGACAAAAACAACACCTTCCAGTACACCTACACTATCGATACCTCCGGCACCACTCTCACCGTCCCCGGCCACACCAATCCAACCTCAATCACAAATCCAAATATCCATTACATCAATCTCAATAACACCAGCTCCAACACTCAAACCACTCACCTCTTCACCAAAACCCCATCACAACTAACCCACCAAAACAACCAACTCACCATCACTTGGGACTTCACCCTCACACCTTTCGCCAACCGCGAACTCAACGTCTACCAAGAATCCAAAACCTCCAGCGACACCGCCGCAAATCTCTACTCCGGCCTCGCCCAAAATATCATCACCAATAACGATCCAATCACCTACATCGATCTCACTCATAATCAAAACTTCAAAACTATCGAAGACGTTCCCGTAGACGTAATCATCGAAAACGCCGCCCCAACAGCCATCACCAAAGACTTAAAATTCAAAATCACCACTCCACCAAGACCAGGAGAATCTCCACGCGAACTCCCGAAAGTAATGGACACTACCAAATCACTCACGATTCCAGCAGCTAGCAAACTAACCGAAAAATACACCTACCAAAACCACGGTGACATTCGCGAAAACCGCTACACCGCCCATGCTGACTTCGCCTACTCAAACAGCACCTCCACCTTCCAAATCGAAAGCGCCTTCGACATCACCATCAACAACACTTCAAACCAAGTAGACGAAAATAAAACCTACACCCTCGACGTCACCATCAAAAACAAATGGGCCCAACCAATAAACAACGTCGACATCACACTTTCCGGACTCGGATTCGATCTCAACAACACCGCAAAAACAATCAACCTCGCTGCAAATCAAAGCCAAAACCTCACCTGGACTATCACCCCAGAACAATACGGCAGCTTCACCCTCCAACTCGAAGCCAAAGCTGCCCAAGGAGGAAATCACTTTGCCTTCCATGGTGTTCAAATCCTTGGCCTTCCTGATCTCAACACACATTTCGAAGCAACTCATGAAACCACACCCAATAACGCCATCCCAGTAAAACTCACCCTCTACAACGCCGGAGACTACGAAGCTCAAAATATTCCAATCGAATTCGAAGCCCATCAAAATCTCATCTTCAGCGAGCAAGCCAATCAAACCATCAGCATCCCGGCCCACTCCACTAAAACAATTACCTGGAACATCAAAAGCACAACACCAGGTGGCTACGGCTATCTGATCAAAATCGACCAATCTGGCAATAACAAACAAGAACTTCCCGGCGCCCTGATTGTGAAAAACAGCGGACACAAAGCTGATCTCATCATCGACAATCAAGGCGATAACACTTACGGCTCCAATGGTAACGGCGGCAGCACTACCAAAAGTGTTTCCCACAAAGACACGGTTACATTAGACGTAAAACTAGAAAACGAAGGCAAAGACGACACCTTCAATCTCTTCTGGTACAGCCCATCCGAAAGCCCAACGATTCTCACCGACGACCAAGGCACCGAGTACACAACTCAACCAGCTCAAATTACTCTCGCCGCCAATACTGCCAAAAACCTCAAACTCAAAATCAGTACCAAAGCAAACAACAAAAATGACATCGCCTTCCTCGACCTCAAATCCACCAACGACCCCACCTTAAAAGAAAGTGTAAAAGCCACCATCAACCGACAAGGCATCAGCGTCTCTCCCGAAAAAGTCCAACACGACATCTACACCCAAGGTGAATCTTTCAATTTCCCAATTACCATCACTCCCGATGGCTTCCGCGGCAGCTTAACTATCGACTATCCCCAAACCAACCTCACCGCAACCACCAACACCTTAAATATCCAAGACGACACCCAAAAAACCGTCACCTTCGACCTCAAACCAGGCATCACCACCGACATCAACGAAACCATCAAATTTACCGCTAACAATAAAACTCTCGGCGAAGTAAATCTTAATATCAATTTCAACATCCAAAAACCAACCGACATCACCAATCTCACGGCTACCCCCGACCAAACCAAAAAAGAAATTATCCTTGCCTGGAATCATCAAGAAACAACCACTGCATTCGGTGGCGCCAACATCAACACTTCTGCCCTCGTGGCAATGAGCAACACCGACTTTATCACCAAGAATCAAAATCAAACAAAATCATTAAAAACTAAAAAAGAAAAAATCACCGACAAACTCAAGCAGCCTCACCAAAAAGACAATCTCATCATCAAAGTAAAAGACAACCTCACTACCAAAGAACAAAAAGAGTTCGACAAATTCTTCAACCAAAAAAGCCAAACACTAAAACGCATCGCCGTTCAAAAAATCAACAAAAGCAACAATCCTGAACTATTAAAATTTAATGCCCCCGAAATCGTCATCAACAATAAAGAAGTCAAAAACTCCAAAGTATTCGAAATCGAAATCTCCGAACCTACTACCGCAAATCTCGAAGCCCAATTAACTAAACTTGAAGAAGAAACCTGGATTGAATACGCCGAACCAAACTACATCTGGCAAACAACAACACTCCCCAACGACCCCCAAATCAATCAACAATGGTCACTCCACAACTCCGGCCAAAACAATGGAATAGCCGGCGCTGACATCGACGCTCAGAAAGGATGGGACCTCTACAATTCGGCTTCAAGTTCACCAGCAACAATCACCGTTGCCGTTCTCGATTCTGGAGTCGACTACAATCATCCCGATCTCACCGCCAACATCTGGAGCAACCCCAACGAAATCCCAAATAATCAAATCGATGATGATGGAAACGGCTACATCGATGACACCCGTGGCTACGACATGAGCACCTGCGCCAAATACGACCAAACTGGCTATTGCACCCAAACCAAGAACCAAGATAACAACCCAATGGACCAAGACGGACACGGCACCCATGTCGCCGGAATCATCGCCGCTGTCGCCAATAACAACCAAGGGATTGCCGGTGTCGCTCGAAATACCAAAATAATGCCAGTCAAATTCATCAACGATGGCTTCGGTGACACTGTAAATGCGATCAAAGCCATCGAGTACGCCACCAACAATGGCGCACAAATCATCAACGCCAGTTGGGGAGCAAACAATTATTCCCAAGCTCTAAAAGATGCCATCACCACCGCCGAATCAAAAGGAATTCTATTCGTAGCTGCAGCCGGAAACGGCGGCAACGATCAAATCGGAGACGACAACGATGCTACACCTTACTTCCCTTCCAGCTATGCATTAAACTCAATCATCTCAGTAGGAGCCACTGACCACAAAGACAACATCGCCGCCTTTTCAAACTTTGGCCGCACCTCAGTAGATATCTTCGCTCCGGGTACCGACATCATCAGCACACTACCAAACAATCAATACGGCAGCGAAAGCGGCACCTCGATGTCCGCACCACTAGTATCCGGAACTGCAGCCCTACTTTGGTCTCAAAACAATCAAAGCTCTTACTACGGAATCAAACAAAACATCCTCAACAACACTGAATTCCTCTCACCACTCCAAAACAAATCCGTCACTGAAGGTCGGCTCAATCTCCATAAATCAATCAGCGCAAACAACACCCTCAAGCACTTCACTGCTTACCGTTCAACTTCCCCAATCACAGACGTCAACACCGCCACCAAACTCGGCACCACTCAAACAACCACTTTCACAGACACCACTCCACAACCAAACACGCCCTACTATTACGCAATAACTGCCGTAAACACTCTCGATCAAGAAAGCCAGCCCGTGACAATCGCCAGCCCTGTAAGCATCAATATTGTCTCAATCAAATACGATGCCGAAGACCCAAACCCATTAGATGAAATTGCTGCACATGCTGTAATTGACGACAACGGCAACAATGTCTATCAATCAAAAAACTATCAA
>CAYGJQ010000022.1:20724-23108 GCA_964350285.1 uncultured Candidatus Peribacteria bacterium | reverse complement strand
TTGCTTGTTGGATTGATCGGTGGAGCATGATTCGTTTTAGTTTCTTGGGCTTAAATTAGGCTTTGATGGTGCTCCGTGCAAGCTATTTGGTTTTACTTTTGTGGTAGAAATATGTGATGACGTCTTTGAAGGAAACTAGTGTCCAGACGCCGTTAAGGATGAAGAATGGCCAGCTATTTAAGAGGAACGCATAGGTGGTCATTAATCCCCCACCGATTAAATTGAATGAATCATAAATTAGGTCTTCGGTTTTCTATTTGCCAATTTGGTTGAGCAAAAAGGCGATGAGTCGGATGGTAGCACAAGCGGTGCCGATGAGGGTGAGGTGGTCCATGGAGACTTCATAAAAATTTCATAAAAATTTTCGTTTTTTTTCATTTTTGATCTGTATGCTGGTGGTGTCTAGACGTAAAGGCTCGGAATCAGGTAAGTACGAAGCGTGGCCTTCGAAGTATGTCGTATAAAGGTGAAGGCTAAGATGGGTGGTGCAGAAGGGACTGAATGGTAGGAGGAAAGCGGTAATTCGTTTTTTGAAATAACAGGCCTGTCTTTGCTCCTATCTTATTTTTTGACGTAAATAAATTTACGTTTTCCCACCTGCAATAGTTTTTTTTCGGGGCTTAGCTCAACACTTATCTCAATATCCTCTACCCTTTCGCCATCAATACGTACTCCCCCCCCCTGGATCATTCGACGGGCTTCGGATTTGGAGGTTGTTAGTTCGGTGAAAGCGAGAAGATCAATGATGCCCATTGAGTCTTGGTTGATGGTTACTTCGTCGATATCGTCGGGGAGGCCTTTGTCTTTGAAGATGTTGATGAATTCTTGGGCGGCGGCTTGGGCGGCTTCTTCATTGTGGTAGATTTTGACGATGTCGGTGGCTAGTTCTTTTTTGAGATTCATGGGATTTTCTCCGCCTTCAAGTCTGACTTGTTTTTCTTCAATTTCTTCAAGTGTAGCGTCGGTGGCTAGTTCGAAGTATTTGAGAATTAATTCATCGGGGATGCGCATGGTTTTGCCATACATGTCTTTGGGATTGTCGGCCACTGCGATGTAGTTGTCTTCACTTTTGCCCATCTTTTTGACTCCATCGGTTCCTTCGAGAATGGGGACAGTGAGGATGTTTTGTGGTTCTTGACCGTAAGCTTTTTGGAGAGTTCTGCCGGCCAGAAGGTTAAAAGTTTGATCGGTGCCTCCGAGTTCAACATGGGATTTCATGGCTACTGAATCGTATCCTTGCATTAGCGGGTAGAAAAATTCATGCATGGATATTGGTTGATTGTTTTTCATTCGTTCTTGAAACATGTCACGTTCGAGCATTTGGGCGACGGTGAAATTGGAGGCGAGTTTTACAACGTCGCTAAATGTAAGTGGCGCAAGCCAGTCGGCGTTCCAGTAAAGTTCGATGTTGTCAACGTCGAGGACTTTTTTTACTTGGTCGATGTAGTGTTTGGCGTTGGCTTCTAGTTCTTCTTGGGTTTTAGGTTTGCGAGTTTCTGATTTGCCAGTTGGGTCGCCGATTTGGCCGGTGAAGTTACCGAAAAGAAGTTGGATGTGGTGGCCAAGGTCTTGGAATTCTTTGAGTTTTCGGACAACTACCATGTGGCCGATGTGGAGATCCGAACCAGAGGGATCAATTCCGAGTTTAATGCTAAGACGTTCTCCAGATTGGAGTTTTTTTTCGAGTTCTTCACGAACAGTCCCCTTGTTGAGAAGCTGGTGAATTTTTTTGGGATCGGTGGAAACGGTCATGGGCTGAAGTTACTTTATTTTAGACCTAATCACCTTACCGGAATGGAAAGGTTTGGTGAAGGTTGACATTGTCTGGAAAAGTGTTATATTGTTGTCTCTGAATTGATTGTAAGAAAGTAGATGCCAAAGTTGCCTACCAATTCTCAGTTATTGTCTGAAGAAGTAGTGACTGCGAGATGATTAGGTTTGTTTTTATTATGTTTGGAATTTAAGGTGGTAGTATGAATCAAAATTTTAATTATCAGTTTAGGAGTGAAGAAGGTCAGCGGATTGATCGTTTTTTGGCAGATCAGGTGGATTTTCAAAATTTAGGACTTACTCGTAGTTCTTTGCAGCGTTTGATTAAAGATGGAGCGGTGGAAGTTGAAGGAGGCAAAGTGAAGCCGAATTATAAATTGAAATTGGGAGAAAAGATTGAGGTGTATTTGCCAGAGGCAACTGAATCTGAATTAACTCCTGAAAATATTCCGCTAGAAATTATTTATGAAGATAAGGATGTGATTGTGGTGAATAAACCCGCAGGTATGGTGGTGCATCCAACTGATGGAAGTCATAATCAGACTGGGACGTTGGTGAATGCTTTGCTTTATCACTGTAACGATTTGAGTGGCATTGGTGGAGTGATGAGGCCT
>CAYGJQ010000022.1:14367-20714 GCA_964350285.1 uncultured Candidatus Peribacteria bacterium | reverse complement strand
TGGCAAGCTCCGTCCTGGTATTGTGCACCGTTTGGATAAAGGAACATCTGGCGTGATGGTGGTGGCAAAAAATGATAAGGCTCATCAGAATTTGAGTGAGCAAATTAAAGGCCGTGAAGTTAAGAAGCAGTATACTACTTTGGTAAAAGGTCGATTGACACCGGAGACGGGTACAATTGATGCGCCGGTTGGTCGGAGTTTAACTGATCGAAAGAAAATGGCAGTGATTGAGCATCAGGCATCAAGGGATGCGTTGACTCATTATAAGGTGGCTAGTCATTTGCCCACTGATGAAGTGAGGGAGTCAAATAGAGAGATTCGGGAAGCTGGAAGTTTTTCTTTGGTAGATGTGGAAATTATCACTGGGAGAACTCATCAGATTCGAGTGCATTTTCAAGCGATCGGCTATCAAGTAGTGGGAGATGAAGCTTATGGTGATCCAAAAACTAACGTGGTATTTAAGGCTTATGGCCTTCAGCGACCATTTTTGCATGCCAAGAAATTAGGTTTTAAACTCCCCTCTTCTGGTGAATGGATGGAGTTCGAAGCATCGTTGTCTGAGGACCTAGTGAAGGTGTTGGAAGTTTTAGGGCAATAAAAAAGAGGCCCGTTGATGAGCCTCTATTCAATTGAGTTGTTGTTGTCTTTACTTGATTCCCGTGATTTCGATTTCAGTGAAGTCTTGGCGGTGTCCGATAGTTGTTTGATTACGCTTTTTTGATTTCATTTTGAAAACGCGAATTTTATCTCCACGGCCGTGTTTAACAACTGTTGCTTCTACTTTAGCACCGTCTACAAAGGGTTTTCCGATTTTAACATCTTTGCCGTCTTTGTCGGAGATGAGGAGAACTTTAGTTTCAACGATTTTGTCGCCTTCTTTGGCGTCGATTTTGTGTACTTGGACAACATCTTTGACAGCTACTTTGTATTGGTGGCCGCCGATTTCTACGATTGCGAACATTTTCAGTAGGAATTAGGATTTAGGACCTAGGAAGCTAGGGCTTGGTTAATTTAGAGGAATTAATTGCTTAAATCAAGGGAAAAATCGGGTTTAATAGGGTGTTGTCGATCGCTTTTGGTCGACAGAAAATTTGGGGGTTGGAGGGCTTGTTGATGGGGTTTGTCTTTCAGGTTCGGCGACAGATTAGATTTTGGCTTGTATACTCCCCCTAGACAAAGGGTGGGGGGTACGGAGGTGGGTTATGAGTGCGGGGCTCAATTCATTGAAATCTTTCCAGTTTTCCGCTACTTTTAACCCCCGGCAGTTAGTTGCCCTGTTTTTGATTAGTTAATCAATTCATTATGTGTGGAATCTTTGCGTATAAAGGTCCTCGTGATAATGCTTCGGAAATTGTGATCAATGGTTTGAAAAAACTTGAGTATCGCGGATATGACTCATGGGGGGTGGCGCAAAGGACTAATGCGCATATTGATGTCTGGAAACAGGTGGGGAAAATTGGTGAACTTGATGAATTTAATGAGCTCTACAATGAAGCTCGTCAGCATAAAGCGCATTTAGCGATTGGTCATTCGCGTTGGGCAACTCATGGTGGCGTTAATCATACTAATGCTCATCCACACTATAATCGTGATAAGAGTGTGGTAGTGGTTCATAATGGAATTATTGAGAATTTTATTGAACTACGTGATGAATTGAAGGCTGAAGGTTATGAATTTGATACCGAAACTGATACTGAGACGGTGGTACATCTTTTGGATAAATATAAAAATTTGGGTTTTGAGGAAGCGTTTAAGAAAACTATTTCACGGCTTGAAGGGCGTTATGCTCTTTTAGTGATGCGTAATGATGAAGATATGTTGATGGCGGCGAGACGTGGTTCTCCTTTGATTGTGGGGGTGGGTGAAGAGGAGTTTTTTATTGCTTCAGATATTCCAGCGTTTTTGGAATATACGCGTAACGTGATGTATCTCGATGATAATCAGATGGTGGTGCTTGATGATGGGAAGGTGCGTTTTGTTGATTTGCAGACGGAATCGGATATTGAGAAACGGGTGGTGGAGATTGAATGGGAAGCGGAAACTGCGGAGAAAGGTGAGTTTCCTCATTTTATGATTAAGGAGATTATGGAGCAGAAGGATACTATTCGAAGGGCAATAAATCAGAATGAAGAAGAGATTTTGCGGTTAGCAGATGAGATAAAGAATGCTTATGGAACATTTTTGATTGGCTGTGGTACAGCTGGAAAAGTCTGTATGGCTGCGGAATATCTTTTTGCTCATGTGGCGAAGCGTCATGTGAATGTGGTGTTTGGTTCGGAATTTCCGGCGCATAAGTATTTTTTGAAAGAGAAGAGTTTGGTGATTGCCGTGAGTCAAAGTGGTGAAACTGCTGATACAATGGAGGCTTTGGAAGTGGCTAAAGAAAAGGGCGCGAAAGTTCTTTCTATTATTAATGTGGAGGGGTCTTCGATGGATCGAATTTCTGATTTTTCACTTCATATCAAGGCTGGACCGGAGAAAGCAGTTGCGTCGACGAAAGCGACTACAGCGCAAATGGCGATTCTGACATTGCTGGCATATGCTTGTGACGGGAGGCTTGATGAAGGGAAGCAGCTGTTGATTAATACTGCGAGTCAGATTAATGATATGCTTAATCCGCGTTACGAAGAACATATTTTGGAATTGGCGAATAAGATTAAGGATTTTGAAAGTATGTATGTGATTGGGCGTTCATTGAATTATCCACTTGCGCTTGAAGCAGCTATTAAACTGCAAGAAGTTTCTTATATCCATGCAGAAGGTTTTGCTGGAGGTGAGCTAAAGCACGGGCCAATTGCTTTGATTAGTGAAGGTACGCCGGTAATTGCTTTGGTGGCTAATGATGCAACCAAAAAGGAAATTATTAGTAATGCGATGGAGGTGAAGGCACGGGGTGGATACATAATTGGAGTGTCACCAGAAAATCATGAAGTGTTTGATTTTTGGATTAAGGTGCCGGATGTAGGTGATTGCTCCCCTATCGTGAATATTATTCCAATTCAGATTTTGGCTTATCAGTTGGCGCTGTTGCGGAAGAATGATCCGGATATGCCGCGAAATCTAGCGAAGAGTGTGACGGTTAAGTAACAGTTGGTTTATAACAGATCTGTTGAATTATAGTTTTAATTCTAAACAAATCGAATTTGATGAGGCAGTGATATCATCTGGAGCAGTTTTGTTGATGGTGAAATTTTGTTTTTTATAAAACTCGATTGCCGCGGGGTTTTCTTTAACGGTTCCGGCGTAGAGGGTTTTGAAGTTTTGTTTTTGGGCAAAGCTGATTGCTGTTTGAAGTAGTTTGTTTCCTATTCCTTGGCCTCGGTACTTTTTTTTGACAGTTAATCGTTTTATATAAGCTAGGTCAGTGTGTTTTTTAAGGATTCCGATGGTGCCGATGACTTCGTTGTTATCTAGGGCAATCCAGAAATTGCTTTTATCATTTTTAAGGTAGTTTTTTTCGATGTTTTGTAGATCGGGGCGATTGTATCCGGTGAATTTTAGTTCTTTTTCGTAGATTTCTAATATTAGATTTACAGTGTCTTGGTGGAACTTTTTGGAATAGGTGGTTATTTTGATCATTTTGAATCGATGAGTTTTCGTAGGGATCTTAGCACAAGAGGCTGGCTTTTTGAGCCTTGATACGGTAATAATTATGCGTATTTACGTGTAATTAATTCAGATGGTAAGAACTCGATTTGCCCCCTCCCCTACTGGCCACCTACATATTGGTGGATTGCGGACAGCTTTGTATGCTTATTTGTTTGCGAAAAAGAATAATGGCCATTTTTTGTTGCGGATTGAAGACACAGATCGGAATCGACTAGTGGAAGGTGCAACTGAGCATTTGATTGAGATGTTGGAGGTTTTTGGTGTGGAATGTGATGAAGGGCCGCATAAAGGTGGTGATTATGGACCGTATATTCAATCTGAACGAGTGGAGATGCATAAGAAGGCGGCGGATGAATTGATTGAAAAAGGTGCCGCTTATAAGTGTTTTTGTTCGGCGGAACGTCTTGATGAAATGCGTGAAGCGCAAGCGGCAGCGAAACAAGCTCCGATGTATGATCAGCATTGTCGTCATTTATCTGAAGAAGAAGTTGCAGCACAAGAGGCTGAAGGTAAGCCTTATGTGGTTCGTTTAAAGGTGCCATATGATTCTCCGATTGAGTTTCAAGATTTAGTGCGTGGGCGGATGAAGTTCGATCCAAAAACGATCGATGATCAGATTCTTTTGAAGTCTGATGGTTTTCCTACTTATCACTTGGCGAATGTAGTGGATGATCATGATATGAAAATTACTCATGTGATTCGTGGTGAAGAATGGTTGCCGAGTACGCCGAAGCATGTGGTGCTTTATCAAGCGTTTGGTTGGGAGGTGCCGGAGTTTGCGCATTTGCCTTTGATTTTGAATATGGATCGGACGAAATTGAGTAAGCGTCAAAATGATGTGAATGTGGAGGATTATTTGGCAAAAGGTTATACGAAGGAAGCGATTTTGAATTTTATTGTCTTTTTAGGATGGCATCCGGGTGGTGGTGAAGAGGAAGAAATTTTTTCTTTGAGTGAGTTGATTGAAAAATTTTCGTTGGAGAAGGTGCACAAAGGTGGAGCGGTGTTTGATATTGAGAAATTTAAATGGTTCAACTGGCAATGGCGGCGTAGGGTTTATTTGGAAAAGGTGAAATTGTTTGCTCAGGAGTTGCAACCGGATGTAGCGATTCAGGAAGTGAAGAAGGGACGTTTTGTTTACGTTTTTAAAGATCCAGAACATATGAAGCAACTGTTGGCGAAGAAGGCGGTACTTTTGAAGGAGGTTTGTGATGCTCATTTGAATCAGGATTTTGTGAAGTCGATTGGTTTGTTGGGTGAAGCTTTGCTGACGGTTGAGGATAAGATTTTGAAAGAGCCGGAAAATGTGAATGAATTCATTGATTTCTTTTTTGAATTGCCGGAGTACAGTGCGGAAATGTTTTTGCATGAGAAGATGAAGGTTGATCAGGAGATGGCGAAGAAGGCTTTGGTAGGGGCTGTGAGTGTGGTTTCGGAAATGGATGAATCGGAGGTTGCTCAAGAGGCAATGGTGAAAGAACAAATTGTTGGTTTGATTGCTGAGCTAGGAGTGAAAAATGGACAAGTTCTTTGGCCGTTGAGAGTTGGACTTTCGGGGAAAGAATTCTCCCCGGGGGCATTTGAAATTATTTCGACTTTAGGAAAAGAAGAATCTTTAAATAGATTGGAAAAAGCTATTGCTAAACTTTGATCGGTGAGTATCATTAAGATGTAAACGCTAACTAAAGAGATATCTATGAGATATTTAGAACTCAAAAGTATAATTCGACACATTAAAAAGAACATGCCATGTCAGGGGTGTGGTCGTTGTTTTAAAGAGAAAGATATTAATATAATGGCTTTGTTTCAAGAAAGTGTGTTTTTGGAGCTAGCTTGTCCGGAGTGTTCTTTGCGGACTGTAGTTCAAATTTCATTGCTTCAAGATGGTGATGAGATTTCTTATCGTCAGCATAAGTTGGATGCGAAAGATCCAATTAGCCATGATGAAATTTTGGATATGCATAATTTTTTGAAAGATTTTAAGGGGGATTTTAAAAGCATTCTCAAAGGTTAATTATTATGAATAAACGTTTTTTTGATCTGCTAGTGGTTGGATTTGTGCTTACATTGCCATTGGTGTTTTTTGCCGCGTGTCAGAGTGTTCAGGATAATGTTTTGAAGGTAAGAGAGGACGTAGAAACATCAGTGGAGAATGTGAAAGGTGAATATGAACGAGTAAAAGGTGAAGTGGAAGAAGTGCAAAAGACAATCAAAGATGTGCAGGATACGATTGAGAATACTCAGAATTCGATTAATGAAACAAAGGAGTCGGTGGAAGATAAAGTTGGTGCGGTGAATGAAGCAGTTGACGCGTTGTCCAATTAGGTAAGCATTCCAGAAAAACGCAAGCGAAATATCGTAACGGTTGTTCATGCTGTTAGCGAAAATTTGTTATAGTTCGTGCTTGATAGGTCTCGAAGGTTTTGAATTAAAAAAAACGTATCTAAATGCCAAAATTTAAAGCTCAGTTACACACTCATACTCGTCAGGATCCACGGGATAAAGTGAATTATTCAGAAATTGAATTGATCGATTACGCGGCAGCACAAGAGTATGATGTTTTGGCGATTACTTGTCACAATGTGGTGATTCACAGTGATTATTTAGCTGACTATGCGAAGCAGAAAGGTGTGCTTTTAATTCCAGGAATTGAAAAGGATATTGAGCGAAAGCATGTCTTAATTTTGAATGCGACGGTGGATGTTCAACATGTACATACGTTTGCTGATTTGAAGCAA
>CAYGJQ010000022.1:0-14357 GCA_964350285.1 uncultured Candidatus Peribacteria bacterium | reverse complement strand
GAAGTTGTTGGAGCATATTGAATTGGTTGATGCGATTGAGGACAATTATTACGCGGCGGAGAAGTTTAATTGGAATTATAAGGCTTATGAAGTTGCCGAGAATAATGGTTTGCCGATTTTGGGGACGTCTGACACTCATATTTTGAAATACATGGATCAGAATTATTCGATGATTGAAGCGAAGGAGAAGACACCAAAGGCGATTGTCGAAGCGATTAAAGCAAATAAAGTGGAAGTAGTGAGTCAGTATCTTTCTTTGAAAAGTTTTGTGACGATTTCGATGAATATTCGGTTTAAGAGGTTTGTGCGAAGGGCTTTACTGTTGCCATAGCAATTTTTAATGCTTGGTTATGCAAGATTTTATTGAACGGATTAAAAAACAGGCGCGTACGAGTCCGAAGCGGATTGTTTATGCTGAAGGGACGGAGGAAAGGATTCTGCGGGCGACAGCTGAGGTTCAGCAAGAGCAGACAGCGTTTTTGACTTTAGTGGGGAATCCCGATGTGATTAAAGATAAGTCGGAGGCAATGGGGTTGAATATTGATTTTGGTAAGTTGGAGATTCATGATCCGGAAACTTCGGATAAGCTTAATCATTATGCGGAAGTGTTTTATCAGTTAAGAAAGCATAAGCCAGGGATGACGGAGGAGAAAGCCTTGGAGACGGTGAAGGATATGAATTATTTTGCGACGATGATGGTGCATTTGGATGAAGTAGATGGGATGGTGTCCGGTACTACTTATCCGACCGCAGATACGATTCGGCCAGCGTTGCAGATTATTAAGACGAAAGAGAAGTTTCATAAGGTCTCAGGTATTTTTGTGATCATTATGGAAGAGAGATTGATGTTGTTTGCCGATACGGCGGTGAATATTGAGCCTAATTCTCATGAGTTGGCAGATATTGCTTGTGATACTGTGCAGACAGCGAAACAGTTTGGAATTGAACCGCGGGTGGCGATGTTGTCTTTTTCGACAGCGGGGTCGGCGCGACATCCGTTGGTGGATAAAGTGAGAGCAGCAACGGCGATGGCGCGAGAGAAGTGTCCAGATGCGGTGATTGAGGGGGAAATGCAAGTTGATGCGGCGTTGGTGCCGGAGGTGGCGGCGCGGAAATTTGAGGATTCGAAACTTGGTGGGAATGCGAATATTTTGATCTTTCCAGATTTACAGTCGGGAAATATTGCTTATAAACTGGTGGAACGTTTGGCTAAAGCAAAGGCGGTGGGACCGATTTTGCAGGGACTTAAGAAACCGGTGAATGATTTGTCACGTGGCTGTAAGTATGAGGATATTGTAAACTTAACTGCAATCACGGTGTGTGAGGCGCAGACTGATTTTGAATACAAACACGTCGTGGATAACCTCCATCGTTAAAGTATGTCGAAAATTTTTGTTATCAATGCTGGTTCGTCTTCACTGAAGTTTGAGCTTTTTGATGTTGGTAAAACTTTGAAATCAAGTTGCGAAGGGATTATTGATGGGATCGGTTTGTGGCGGGGGGGATTTCGGGTGAAATGGAGTAATGGTGATGTTGATTTGAAGGTGAGAGTGCGTAATCAGAAGAAAGCGCTGGCTCTGGTTTTTCGTTTT
This sequence comes from uncultured Candidatus Peribacteria bacterium, assembly GCA_964350285.1. GTDB lineage: Bacteria > Patescibacteriota > Gracilibacteria > UBA1369 > CAYGJQ01 > CAYGJQ01. The sequence goes on along the minus strand of CAYGJQ010000022.1, from coordinate 12,765 downwards.
TTGCAGGAGAATGGTGTGGTGAAGGACATTGGTGAGATTAGTGCGGTGGGGCATCGAGTAGTCCATGGAGGTGAGCAATATCGGGAGGCAACGCTGATTGATGGAAAAGTGATGAGAACGATTAAGAAGCTTTCAGAGTTGGCGCCGTTGCATAATCCGGCTAATTTAGCGGGCATCGCAGCTTGTCGAAAATTATTACGACGTGTGCCGAATGTGGCAGTTTTTGATACTTCTTTTCATAATACTTTGCCTGAGAAGGCTTTTCTTTACGGTCTCCCCTATTCGCTTTATCGGAAATCTGGAATTCGTCGTTATGGATTTCATGGGATTAATCATCAGTATGTGATTGATCAGGTGAGGAAAAAGCTGAAAAAGAAAGGAGTGAAAGTAATTAGTTGTCATTTGGGGAATGGGGCTAGTGTGGCGGCTTCGATTGATGGGAAATGCGTGGATACAAGTATGGGCTTTACACCTTTAGAAGGGCTTTTGATGGGAACTCGTTGTGGAGATTTGGATCCGGCGATTGTGTTTTATTTGATGGAGAAAAAGCGGATGAGCGTTGAAAAGATCGATGACCTATTGAATAAGGAGTCAGGGTTGAAAGGGGTTTCGGAGATTAGTTCGGATATGCGAGTGATTTATGATGAGTCGAAGAAAAAGAATCCGGCGGCGAAACGGGCAATGGATTTGTTTAACTATCGAATAACCAAGTACATTGGCGCTTATGCGGCGGCGATGGGAGGTGTGGATGCAGTTGTGTTTACTGCCGGGGTCGGAGAGAATGCTTGGTATTTGCGACGGGATATTTGTAAGTCGTTGGCTTTTTTGGGGATTAAGCTTGATGCGCGGAAGAATAAGAAAAATGATTTAGCGGTTCATGCGGCTGGTAGTAAGACAAAAGTTTATGTAGTCCCAGCAAATGAGCAATTGCAGATTGCGCAGGAAGTTGCTAGGATTTGTCTGTCCTAAGCGCTTTTTATGTTTGCTTTTGAAAAAACTAAGCTTTACCAGGAGACGGTAAAAACGATGCAGTTGATTATGCAGAGTGTTGTTGATTGTGAGGCTTCGAAGGTTTCGGAGGCGATTTCGGAGAATATTTTGAATCTTTCGCGGACGGTGGCCGAGATGGTGGGGACGGAAGATATTGAGAAGCGTAGGCGATTAATTGAAGAGGCGCGGAAGATTTTACGGCAGATGGCTTCAGATTTGAATTATGCCTCGTTTGGCGATGAGGAGCAGCGACATCTGTGTTTGATGCTGAAAGATGTGGAGGCAAAAATTGTGGCATTCTCCTGCTCTCAGAAATCGATTTTGATTTTAACGGCGAAGATGGGGCATGGTCATTTAAATGCGGCAATTGCTACTAAGGAAGGATTGCGGCATTTATATGGTTATGACTATCGGATCGAGGTGATTGATTTTTTGGAGATGATAGGTTCGTTTATGAATAAGACTACCCAGAAGATTTTGTTGGGGTCGGCGAAGTATTCGAATAATTTTAATCGGTTTATTTACGAGAGTACCGATAAAGAAGGGCCAATTAAGCTTTTGAATGCTTTGAATTATCCGTTGGTACTGAAGAAGGTGAAGAAAATGTTTGAGGAAAAACAGCCTGATTTGATCGTATCTACTTTTCCGCTTTGGGATCATTTGATTCAAGAAATTGGGAAGAAGGCAGCGATGAAAACGCGGTTTATGAATATTATTACCGATTCGATCAATGTCCATTCCTATTGGACTTTTGCCGATCATGACTATCACATTGTGGCTAATGAGGAGACGGCGCAATCAGTGAAGGCAATGGGCGTTGCTCCAGGAAAAATTAAAACTTTGGGGCTGCCGGTGCGTTTGCAATTTATGCAGGAGACTAGTCGTAAGGATTTTTGTGCTGATTATGATCTAGATCCGGAAAAACGCTATGTGCTTTATTTGGCGATGGATGATCGGGTGAAGCAGGCATTAGTGAATATTGAGCAGTTGCTGAATTCTGGATGGGAGGTGTTGGTGGTAACGGGACGGAATAAAAAATTGATGCCGAAGTTGGAAGAGAAAGTGGGAGATCCGCGTGTGCATGTGTTCGGCTGGATTAATGATTTGCATAGATTTATGCGGCATAGTGATGCTTTGGTGACTAAGGCTGGTGGAGCGACGGTAATGGAAGCGATCGCGACGGAGACTCCGTTGATTATTAGTTCGATCTTGGCGGGGCAGGAAGAAGGAAATGCTGAATTGGTGCGGAAGCATAAGCTGGGTGTGGTGATGCCAGAAAAAGGTGGTGATCTTGGTAAAGCGGTGCAAGAGATTGCAGAAGATTACCAGGAAATGAAAAAGCGGCTGGCGAAGATGAGTAATGCTGATGCCAGCTTGAAGGTGGCGAAGTTTATTTCAGAAGTAGTTTAGAATTTTACTTCATAAACTTTGGAAGCGCTGAGGACGTAGAGTTGGCGATTGGTTTTGTCGAAGTAGAGGTCGCGGAGGTCGTCACTGTTTTCGAAAACGTATTGATTGCGGTAGACGGCGCCACCGTTCTTTTCGTCTTTGTCGAAGACGAGGACGCGGTTTTTGTCTGGTTCGAGGAGGAACATTTCGTTGAGTTCAGCATCGGTATAAAGTTTGGTTGGTTTTTCGATTGGGTCGAGTGGAAGTTTTTTTAGTGGGAATTCTTGGAGGTCACCGCCGAAGTATTGGAGGATTTCACCGTTTTCTTTGAGAACATATACGTATTTGTCGATGGCGATGTCGATAGCTCCAGTGATATCGCCGTCATTCAGGTATTGATCTGGTTTATTGAAGATTTCGCTGCGGCCAGAGTATGGGTAGCGCCATACTTGTTTGCCGTCGGGATCGAGGATGTAGATTTTGTTTGACCAGTCAGCGACGGAAACTCCTTTGCGGAAGCTGCCTTCTTGGCTGTCGGAGAACTGGAAACGGTCGTCGCGGTATTCGATTACTTTACCATTTTTGGTAATGAAGATTACTGAGTCACGGTCATTGAAATCGGTAGCAGCGATTACAGTTTCGTTGTCATCAATAGTTTTGGGGTCTTTGAGTTGGTTGGCAATGATTTCGTAGAGGGCGTTGTATTCGTAGACGTAAATCAAATCTTCAGTCCCAACAATTCCGAGGGCGCTGACATTTGGTCGTTTACTGCTGAGATCAGCGATTATTTTTGGAGTATCGATGATTTCGATATTGTCGACGTTAACTTTGGTTTTTTCGATCCGGGAGAGAACTTCGTTGGCTTTGTTGCGGTGGAGGCCGGAATTACGGACTTCGATAGCTTTTTCATTAGCTTGGATGAGTAGTTCGTTAGCGAGGGTTTTGTTGAATTGGCCTTTGGTTTCGGCTTCGCTGACTAAGCGGTTGGCGTCTTGGATTACTTCATCTAGACGGAGAATTTCTTCGCTGCGGTCTTTTTGGTTTTTGCTAAACCAGATGCCACCAGTAAGGATGAGGATAATGACAATCAAGCCAATTAGAATTTTATCTTTTTGGGTTTTGGCTTCTTTGGGGCTTGCTCCGCGGAGGAGATTGGTCGCCCGATTGAGGAAGTTTTTTGTGACGGTAGAAATTTGGTCGCGACGGTGGGCGGAACCTCCGCTGCGTTGAATTTCTTCGTGGACTTCTACATCTTGAGGTGGTGTCACGGGGGCTGGAGTTTCCTCTTCTTGTTTGCCGATTACAATACCGATTACAGCAATTTTGCTGAGGATTTCGGTAGAGAGATGATCTTTAAGTTTGTCGAGAGATTGATTGAGGTTTGATGGTTTGAGGCATTTGGTGAATTCAGTCTGGGAAATGTAGCGGAGTAAACGAGTGGTGCTAAAAATTACAAAGTCTTGCTTTTCGAGTGAACCGCTGGCGATGTTAGTGAAAACTTCACCTTCGTCATTGGCATCACCGGCGAGTCCTTCACTGATAACGCTGATGAAGTTTTTGCGAACGAGGTAGGCCTCGGCGTCACCGGTTTGCGTGAGGTAGAGTTCGTTTTCACAAATGGCCCCGACAACCATATGAATGGTGCCGATGAATTTTGAGACACGTTGCTCCTTAAAACGTTCGATGACGTTGTTTGCTCCTTTAAGTGCTTCTTCTAGTCGAGTATATGGGTCGAGGTCGAGGTCAGCGAAGAAGAGTCGGCGAATTGTGTCGGCGAGAGTTTCTCCGATGATTTCGGCATCAGTCGGGTTGTTTTGGATTTCGAGAGTAATGAAAAGTTTGCCTCCGCGAGCTCCGTGCTCTTCAGTTAGATCGTAGGAATAGTTCTCTAAGAAACTGCCTTCGTCTTTTCCGATGAATAAGAATTCAAAGTGCGACTGTAGCGACATAACTCTTTAATTCAGACTAAAAAACTTACTGAAATCACTTCCCGCAAACGATACTACGAAATGATTTTGAGTTCAAGAAAAATGTGGTGCCTAATGCTAATAGATGTTAGGCGCGAGGGCGGAATCTTGTTGGGTTTTGGATTGATGGCCCGGGAGCTGGTGGTGTGGCTTTTGGTGTCCAAACTTCGATGTTTTTGATTCCGGAGAGGGTGTGGTTTCCGAGTTTAATTGAAGTGCCAATGGTCGTGTTTGGTTGAATGGTTCCAGTGTATTGGCTAGGCGTCGCGCCGGCTGATGCAAGGGAATATCTTGATCCGGTATTGAATCCACTGAAATGGTATGTGAGACCGTTATCGAGGCTTACGCGGAGGTGGAATTGGCTTGGGAGGCTGGAGGCAGTAAGTGTTTGTACTTGGGATGAATTGTATTCAACTGATTTGCTGCTGTGTTGAGAGAGCTGTTGATCGTAGCGAGCAGCTTTTTGACGGGCGACAGTGATTACTTGGAGTCTTTGGTTGAGGGTTTGGAGTTGTTGGTAGAGTTTTTGGTTTGCTGGGATGGTGTCATTAATTTGGTGGATGCGGAGTTTAGCTTGGGCCGCAATGATATCTTTTTGAAGTTCAGTTTTTTTGGCTTGGAGTTTGGCATTTACTAGATCGATGTGTTGGTGGGCAGAAGTTGGGTTTTGTTGGGTTTTTACTTCATTGAATGTTTCTTTCAATGCTTTGCCGTCGAGACCTAATTCTTGGGCTAGTTTTTTGGTGTGGCCGAGACGATTCGAAGAGTCGATCATGTCGTCAATTTGGCGGAGTTGTTGAGGACGAGTTGAGCGTTTGGTTTTAAACCAGCTGTTGAGTCCAACATCAGCTAATTTAGCCCGGTGGAAGGCAAATTTTTCGCTAATGATTCCATTGAGCTCCTGGGCAACTTTTTGGAGTCGTTCACCGATTGGTCGTTGTCGGAAACGACGACTTGTTTTAGCTAGGAGTTGATCAAAGTTGGCGCCGCTTTCTTTGGCGTCTATTTTCAGTTGTCTAATTTGGTTGCGTACCTCTTGGAGTTTTTGTTCCAGGATGATTAGTTGGTCATGTTTTGATAATTTTTGGCCGCTGGCATTTCGTTTTGGGATTTTGATTTTCCAGGCTTTGGCGTCGGATTTAGCTTGTGCCCAGCGGGTTTTTTGGGCTGGGGTGAGAATTCCAGGTTTTGGCTGTGGGGTTGGTTTGGCCGTTGGTTGAGTTTTTGGAGTGGTGGTGGTGGCTTGGGGTTGAGGGGTTGGTTTGGCTTTGGTGGTTTTCGGATTGCCAACATCAAGGACAAGGAGTGAGACATGGTCGGCTTTGGGTTCTGCTAAGTAGCGATCGCTGTATCTGCCTAGTTTTTCACGAGCTTGGCGTGAAGCGTTTGTGAGATTAAACCCAGGTTGACTTGATAGTTGATGGATAAGGGCTTGTCTTTGCTGGGGATTCATTTGGCTCCATTGTTGAGGGCCCACATGGGCTTCGGCGACAGTGTTAAGTTTGATTTGGGTGCTGTTTTGCATCCGACTAGTGGCTGCTCCCATAGCATCATTTTGAGCTTGTTGTAGCGGTTTGTTTGCAATGGTGCGTCCGAGTCTAGCCATTCCCATGTTGTCGCTAATTCCGTCACTCATGATGGCGATCCGTTGGCCGGGCTTAAGAGTGAAAGTAGTTTTGCCAACAATGAAGCCGTTGGGGTTACTGGCGCTTTGTTGACCACTGGCCATGACAGTTGAGCCGACTACGTGTCTTTTAGGATGGTAGAAGGCTTGGTCTGGAGTAATGATTTTGTGGTCAACTAATCCTTGGACCATTGAATGGTCGGTGGTTTCCATTGGTTTGCCAGTTTGGGGATCGATGGCTTGTTTTCCGTTTTTGTTGAAGACGGCAACTTTGACGTCACCGGCGTAGGTGACTTCTAATGTTTGTTTGCCATTGGGGCTGGTCTGAATTTTACAAATTGCCACGCAGGCTCCCCCACCAGTGATCTTTTCTGCTTTCATCATTTTGGCTGCTGTATTTAAGGCTCGTTGAGGACTGTTGGGATATTTCTGGATTTGTTGAGCGAGGATTTGGGCGGCTCTTTGACCATTACTGGAGCCACCGACACCGTCAATTACTGCAAATAAATTTTCTTTAGGATTGATAACTATGCGGTCTTCATTGTGTGGAGCTCTTTTAGAAAAATCTTTTTTGAATATTCCTTCATTGGAGTTGGCTGAGAATTGGGTGCCATTTTTGGTTTTTCCATTTATTTCTTGTTTGCCTCCTTTTTCGCCGATGGTTTCGGATTTAGCCTTCGGTTTGAAGTATTCAAGAATTTTATTTTGGAGTCCTTTCGGAAGGAGTTTTAATGAAGGCCAAACTTTGTTGCGCCATAGTTGATTGGCGCGGCGGTAATTAGTGCGCGGGCCGAGAAGGTATTGGATGAGTTGGATATAATTGCCAATAGCGGTTTTGTATTGTTGGCTGCGTTCGTGGTTTTTGAGGTTGACAAGGTGATTTTTGAAGCCTTCCAGTTTGCTGCGAGTGAGTGCGCCAACGTCAAGTTTTAAGGTAGAGCCAACTGATGATTTTAGTTTTTTCAGAAGGTTTAATACTGGTGAGCGTTGATAGCTGGTAAGTTTGTTGGGTTTGCTTTTTGGAGTTTGGCTAGGCGCTTTCTTTTTGGTTTTGAGACGAACGCCGCCTCCTGTTTCGTTGCGGACAAGTTTCCAGATTTGTCCAAAGAAAGGTTTGATTTTGGCCCAGTTGGCGGTGCCGATTTCGCCACGACGGTTCCAGAGGTTAGTGAGTGCCTTGACGCGGTCGCTTTTGCGGACACCTTGGAGGGTAGCAGCTTCGAATGTCTTGATTAAGAAAGCTTTGGCTTTTGGGTGTGAGAGCGTTTTCCAGATTTTCTGGAAGCCGGTTTTTAATTGAGCAATTTGGCGGCGATTGTCGGCGGATGAATCGAGAGTAATGTTGGAGAGTAGAGTGCGGGCACGTTTGTGAAGGGTGGCCACCCATTGTTTAGCAGTTTGTCGTGGTGGTTTATTGAGCGATGAATCGGCACTGGTTTTGGCTTGGGTTTTAGTGGTTGGTTCAGGGGTTGTTTGGGGAGTTTGTGATGGTGCTTGGGATTGTTGAGATTGAGAATCTTGGAGGATTTTGAGGTTTGATTTGAGTTGGCCGAGTTCTGCTTGGAGGGTATTCATTTTGGCTTTGTACTCTCCTTCTGTTAATTGACCTTTTTGGAATTTTTGTTGGGTTTGCGTGATGTTGTGTTGGGTGTGGCTGATTTCTAATTGGCAGGTTTGTTGTGAGAGAGTGAGAGCTTCACCTTGGAGGTAGTTGGTGCGTTGGTTTAAGTAGGTCTGTTGTTGTTGGATTTGGGAAATTCGTTGTTGCTGCTGAGGGGTTGGGTTGGCTACTTTTTGAAGCTGAGCTAGTTCGTTGGCTAATGCTTGAGTTTGTTTTGTGACTTTGTTTTGGTCTTGGCTGATTTGGTCGGCTCTTTCGTGGAGTTTGGTGTATTTGCGTTGGAGTTTGTTCATGCGGGCACTGGTAACACCGGCGCGAAGCCAATGAATGCTGCGCATAGCGAGATCGAATTGGAGGGAATGCATTAAAGATTTGGTCCACTGAGCTTTGCCAGTCAGGGTGTAGTTTTTGGCGGCGTCTAAAGTGACAAGACTACCCATGGTTGCTGAGAAACTTAGTGTACTTCCGGCGGAAGAAATGGCTGCTCTTTGAGCTAGAGTTAATGTGCCGGTAGCTGATTGGGCCAAGAGGCGTTGGCGGAGGGCACGAGAAAGTGCAGCGCCACCGTGTCGAGCAAGGCCGCCTGTGACCATCATTCCCATTGAATGCATGAGGTTGATTCCGTGTTTTTGAGGATCGAGTGTGAGGATTTCGCGGCCAGCTTGACCTTGGGAAAGCACTAATAATGTCCCACTATTAATTGGATACATGAGCATCCCGCCAACCAATGTTTGGAGAGCAGTGTATTTTAAGGTTCCTTGGGCGGCGACTCTTAAAGCGATTGATCCAGCAGCACGAAGGGCAATAGCACCGGTAGCCATCATTAATGCTGTGGTGGGGTCATCGAGGAGATTGAGTGCTCCTTTACCAAGGGAAGAAACTGTTGATTTGAAATTTTTCCAATTGATTTTGCTGAAGAATGATTTGTTGAGCTCAGCAAAACTTTTGGCGCGAGTTTGGCTCATCGCCATGAATGATTTGTAGTAGTCAGGTTTTTGTTCTTTCATGGCTTTTTCGAGGCGGCGGAGACGATTGATTTCTTTTTTGACCATGCTGATGGTGATGTTGTGTTTTTTGAGGATCGACATCATTTCCGAGTTGTTGGCGATTTTAAGTAAGTCTTGGGATGAATGGAGTGAGAAATTCAATCTGAGCTTTGGGTTGTCCAGATTGTTCATGATGGTCTCGTGGATTTGTCGTGAGAGCGATTTTTTTCCGTCGATACGATTGATGCTGTGTTTGACGCCGTTGATATTTAATGAAGTTCCAGTATAGGCTTGGACGCTTTGGTGGAAACGGTGGAGGACGGCAGTGTGATTTTTTTGGTTTTGGAAATTTTGGAGTACTTTAGCGCGCATTGCTGCAAGGGCTTTTGGGGGTGGATTTTTGCCGAATTGGAGGTGCAATTTGTGTTGTTCGAGTAGTTCATAAAGGAATGGATCAGTTTTGGAGGCTGTTTCCATTTGTGTCATTACCGTATCTGGAATTGGTTTTCCTTTACTTAAGGCGTTGAGAATAAGTTGAGACCAGTGTTTGAAGCGTTTGAATTTTTTTTCAATTTTGATTAGGCCGCGGTGGCGTTTTTCATATTCAGCTTCTGCTAAATTGCGCGCTTGCATCATTTCAGTGGCGGTGCCGCCAGCTGCTGTGTGGCCGATTAGCTTACCCATGTCAGTCCAAGTGAGCATCCATTTGTTTTCAACTGATTGAGCCCAAGCGTTGAAGTTTTGGCGGTGAGCTTGGAGTTGGAGGGTGACGCGTTGGAGGTAGTGGTAGAGTCTTTTATAGGTGGCGTAGTGGGCGTTTTTTTGTTTTAAGGCTTCGTTGAAGCGTTGGATTTCCTTTTTAATGGCCTTAGCTTTTTGCTCGTAACGACTGGTGGCCCGTTTTACAATATTGATTCGTTTTCTTTTTTTGCCGTTTTTGAGAGTGACTATTTTAGTTTGAGTAGTAACAAATTGAATTGGTCGGCTTTTGGTATTGATAGTTTTTTTGCCTTTTTTGTGTGAGGTGGTTATTTGGGCGGAAATGTCTGCTGGATGGAGCACGGACGTGCCGTTGGCAGCAACTCGGAAATGGAGTTTTTTATTGTAGAATTGTTGCCAGCGTTCGGCTTTGGTTTTTCCAGGATAGTTTTTTTGTTGTGTAGAGTTTGGGTTGTCAAAGTGTTGGGCGGGAGTGCCGTTGAGTTTCAGAGGGGGTTTGTACCATTTGATTGTGGCTTTGCCGGTTTTTGAATCGAGAGCGGTGATTTCTCCGATGTACCAGTCGTAGCGGCTATCGTAGAGTTTTTGGCCAACTTTTACTTGGGGGCCTTCTAAGTTGCGGAGTTGTTCAAGGCAGGTTTGTTTGTATTGAAGGGCCAGTGCTTTTGCTTGAGGAGTCATTGAAAGCATTGGTTTGGTGGCGCCGTTGTAGGCGAGGAAAAGCTTGGCTTGAGCGGCTATTTTTTTGCCGGCGTCGTTGTTGAGGTATTTTTTGGTCTTGGCGAGGAGGGAAAGTTCCCGGCCTTGTTTGTGGATTTTATTGATGTGGGCTTTGGTGTTTGCGCGACGGAAGATGTCGGCATAGGAGGCTGATGATCGATGGAGAAGGTCGTTGGTGTGTTTGAGTCCTTGTTGGAGGGCAGTGATTTTTTGGGCTCGGCTTTTGCCTCTAATGCTGAGGAAAAGTTTATTGAGATGTTGCTGGATTTTCAGTGCTGAGTATGGCTGAGGAGTGGTAGGGGGACGTTTGGGTTGGCGGTCGATGTTGTTTTTTGGGGCCTTTGGTGGAGATTTTGGAGGTTGGGGTTTTGAGGTGATGCCTTTTCGTGTTTCAATTCTGGCCATGTGGGCGAGAATTTTTTTAGTGTTGATTTTGTATGCGGCATTTTCTGGACGTTTTGAATAGTCTTGGATAATCGGTAGCACACTTTCTTTATTCGCGATCATTTCTTTGAGAATTTTTTTGGTTTGTTTGATGTCGATTGCTTCACCAATGAAGAGGTAAGAAGAACCTTCGCTGAGATTTTTTTGTTTGCGTGAGCGATTGATGGCGCCGTAGGCAAGCCAAAATTTATGTCCGTATGCAATGCCGAGGTGTTTTTTGATGATTTGGGACAAAGAGTCCCCTGGTTTGACGATATATACTTCGCCGGGTTTGTTTTTGAGATTGAGACCTTTTTCGAAAACTTGAAGTCGGAGGTCTAGTCCTTTTTGAAGTTCTTGGAATTTTTTAGGATTCGATGATTGGAGCCTTGCTCTGAGGAAATTGCGGATTTCATGCCAAATTTTGGCAACGCGTTGGGGAGGAAGTTTGCTTTGTTTGATTTTTTTGGCGAAGTCGTTGATTTGAGTTTTGACTTTGTCGGCAACTTTGGGGGAACTAATGGTCGCGATTTGAGCTTCGACTTTTTTCCGAAATGATGATTTTTCTGGAGATTGACGCATTTTAGAGTTTTTCGATTAGTGTTTGGAGTTTTTGGGCTTCTTTTTCACGATCGATAGCTTCGGTTTCTTGGGATAGTCGGCGATTTGCTTTGGCGAGAATTTCGTTGAGTTTTGACAGGTCAGATGATTTGCCGGTTTTTGCGAGTTCTTCTTCAAAGGATTGGTCGAATTTTGTTTTTTCTTCAGCCAGAATTGTGAAAAGCCCCAAAAGTTGGCTTTCGTTGAGTTCGGGGATTTTTTTCTCCCACTGTTCCCTTTTTTGGTCTGATAAATGAGGGGTTTCTAGGAGTAATTCTAAAATTTTAGCTATTAGTTTTTCTTTTTTGTTTTGAGTTGTCATTTTTCTGGGGCAAAATAATCTTTGAATTATACCATAAAAAACATTCTTGAGAAAGGTTCTGGTGATTGATAACTATGATTCGTTTACTTTTAATCTTTTTCATTACCTTGGGGAGTTGGGGAAAACTCCGATGGTGGTGAAGAATGATGCGGTGACTGTTGCTGATGTGAGGAGGATTTCGCCATCGCATATTGTGATTTCACCGGGGCCGGGAAAGCCTGGAGTGAAGAGGGATTTTGGCGTTTGTATGGATGTAATTAAGGAAATGGGGGCTGATACTCCCCTACTCGGAGTTTGTTTGGGGCATCAAGGTATTGTGGAGGCTTTCGGTGGGACGATTGTGAAAGCTGACCAGGTGATGCATGGGAAAAAAAGTATGGTGGTGCATGGTGGTAATAGTTTGTTTGCGGGAGTTGAAAGTCCGTTTGAGGTGATGAGATATCATTCGTTGGTGGCTGAGGTGGAGTCTTTGCCGGATGAATTGGAAGTTTTGGCCAGAGTTAAGGGGGAAGAAACTATTATGGCAGTTGGTCATAGGGAGTTTCCGATTTTTGGGATTCAATTTCATCCGGAGTCGATTGGTACGCCTGAAGGAAAGCGGATTTTGGGGAATTTCATAAAAACTTCATAAAAATTTTATTTTTTCTTCATATTTGATCTGTATGGTGGGGAGTGTCAGCTGATTGTAGAGGCACTTACGGGTTAGAAACGAAGGATGGATCTCCTAGAGTTTGTCGATAAGGTGGAGGTCAGGATGGGGGTCTGGAAGGGACTGAATAGCTAGGAAAGAACTGGTTTTTTCTTTTTGAACTATCAGGCCTGTCGTTTTCTGTGCCCGAGTTTAATTTGAACCTTGATATTTGCCTTTAACTACGCTATTTTCTTACAGCGTTAAATTGGAATTAATAAAAAATATTGCAATGCTTGGTAAACTAAAGAAAAGAAAACGTGCTAGAACTCATGGCTTTCGTGCTCGTATGAGTACTCCAGGTGGTCGTAGAGTACTTTCAGCTCGTCGCCGAAGAGGTCGTGCTCAGCTGATTGTTGCTAAGCACAGCAAGTAGTTTTTAAGCTTTTATAATGCTGCCCAAAGAGCAACGCTTAAGTCGTATTAGGGTTGAGTATCTGCTCAGAAAGGGAAAGCTTATAAAGACGAAGTTTTTTGTGGTTAAGTATCAAGGGAATCGTGATGTCTTTAACCGATTCGCTGTTGTCGTTAGCGCCAAAGTAGCTAAGAAGGCTGTTGGTCGTAATCGATTGAGGAGACAAATCTACGAGGCGATCCGTAATAGTTTAGAAGCTATTGCACAAAGAGAGAAAAAGATAGATTGTATAGTCATTGCAAAACATCAGGTGAACAATTCCAAGTTTACTGATTTATCCAAAGATATTAACCGTCTATT
>CAYGJQ010000021.1:13347-24068 GCA_964350285.1 uncultured Candidatus Peribacteria bacterium | reverse complement strand
AATCCCCCCAAAAAGCTCCCAGCATCCAGGTTTAAAACATCAAAAGAGGCCATAGCCCCCCCTAGCTTCCTAGCTCCTAACTCCTTAGCCTCCTGCCCCTCCCCCCATGAAATCTACCAAAACCTTCGCTCTCATTGACTGCAACAACTTCTACGCTTCCTGCGAACAAGTCTTCGAACCGAAAATTCAAAACAAGCCCGTTGTCGTCCTTTCCAACAATGACGGCTGCATTATTTCCCGTTCGCAAACCGCCAAAGACCTCGGACTAAAAATGACCGGCCCGCTTTTCAAGAACCGTCACCTAATCAAAAAAAACAAAGTCGCCGTCCGCTCCTCAAATTACGCTCTCTACGGCGACATGTCCCAACGCGTTATGAGCAGCATCGAACCACTTGTCGACAACATGGAGGTTTATTCAATCGACGAAGCCTTCGTTGACATCTCCAGTCAGGCCGTCCCCAAAAAACATAGCCACATCATTCGCGAAACCGTCACCCGCAACACCGGCATCCCAATTTCTATCGGCATCGCCAACACCAAAACTCGCGCCAAAATCGCCAACGACATCGCTAAAAAAATCCCCCGCTATCAAGGCGTCTGTGAACTCCCCAACGACATTCCCGAAAAATTTTTCCAGACAATCCCAGTGAAAGACATCTGGGGCATCGGCTTCCGTCAAGCTCGCAAACTCCAAGCCAACAATATCAACACGGCCTTTGACCTAATGCAAAAAGACGAGGACTGGATTCGCAAAAAACTCACTATCAATGGCCTCCGCACTGTCTACGAACTCCGTGGCATCTCCTGCCTTCCCCTTGAAGACTCACCTCCCAGCCGCAAAAACATCAACGTCTCCCGCTCTTTCGGCCACCTCGTCACCGACATCAAACATCTGGAAGAAGCCATCGCCGCATACGCTAGTCGCGCCGGTGAAAAACTCCGCGCCCAAAAACTCCTCACCTCTTTCATCTACGTCTACATCCGCACCAACCGTTTCCACAACTCCCCACAACACACCCCTTCAGCACACGCAACTCTCACAGAAGCCACCGATCACACCCCAACCATCATCGCCCAAGCACGAAAACTAATCCGCCAAATCTACGCCCCAAACTTTCGCTACCAAAAAGCCGGCATCTGCCTCATGGGACTCCTTCCAAACACCCACCAACAAACAAACATCTTGCAAACGAACGAACCCAACAAAGACAAAAGCCTGAACAAAAAAATAGATCAAATAAACAAACAGTTTGGACGTAACACATTATTTTACGGTGCCACTGGCATCCAAAAAACCTGGCGAATGAAACAAGAACACCGATCTCCCCGCTACACTACCTGCTGGCAAGAACTCCCCAACGTTAAGGCCTAAAAGCCACCCAGGACATAGACTTTCGCGACAAAAAATTGTATAATAACACAATGTAAATAATAAACATGTCGCAAAACCTCAAAGTCGCCTACTTCACAATGGAAATCGGCCTCAAAAGTGAAATGCCCACTTACGCCGGCGGACTGGGAATGCTTGCGGCCGACATCATGCGCTCCTGTGCCGATCTTTCCGTAACCGCCGCTTGTATCACAATCGGCTGGCAACATGGATATATGCAACAACGCATCAACCCTGACGGCAGCCAAGAATACAAAGACACCGAATGGAATCCAACCGACCATTTAGAAAAACTCGACACTGAAATTACTGTCCAAATTGAAGGACGCGATGTTTACGTTGGCGTTTGGAAATATGACCTCGTTGGCGAGCACGGCCACATTGTGCCGATCCTTTTCCTCGACACCAACCTCGAAAAAAACGCCGACTACGACCGAGAAATCACCAATCACCTCTACGGCGGTGACCAAACAATGCGCATTAAACAGGAAACCGTCCTCGGCATTGGCGGTGTTCGGATGCTCCGAGCTCTCGGATATCACGAAATTGGCACTTTCCATATGAACGAAGGACACGCAGCGTTCCTCACTCTCGAACTCCTCCGCGAACGCAACTACAAAGACGAGGCTGTCCGCCCCAACTGTGCTTTCACCACCCACACGCCAGTAAAAGCCGGCCACGATGTTTTCAATTACGACGCTGCCCATCGCCTCCTCGGCAACATGATTCCCTGGCACATCAAAAAAATCGCCGGCGAAAAGGCCCTCTCGATGACTGAACTCGCCATGAACCTCAGCCACTACACTTGTGGCGTCGCCAAAATTCACGGTGAAGTCTCCCGCCAAATGTTCCCCGGCCACCAAATCGATTACATCACCAACGGCGTCCACCACCTCACATGGGCTAGTCCACATTTACAAAAAGTATTCGACGCCTACTGCACCGGATGGCGAGACGACCCAACAATCCTCGAACACACTTGCCGCGACATCCCCAATGACGACCTCTGGCAAGCCCACCAACACGCCAAACGTGAATTAATCGATGAAGTAAACAAACACAGCGACCTCAAATTCGACACCCATCACCTCACGATCGCCAGCGCCCGCCGCGTCGTCCCCTACAAACGACCAGAACTACTCTACGAAAACCTCCACCGCCTAAAAGAAGTAGCCTGCGGCAAACTACAAATCATTCATGCCGGCAACGCTCACCCCTCAGATCAATTCTCCCAAGATGTCATCCAACGAATGGTCCAACGCTCAAAAACCCTCCGCGACTGCGTCAAAATCGTCTACCTCGAAAACTACAACCCAACTCTCGCCAAACTGTTGGTCTCCGGAGCCGACGCCTGGCTCAACACCCCAATGCGTCTCCATGAAGCCTCCGGAACATCCGGCATGAAAGCCTGCCTCAACGGTGTACTCAATGTTTCTACCCTCGACGGCTGGTGGATTGAAGGCTACGAAAAAGACCCCGAATCCGGCTGGCGCATCGGCCCACTGGTCCAATCAGTAGACCCTGAAGGCCATCGCAAACTCGACGCCGAAGATATTTACACCCAACTCCAATACGAAGTAGTCACCGAATACTACTACAAAGACCGCATCCGTTGGCTCCGCAGAATGAAACGCGCCATCGGCCTCCTCGGGTATTTCAACACCCACCGCTGCGTCCAAGAATATCTCCACAAAGCGTGGCAAGCTTAAGTCAGCAAATTCTCATTAACGTGACAACGCCATTTTGTTAGTGATAGTTTTAAGTATCTTTATTAATTGTGTTCATGACAAAAAATCTAAGACTAGACACAACTCAAGCTGAAGACCAAAAACTAGCTGCAGCCGCTCGAAAAATGGAACTCACCCTTTCTCAAATTGAACCTCAATCAAAAATCAAGTCTCCTCCCAATCAAATCCTCTGCCAATCAGCCCAAGAAACAATCAAATCCCTTGTCGCTCAAGCCATCAATCAAGAGACATAGAATCATCCGGCATCAATTTTACAAACTCCGCACAAGCACGTAAAAAAACCGCTGCGCGCAAAGTCCGATACATCAAGATCATCTGACGATACTTTGACTTACTCACATCCGCAGCTTGTTCCGGCAACGAAAAATTTCCCTCCAACTCTTCTTCAACAAACTCCCGCTCGTCTAATAAACCACTATACATCCCAATTGCATTTCCAATCTCATTGGTCGCATGCCTCCCAACAGCATAAACAAAATCACCAACTCCAAATTTCACCTGAGCCGCTTTCAACTTTTCCCGCGCCTCATCATCCTCGGCAAAAACAATTTCAGTGTACTGCCGTGCAAACTCCACCAAGGATTCAATTAGTGTCACCATCAAAGCTAAATTTCGCTCACAAAATTCAGTTCGATCAGCACTCTTGATAGTCTGACCAATTACATGATCAGTAATCATACTGTCCAAATAAGGCTGAATACCTTCAACATCAACATTCATAATATCAGCTGTCGCTTGAGCAAATTTAGTCAGAAATTCCACCACTACAGGTAGTCCCATCGGTTTTCTACTTCTCAAGACACTCTGCACCGGCACGATCAAATCTGATCCAAGTTTCAACAACTCTTCCAAATCATCAAGATCTCGACTCCCCAGTAAACTCTCAATTTTTTTCAAAGACCTCATCACAAACAAATCAGCCTTAAACCCAATATCACTTTCAGCCAAGTCATCTGCCAATTCACAAAATGCATCATCCACCTCAACTCCAGCCCAATCATCAACACTTACTTCAAATTCCGCAATCAGATTTGGAAGATCGGCAGCCTGACGTAAAATCAATGTCCTTTCCTCACCTGTGAAATAAGCAGCTAACACCCCATCATCACCCGAAAACAAAGCCCGAAACAATTCAGGAAAATCATTAGCAACAGCCATCAAAAGTGTTTGCACAACGACATCCAAATTTTCAGTTTCCCCTTGAACCCATAATTTCAAAGTTTTGACATAAGGCGCTATATTTTGCTGAAAAATCGGATTATCAATATAAAATTCGCCATCTTCCTTGGTCACCTCCACCAATCCCATCGCCAACATTTTCTGCCGATACATACACCGATACAATTCATCTCTTTTCTCCAAAGTCCCCGCTTTTAATTCAGAGGCAACAAACCGATTATCCGCTTGAATATAATCACTTCCCAAGGGCAAAGGTTCACCTTTTAACAATTCATAAAGCGCCGCAAAGCTATCATAAATCTCCTGCCCAAAAGTAATTGCCTGCTGCGTCGCCAATTCTCCTTGAGGCAAAAAACTCACTGGCATCACAGCCTTTGTAAAATCTCCTCTCAAAGTAGCCAGGCTATCACTAAGACTATTCGACACCTTTTCATAGTTATCTGACGCTATCAATTCAATCAAAGCCCAAACAAAATCACGCAACATCAACATTACTTCAGCATCAATTTCCTCCACCTTCGCCATTCGATCACGATACTCCTCAAACAAACATTCAAACTCCTCAAGCAAAGCCCCCAAAGCTGGAACAGCTTCATCAAAAAAAACCTGATGCCGCTCAGGTAAATCTGAATACTTAATAAAATACCCCCGAGCTAACTCTGCTACTTCTTCCACATTATGCAAATCACCAAAAGTATCCATCAAACTCACACAATCACGAATCCGATTTAACCAATACCGATAAAGTTCAGCAATCTCCGGCGCAACTTCAGCCTCTTCAGCCATCACTGCAGCAACATCCCCGCCAGTCTCCACCACCCCAGCATCAACAACTGCCGACTCAATCACTTCAACACCTTCAGCAACCTGATTTTTCTCTCGGGACTCAATCCTTTCCTGGGCCCCCAAATCTTCCTTTTTCCCAGTCATTTTGGCTCCTTTATAAAATGGACCAATACTCTAGCACAAAAACACTATTTTGTCACCCCTATAATTTTAACTAGTCCTATTCATACACCAAAGACTTTTGCATATACACCGGCACCACATGAATCCACACCTGTCCCGGCACCAAAACCACCTCTTCTCCAGCTAAATCTTTCAATGTTAATCGCTCAGTAGGCTCAGACTTAAACCATGTTCCTTCAATCACCTTTCCCTTTTGAAAGACCACCGCATCTCCTTCTCCAGTAGTTTGCACATCCATCCATCCCAAAGGATTCTCCCCGCCCTTCAAACCAATATTCGCAAATAAAACCACTACATTTTCCGGAGAAATCTGCTGATCATTACCGGCATCAATATGATCAACCCCCGCCAATTTTCGCTTATAGTCTCCATCCTTAGCATCATACTCATAATCCACACCAAACAACGGAAACGAAAACAAAATCTTCACTTTTGTCGCCTCAATCAAATCTATTCCTTGATGCCCCATCTGATCAAAAAGCCAAACCACTGGTGCTTCCCAGTCTTCCCATTCCTTCAGTTCAACCACTTCATCAAGCCCTTCAATTGAAGTAAACAATGTATGCTCACGTGAAACCTTTCGCGAATAATCACGCCAAAAAGCATCCGGATAATGCCCCGCCTTCAAATCATTCAAATAGGAATAATTCCCACGCAACATCTGCAAAGCCTCAACACTTCCACCATCATGAATAATCGCCGCATCATATTCCGCTGCCCAATGCACGAAATAAGGCCTCACACTCCGCACCGGACCAATCTCTGCCACATTTTGATGCTGAAAAATTGCCAAAAACCGCGTAATCCCACCTTCCACCAAGGTTTCGTAAACGATCTCTGCCTGCGACAAACCTTTTTGTGGCCGCGCACTTGGACTATTTTCCACAATTACCGCCAAAACCTTTTTCTTCTCCTTTTCTAAAGGAATTTTCGCACCGTTCAATAACGAAACCGTCGTTTTCTTTTGCTTCATCTTTGCTCCAGGACGATCGGCATCACTCACCAGTTGTGGCTGACCTTCAACAAAAGATTCCGAATTAGTCAAAAAGTCCCAAAATCCAGGCTTGCCCTCAGCATTCCCACTTGATAGCTGCCACCAATACCAAAGCCAAACTACAAAAACACACAAAACCAGTCCCACTCCACCAAAAGCCAAGTATTTAAGCCATTTTTTCGCCACAAAAACGAGGGTTCAAAATCTTTCCCCGACATCATATCAAGAACACCACCCCCAAACGCGCCAGACCGCATGACAACAGGCTTCTTCCATGGTATAATTACATGAATCCTCACCAATTCTATGGAAAGTCTCGTTTTTGAACTATCAATCATCCTCATCTCCACAGCCGTACTGTGTACGATTGCTGAATTCACCAAACAACCACTGATCATTGCCTACATTCTTGCAGGAATTCTCCTCGGACCAGCAGGACTTTCCGTGATCCCTGACAACGAAATTTTCAACGCCATCTCCGAAGTCGGAATCGTTCTCCTTCTTTACCTCATCGGCCTCGAACTAAAGCCAAAACAATTCCTCCCAACTCTTTCCAAAACATCGGTTTTCACTCTCGGCACCTTAGTTAGCACTTCGCTCTTTGGACTAATTCTCTTTTACTCCACATCCATCACACTAATCGAAACCTTCTACCTCACAATCGCCCTCTTTTTCTCCAGTACCGTCGTAGTGATGCATAAAATCATCGAAACCAAACACGTCGACCACAATGTTTTCGACGGCTGTCTCGGCGTACTGCTGATCCAAGATATCATCGCCATCATCGTCCTCCTCGTACTCAACAGTGAACAGTTTTCCGGCAAAATCGAGGCCCTTTCCATCGGTCAATTCTTCATCTACGGTCTCGGCGTAATCTTCCTCTCCTGGTTCCTCCAAAGATGGCTACTGAGAGTAATCATCAAAAAAATCAAACCCGAAAGCAGCCTCGTATTACTTCTCGGTTTAGCCTGGTGTTTCTTCTTCGCCGAACTAGCCGAAGTACTAAATCTCTCCCGCGAAATCGGCGCCTTCATCGCCGGCCTCGCCATCACCTCACTCCCGGAACGCAAACAAAAAATCTTCGTCTCCAAATCCGAAACCATCCGCGACTTCTTCATGGTATTTTTCTTCTTCATGCTCGGAGCCAATTTCCAAATCACCGGATTGAATCAATACATCCCAGTCATCATTCTCTCAATCTTCTTCGTAATTATCGGCAAACCACTAATCATCTA
The DNA here is from genome assembly GCA_964350285.1 of uncultured Candidatus Peribacteria bacterium. Classification (GTDB taxonomy): domain Bacteria; phylum Patescibacteriota; class Gracilibacteria; order UBA1369; family CAYGJQ01; genus CAYGJQ01. Next base: position 16,553 of record CAYGJQ010000021.1, on the reverse strand, counting down.
CTATTTCACCAAATTCTCAAACTACACAGAAACCGAACGCAAAGAAATCAGCCTCCGCTTAGGACAAATCAGCGAATTCTCCATCATCGTCGCCGCCTTCGGCACCCAACTAGGCCAAATCACCACCGCCTTCATGAGCGTAATCCACCTCATCCTCTTCGTCACCCTCATCATCTCCGGCTACCTAGTCCAATACACCATCCCCCACAAAATGAAAGACCCAGCATAAAGACGTGACTCTAGAGCGCAGACCACCGGAAACGAACGAAGTGAGTTGAGGATGGGTGAGCAGGGGCCCCCACAAATTTTCAATTTGTGGGGAAGAGGAAGGGCAAGGATCGAAAGAGCAATAGCTTCCGAAGGAAGATATGGAGCGACAGATCCTGGGAAAGCGACGAGAGCAGGGGCCCCCGCAAATCTACGATTTTTGGGGAAGAGGAGAAATAAAAGGCTGAAACGAAAAAGCCTCCGCCACAACGGAGTGCAATAAACATTTGTCCCAAGAGCGCAGGGCACCGGAGCCGCAGGCGAGGATGACCGAGCAGGGGCCCCCGGATTTCGCAAAGCGAAATTTGGGGAAGAGGAGAAATGAAAGGCTGTAATGAAAAAGCCTCCGCCACAACGGAGTGCAATAAACATTTGTCCCAAGAGCGCAGGGCACCGGAGCCGCAGGCGAGGATGACCGAGCAGGGGCCCCCGGATTTCGCAAAGCGAAATTTGGGGAAGAGGAGAAATGAAAGGCTGTAATGAAAAAGCCCGCGCAAGCGGGATTTGTAATGTAAGCCTTTTATTTCGACGTGGTGGGCGAGAGAGGACTTGAACCTCCACCCCGAGAAAGTCAGGACTAGCCCCTCAAGCTAGCGCGTCTACCAATTCCGCCACTCGCCCATGTCGATCGAAAACCGTATTTTTTAGGTACAGCAGAGCTATTATATACATTTTAGCTCCCAGGTCCAGCAATTCTTTAAAAGTCCCAAAAGAGCCCGCAGATTTATCTCGGACTCTTAAATCAAACAACCTTAAAATTAGTTGCCATTCCCCTCTTCTTTCCCCAATTCCACCTCAACTTCAATTTCTTCTCCCGATCGCCAAACTTTCAATTTCACCTTATCACCAGGCTGCTTCGACTGAATCATCTTCAACAATGGGTTATCAATATTTACTTCTCTTCCATCTAATTCCAAAATCACATCCGCCTTCCGCAAACCAGCTTTATCGGCTGGCCCACCAGGCAATACCGGAAACCTCCCCTGATCTTCATCACCAACCAACAACGCTCCTTGCTCTACATCAATCTGCAATTCATTCGCCTGCTCCGGAGTCAAAAGCATATATCTCACACCGAGCACCGGCCGCACAATTTTCCCGTATTTCTCTACACTTGCCAAAATTGGCTTCACATCATTAATCGGAATTGCAAACCCCACACTACGAGCAATCTGATCAATCGCCACATTCACTCCCACCACTTGTCCCTTCAAATTAATCAACGGCCCACCGCTGTTACCCGGATTAATCGCCGCATCCGTTTGAATCAAACCTGAAAGCTGCTCCGACCGTGATCCTACACCACCAGCGACAATATCTCTTCCTTTTGCACTCACAATCCCACTAGTAACTGTATTTTCATACTCCGCCAACGCATTACCAATTGCCAACACTCTTTGCCCAACTTTCAATTCATCTGAATCACCAAACTCCATTACTTTTAATTTCCCAAACATCCCTTCCTTCTTCTCTTTATCCGGATCATCCTCCGCCACTTTCATCCGCACCACTGCGATATCATAAAAAGGATCAATACTAATCACTTCTGACGCAAACTCCGTCCCATCACGCATCACCACCGTATACTCAGCATTGCGATCCTCCACCACATGACGATTGGTCAAAATCAAACCATCGTTAGTAATGATAAATCCAGTCCCCCCTCCGAGTTTCTGTTTTAAAATTTCCTCCGGCTGAACATCATTTTGAAAGCCCCCTCGCGGGTCAATCATCACACCACCAAACGGATCAAAATAATAATTATCAAACGGCATCGCCCCACGACGATAAACTTTCAAATCACGAGTAGCCACAATTGAAACAACTGCATCCCCCACTTTATTAATGGCATCAATCCCCGCCGACTCTTCCACATAAGTCCTTTCTTCCACAACTTTCTTCACCATTTGCTCAGCCTCACCACCAGAGGCTCGATCAAAAATATAAGCTACAAAATATTCATTGCTAATGATCCCCCCAAACAATCCAGCAAACAAACCAACCACCGCCGTAATCGCGGTTAACCTAATTGTATTTTTTCCTTTAGACATAATAATTCATTAGGAAATAAATAGGGCAGAAAGATTCTAATCCCCCTTCCTCCTCATTTCAAGACCGACACAGTGACTTCAATCACCACTCATAGTAGAATGCACGCGACCTATCAAATCCCAATAATCCTCGCACGATGAAGCAAGCACTACGTCAAAAAATCTTCACCCTTCGCGACGCTCACGAACCAGCCGTTAAATTGGAAAGAGAAGATGCGATCGACGAAAAAATCACTAGCCTTCCTGAATTCCAAAATGCTCACACCATCCTCCTTTATTCTGCTGTCCGCGGCGAAGTATCGCTCCAAAACATCAAAGAAAAATTCATTAGCGACAAAAAGCTAGTCCTACCCAAAGTAATCAAAGACACCAAAGAATTAAAACTCTACGAAATCCCCAACCTCGAATATTTAGAATCCGGTTACGCCGGCATCCTCGAACCCCCAGAACATTTACCCGAAATTCAACCAGATGAAATCGACCTCGCCATCATCCCCGGAGTTGCTTTCGACTTAAAAGGAAACCGCCTCGGATTTGGCCAAGGCTTCTACGACCGTCTACTCAAAAAAATCGATTGCCGCACCATCGCCCCAGCTTTCGAATTTCAAGTAACCGATGAGTTACCAGCCGAAGACCATGATATGCCGGTAGATATTGTGGTGACGGAGGAAAGAACGATCCGTTGACCATGCATCAACACCATCTTCTCCCGATGTCACCTTCATCAGCTTCTTTAAAAGTGTTAAACAATAAGTGCACCTAATTGTTTATTAACAACACATTATGTCCTCAGCACTTCAAAACACTGATCCCCAAATTGCCGAATCATTAGCTCACGAACAACAACGCCAACGAGAAGGGATCGAACTCATTCCTTCAGAAAACTAC
>CAYGJQ010000021.1:8963-13337 GCA_964350285.1 uncultured Candidatus Peribacteria bacterium | reverse complement strand
TTCCGGTGCTGTGCTCGAAGCACTCGGATGTGTATTTACCAACAAATACTCTGAAGGCTACCCCGGCCGACGCTACTACGGCGGACAAGAAAACACTGATGTAATCGAACAACTCGCCATCGACCGCGCCAAAAAACTCTTCGGCTGTGACCACGCCAATGTCCAACCCCACTCTGGCGCCCCAGCAAATATCGCTGCTTACTACGCACTCCTAGAAGAAGGAGACACCGTTCTCGGGATGGACCTTTCTCACGGCGGCCATCTTACTCACGGCCACCCGGTAACTCAATCAGCCCATATCTACAATTTCGTTCGCTACAAAACTAAAGGCGAAGCCGGTGACATCGACTTCGACGAACTCCGCGAAGTAGCCCTCCGCGAAAAACCAAAACTAATTCTCTGCGGCTACTCTGCTTACCCAAAAGAACTCGACTACGAAAAATTCAAAGCCATCGCCGACGAAGTAGGTGCCATCACTATGGCTGACGTTGCTCACATCGCCGGTCTCATCGCTGCCGGAGAAATGAAAAACCCATTCGATTACGGATTCGACGTTGTTACCACTACTACGCACAAAACCCTCCGCGGCCCACGTGGCGGAATGATTCTCTGTAAAGAAGAATACGCCAAAGCCATCAACAAAGCTGTCTTCCCCGGACTCCAAGGTGGCCCACACATGAATAACACCGCAGCCAAAGCCGTAACTTTCCACGAAGCCCTCCAACCAGAATTCAAAGACTACGCCAAACAAGTAATGATCAATGCCAAAGTAATGGCCGAAGAAGTAATGAAACTCGGATTAAAACTCTACACCAACGGCACCGAAAACCATCTGATGATGGGTAATGTCATGGAATCATTCGGCATCCCCGGAAAAACCGCCCAAACCACCCTCGACAAAGTAGGAATCACCCTCAACATGAACATGCTCCCAGACGACCCACGCCCACCACTAGATCCATCAGGCATCCGCTTCGGAACTCCAGCCATCACCACCCGCGGCATGAAAGAAGAAGAAATCCGCCAAATCTCCCAATACATGATCGAAGCCCTCAAAAACCACGACAACGAAACTAAACTCGGAGAAATACACGAAGCGGTAAAGACTCTTTGTCTTAAATTTCCGGTCCCAGGGATCACTGTATAAAAATCTAGTTCAGCAATCGTCAAAAAGCACCGCAATCAGCCGGTGCTTTTTGGATTTACTTAAAACCAAGTCCGGTCTATTTCCTCCTCTTAACTCTCTTCCTCATCCTGGAATAAAGTCCTCAGCAACTGCTGATTCTCTGGAATTTTCGCAAAACTATTCTTACCAACAGTAACCCGACCTTTTAAAGCCAGCAGCGAAAAATAAAAATCCAAATTTTCAGCCAAAATATTCAATTCTCTCAATCCCCTTCTAACAACAATCCCTAATTTTTGAGAAACATCAGCTAAATCCAAAACTTCGATATCAGCTGCTTCCAAATTAATTGTCCTTAAATTGTCTACCTCCTGAATAATTAACTCTTTCAAAAGTGCACCCTGAATCCAAAGTTCATCAATTAATGAAACTCCAACTAAAGTTAATTTCTTTGAGTTAATCTCCAAACTATCCACACTTTCCAAGCCAGAAGAATACTTAATTAAAACACTATCAGCCTTCACCTCAGTGGCTAAACTCTCAATTAAATCTTCATCAAATGAAAAACGCCCCAAAGTTAAATTCCCAAATCTATTATTCAAAAAACGCTGCAACCTAACATCCCTTTCTAAGGTCAAATCCTCAATCTTAGAATTATTTAAACGCAAAGAACAAACTTCATCCATCGCAGGAATAATTGCCACCTCTTTAAGGTTTACTAACCCAACAATATCAACCTCTGTATCTCCAAAACAGGCATTGAGCTTTAAGGTTCGCAAATTATGAGAATCTCGCAAATCCAAACTCCCGCAATTAGCTCTCTTAATTTCCAAAGTCTCAAGATTCGAAAAGCCCCCAATCTCCCAGCTCCCCTGCTCATCTCTTTGATGGCTAATCATCAAATGTTCAAGCTGCTTCGGCAAACCAAAATCACCATCAACCTCAAAATCAACCAATTCCAAATTCTTCAAACTATCATTTTCAACCAAATCTAATCCGCCAATTTTCACTCCAGATAAACACAAATGCTGTAAGCATTCCATCTCCGCAAGGGGGAAAACAGTCAAATCATCAACCCCTGACAAATCCAAGTTTTCTAAACTTTCAACACCTTCAAGACTGATTCTTGCTTTCTGCGAACAATTATCACCAGAAAAATAAAGCGAACTCAGCCCACTACATCCAGTCAAATCTACAAATTCTAAATCACAAGGTTCAGCAATCGACCTCTCAAAAACACCAACTCGAAAAAAAGTTAAAAAACCCAAAGATTTACAACCACTAAAATCAACTGAACTCAAATCAGCTACATTTCGAACTACCGCCGACTCCAATAATCTCAAGCCTGAAGCATTTACGCTTTTCAAATCACCACATTTTTCTAAATACAGTTCTTTCAAAAAGTGTAAATCAAATAAATTCAAATCCCACTTTCCAGCAAAATCCACACAAGTAAAACCTAAAGACTCCAAGCCTCTACACTCATCAAAATCTATTGGATTCCCTAATTCTACTCCATGCATCACCATCCGCCTCAACGATGAACAAAGTTTGATGCTATCCACTTTCATATCATCAAATTCCAATCTTTCTAAAGTCTTCAAATCACTGAAATCTATCTTCACCCCAGTTTGCTCATCCGCATCAATCAGACAATCCACAAAAACCAATTCCTCTACTGCTGGCATCCGCGGGAAAACAAACGATGGATCAAAATCACAAGCCCTAAATGTTGCTTTCTTCACCAGTTCCAATTGAGACAGTTGATCAAAATTCTCAAATAAAACTCCGCCAAAAGAAACTTCCGACAATTTTCGCGATTGCACAAACTGCTCCAAACATTCCGAACTAACATCAACTCCACTTTCAACAAAAATCTCAACACTCTCCAAATTAGAAAAACTACCACTAAGCTCCAAATTCTGATCATCATCGAGCAAGGTGCTTTCATATGCCTGTAACACCAATTTTTTCAATCGATGGTTATGAGTTAAATCAATCCCCCCCAACTCATAACCTTTAATTCTCAAAAATTCCAAGCTCGGAAACAAACTAAAATCAAACGCAAAGGAAATAAGATAAACACCTTCAAAAGCAATTTCACTAACGTTTTCAAAATCACCAATGAAAGTAATGTTATTAAAAATAGTATCCTTAATAAAAATTGACCTCAGTTGCGGACAATTTTCCACACTCACCCGACCTAAATTTTCAACTTCCAATTTCTCCAAAGACGAAAGCCCTCTCAAGACCAAAGGCAACTCATCGGCTAATTCTGACAGCCTAAACTTCAATCCTTTTAAATTCTTCAACACCTCAATGAGAAAAGAGTCTGGAACAGAAACAAAATCTTCAAATTCCAAATACTCTAAATTTTCAAATTCCCCAAAAACTGCAAACAACCTCCCAAAATCTTCAACATTTTCTCCATGTTTCAACTTAAATCCCCGCACACATCTCTTCAAAAAATTTCCATATAGTGAAGCTTCATCTTTTAAAAAAAATTCCATTTCATTCAAAAACAAATCCAAGTTCGCAATCTTAAAATCTAGCATCCCTCCTTTCTCCCAATCTTCAATCTGACTACCGACATAATCAAGCAACCAAGAAACTTCAGCCAACCGCACACCATCGAAATCCATTTGATAAAACAATTTTGCCAATCCTGAAAAACGTTCCCGCAACAAATCCTCATCAACTTCCTCGGTAAAAGTCAGCAAATCTCTAACTTTAGCTTGAATCTTAACAAAATCATCAACTGTTAAAACCTTCGCTTTGATAACACCATCCCCCACAACCAGATTCGCCAAATCAGCAATCTCATTTTGAATCTCAAAATCCTGACCTTCAAAAACTTCACCTTGCAAAGCACCATCCCCCTCCCCCAAAACTGACAAATCATCATGATCCAAGCCCGTACCAAGCCTACGTCTAGCACACATAATAAGCAACAATTAAAGATAATTATCACTTATCAAGTAAGAAAATATCCAAGCAACTTACAAAGTTTTGCACTTTGCTTTACACCTTCCACTCAATAAGAGGCACCGAATCTACAACTAAAAACGCAGGCTGTCAAGGGCCGCCCCTAAATCGGGCTGAGATTGTTCTAGTTCAAGAAGCCTAGAAAATTATGACTGAAGCGTAGCAGCGCTACGGTGAAGTCATAATTTTCGTAGCGACGCAGAAATAGGACAATCTCAGCCCGATTTCATCCACTTCACCATGTAAATTTGGTCATAGTACTCCCC
>CAYGJQ010000021.1:527-8935 GCA_964350285.1 uncultured Candidatus Peribacteria bacterium | reverse complement strand
AACGCATTCTTCTCCCGCCCAAACTCTTCAAAACCTAAAGAAAGATAAAAATTATGCGCCGGCTGATTCGACGCTTCCACTTTCAAGCCCACCTGCTCCACATCCGGAAAATCATACTTAATATCATCCAACATCTGCGTAAACAACTTCCGCCCAATCCCCTTCCCTTGATAACTCTCAGTCACCCCCATCGAAAAAATATATCCCTTATGTACTTCCTTCGAAGTCTTATATCTTGAAAAACCAATCACTCCCACCATGTGGTCACCATCGAATGCGCCCAAAATATGATTACGCACAATCTTGTCACGGAAAAAATCAATCGCTTTAAACGCTTCACTGTCTGTCTCCATCCCAAAAGACGCTGGATATTTTTCAATAAACTCCAATCGCAATTCTCGAAATCCATCGGAATCAGCCTGGTCTAATTTTTTTATTTTTATTTCCATTTTGGTGTTTAAAGTTTTTTGATCACCATCGTCGTTATGTCATCCATTTGTTTGAATTCACCGGTGAACTGTTTCACATCAGCAAAAATTGTATTCCGAATCGCCGACGCTCTTTCCAGCGAACCACAAGCTTTAACAATATTTTTAAATCGATCCATCCCATACATTTCTTTTTCATTGCGCCAAGCTTCTGGAATCCCATCACTATAAAGCACCAAGAAATCACCTGGCTCGAGATGCACCTGATTCACCTGTAACTGCGGCGCAATATTCGGCACCATCCCCAGTGCAATCCCGCCATGAGGACAATCCACCACATCATTCGTCGCGGCCCGATAGTGCATCATTGGCTCGTGACCAGCACTCACGTAAGTCATCGTTTGCGTCTCCTCATCCCATTTCAACAACACCAAGGTTAAAAACATATTTGCTGTCGTCTTTTCCTTCAACACACGATTGACGTCTACCAAAATCTCTTTCGGATCTTCATTCTCTGATGAACGGAAAAACATCGCATTGGCAATCGACACCACAATCCCCGACGGCACACCATGACCTGTCACATCACCGAGATAGAACATCCAGCTGCTATCCCCCACTTTGATAAAGTCATAACAATCTCCCCCAATCTCTTCCGCCGGCAACAATCCTGCTGAAACATCAAGCCCCCGCACCTGCGGCACACTCTTCGGCAAAATATCTTTCTGAATCTGCGCCGCCAATTCGAGTTCTTTTTTCACTCGTTCTTCATAAACAATCGCCTTAGTTGTAATTTCTAAAGTCTGAGCCATTTGATTAATCGTCGTTCCGAGAAGGGCCGTCTCATCATTCGTCTTCACCTCAATCCGAGATTTAAAATCTCCAAGACCGATCTTATGGGCCACCCCTACCATTTTCTTCAACGGCCGCGTAATCCCACCAGCAATAAACCAGAAAACCCCAAACCCAATCATCACCGCAAACGCCGCCAGTAAAATAATGTTATTCCTCATAATCCCCACTCGCTCATCGAGTTGATCATATGAAACCCCATACATTACCGCAAAAGCATTATCCACCGGATACAACAACGAATGCACCCGATCCGTCTCTGCCAACGGTGCAATTGGCTTTTCATTTTCATCAATAAAAACAATATCCCCTTCATCGGTTCGCTTCATAAATATCGACCTCCCGGTTTGCAAAATCTTCGCCGACGCAAACTGCGACTGCACATGCTTCAATCCATCATCATCTACTCTTCTCAAAGCACCAGAATATTCTTCATCAACATCAGTTTCCGAATCATATAAGATCTCACCGTTGAAACGAATAATCTTAATAAAACTAATATCCGGATTCTGGCGAAAGACTCTCTGAATTTCTCGATTAAAATAAACAAAACTATTTTCCGCTAAAAACAAATTGTAATACTCCACCACATCGGTAGCTGTTAGTTCAGCGAACGAATTAGTGTTTCGGAAAAGATCACCAGTCAATTCACGCTCTTTCTGCTGAATTAACAAAACTGCTGCAATCGCCATAATAGCCACGATCAACGTTGTGGTTGCGAATACTAGTTTTGTTTTAATTGAACGCATTTTTTATTTTTATTTTTCTTCAGTTTTGATTAGACCTAGCTCCTGGACCAAGACATAACTATCAACACGAGGAGTAAAATCAATGTCCGGCAAAAAGCCGTAAATAATTTCTGACTCATAAAGTGGAATCCCCATAATATCGTCATCGACCACTACTTCCATCGCCTTCTGCAATTGCTGTTTACTTTCTTGCACCGATAAATTCACTTCACTCAGCTCGATCAATTTATCTAGTTCTTCATTAAAATAATTAATCCCATTATAAAAACCATAAGACCGATCATCATTGCGACTATGAGCAATCGAACGCAAAAAATCTCCGGCATCCCCCAGCTCCGATCGCCATCCAAGGAAATACAAATCTGCTCCTCCTTGCTGCAAACTTTTACTTATCTCTTCTTGGGACAAATACTCAATATCCACTCCCACTCCAGCCAGCTCCAGCTGAGTCACGATATATTCACCAAACTTCTGCAGTCCATCAATCATATGAAAAGTTACTCGCGGCTTTTCAAATCCCGATTCCTTCAACACAATCTCCTTAGCTGCTTCAATATCAAATGGCGCCGGATTAATCTGTGGGCTAAACCCAAAAATCCCATTACTCACAAATTGATCAACTGGCTTCGCATAGCCTTCAGTAAGCTGTACAAATTGTTGTTTATCAAAAATCTGACGCAAAGCATGACGAATAATCCGTTTGGCAAAAAACTCATTTTCAAAATTGAATAACAAAAAGTTCACCTGCAAATTCGGCCGATCAATCACTTTGAACCCCTCCGATTTTAAAATCTCAATCGCCCCCGGCGGCACATTTACAACCAAGTCAACAACTTTCCGCCTCAAAGCATCAATTCGCTGCTCATGATTCGGCATGAACAAAATTTCACCTTTATCAAAAAATCCTGCCTCCCCCCAATAATTCCCATTTCTCACCAGCAAAATCCCATCACCATCAGATACCGAAGCCAATTCGTAAGGCCCAGTACCCATCGCCGAATCCGCCAACCGATTAAAAGTTTCCGGAAAAACCAACACAGTCGCCAATTTATTCAAAAGCAATGGATCAGGTTCATGAGTAAAAACCCGAAAACGACTAGCATCCTGCTTCTTCACCGTTCTCACATTCGCCAACATCGTTCGCAATTCAGAACCAGAAAAATTCTGTGCCCGCTTAATACTCGTCACCACATCTTCCACCGTCAATGCTCGTCCATCATGAAACTTCACCCCAGGACGAATCCGAAACTCCCACACCACTTCATCCAATCGCCCCCAAGAAACAGCCAAACCCGGCTTAATCTGCAAATTACGATCAACCTGCACAATCGGATCGTACATGTTCAATAAAACTGCCCGCCACTGAGGATTAAACGCTGTGACTTCAAAGTCCTTCGGCATCTCATGCGGATAAACCAAAGTTATATCATTGCGCTGCTTATCTTCTTTCATCACCTCTTCACGCTCAAATAGGCTATTAATTCGACGGTTCCAATCATCAAAAACCTGCGGCGCAAAAATTTGCAACGACAACGCCGCCAACACCAATAAAAAAATCACCCCAAATCCAATTTGCACCAAAATGTTCAGAACTTTTTTCATAACCGTAAAAATAATCCTTATATTTTAGCAGAAAAAAGCCAAAAACGCCACACTAAAAACCATGTGTCAACTAGTGGTTGTGACGAGACTCATTTTCAGAGTCTCGCCGGGTGAAATGCACATCGTCAAATCCGGTCATCGAAGCACCTCAGGCGCCATTGAATAAACCGGGGTCTCTCATCCGGTACCCCTTCGGATACCGGGGATGGCCGACAGGAAAAATCAAAATCCAAGGGTTTTCCGGATCCCGAGTTGTCCCTTTAAGATACCAAGGAGTGCTCCACGCATCCGGATCTGACTTAGGATAAACCTTCAGTCCACCTTCAATCACGGTTAAATGCAAACCACCTCCTTCTTCCAAAACAGACGATTCTTCGGGTTTAGGCTTGGGAGTCATTTCCATCTCCTTTCTCAAAAAAATTTCAGCATTCGCTGTGCCTTTAATGAGACCACTTCTTGTGGACTCCAGCCATCTATCTCCACTCACAGATGGCTGTTGCCCACAATCGACGTACAACTTTTCAAAATGCAAGAGTGCCATCGCGCAACTGCGCAATTGCCTCCAAAGCGGACCAATTACACTGAAAAACGCTAAAATGGCAAATATGCGAACAGCTGGCGAGCCCACCACCACCCAAAGGGTAACAAAAAGTTATGTCCCGCAACCATCACCCCGCAATCGCCACCATGCGATGCCTGCGTGATTCTAAAATTTTAATGAAAAAAGATGAAGTCTAATCCTTCTTCAACACTGCCAAGAAAGCCTCTTGTGGCAATTCGACACGCCCCACCATTTTCATCCGCTTCTTACCAGCTTTCTGCTTTTTCAAAAGCTTATCCTTCCGGCTTCGATCGCCTCCATAAAGCTTCGCCGTAACATCTTTCCGCAACGCCCCGAGTGTTTCACGCGCCACCACTTTATTCCCAATCGCCGCCTGAATCGCAATCTCAAACTGAGCCTTCGGAATCAATCCCTTCAACTTTTTCGTCATATCCCGGCCCACATAATGCGAATTATCCCGATGAACAATCTGCGCCAAGGCTTCAACTCTTTCCCCAGCAATCAAAATATCCAATTTCACCAATTTGCCTTCCCGATATTCCAAATACTCATAGTTCATTGACGCATAACCCGAAGAAATACTTTTCAACGAATCATAAAAATCAATCACAATCGAAGCCAACGGCATTTCCACCGTCAAAACCGCTCGATCATCATCGATATATTGCAAATTCTTCTGAATGCCCCGCTTCTCCTGGCACAAAGTAATAATTGCCCCAATATAATCTTTCGGAGTCAACAATTCGAGTCTCACCCAAGGCTCCTTAACCGCCTCAATCACCGCTGGATCAGGCATTTCCGCCGGATTCTTAATCAACTCCTCTTCACCAGTTTTATCCACCACAATATAAGAAACCGATGGCGCCGTCACAATCAAATTCAAATTATACTCCCGCTCCAAACGTTCCTGAACAATTTCCAAATGCAAAAGCCCCAAAAACCCACAACGAAAACCATGACCAAGAGCACCAGAATTTTCCGGCTCAAAAGTCAAAGCCGAATCATTGATTTGCAACTTCTCAAGAGCCGTTCTCAACAACGGATACTCATCTCCGTCTACACAAAAAATACTCGCAAAAACAAACGGTTTCACCACACTATACCCCTTCAAAGGTTCAGCACTATTCAATTCATTACCAGAACCATCGCTTTTCCATATCGTATCCCCCACTCGCGCCTCACGCACAGTTTTCAAACCCGTCACTACATACCCAACTTCACCTGTTTCTAAACCTTTAGTAGCTTCATAAGCCGGCTTAAAACAACCAACTTCCAACACTTCAATATCTTTCTTCGTATTCAAAAAATAAACCTTATCCCCTTTCTTGATTTTCCCAGACACAACCCGGACATAAGCCACTACACCTTTATAGGCATCATAAACCGAATCAAATATCAGCGCTTTAGTCTCAGAATTATCCGCAACCTTCGGCGCTGGAAGTCTATCAATCACTGCCTCTAAAACCTTTTCAACATTAGTACCTTCTTTAGCAGAAATCGAAATAATTTCCTCTTTCGGAATCCCCAAGGCATTCTCAATTTCCTGTCCAACTTTATCTACATCCGCCGAAGGCAAATCAATTTTATTCAAAACTGGAATAATTTCTAGATCATGTTCAATCGCCAAATAACAATTCGCCAACGTTTGCGCCTGAATTCCTTGCGTAGCATCAACTACAAGAATCGCCCCTTCACAAGCGGCCAAACTCCGTGAAACTTCATAGGTAAAATCCACATGTCCCGGCGTATCAATCAAATTCAACTGATAGTCCTGATCATTGTGTTTCCAGTTCATCCGAACTGGCTGCAATTTAATCGTAATACCGCGTTCCTGCTCCAACTCCATCGTATCGAGCATTTGCTCGTGTTTCATCTCGCGTTCACTGAGAGTAGAGGTCACTTCTAGCAAGCGATCAGCTAAAGTAGATTTTCCGTGATCAATATGAGCGATGATACAAAAATTCCGAATATTTTCGATCTGAGACATAAGTTTTTCCTTTTATTAAAAGCCCAAACAATATAATGGGTGGGAGGTACAGAGTCCAATTGATTTCTGGGTATGGGCAAAGTCAGGCCTGATGCTAAAAAAGAAATTTCTCTCCTCTTTTCCCCTTCATTCAGCCCTTTCACTTCATCTCATACTGGTCTTCACCTTTATACGACACTTTTCGAAGACCACGCTTCGTTCTCACCTAATTCCAAGCCTCTAATGTCAGCTAACATTCTCACCATACAGATCAAATATGAAAAAAAGTTAAAATTTTTATGAAAAAAGATGAAATCCATAAAGCCAAACACTCCATCCAATTGAAAAAGAAGCCAAAAAATTGTATAATATCTTGAAAACAAATACTAAAACCAAATGGAACAATTCAAAATACCTGTAGACGTACAGGTAGAAGACAAAATCGTTGGACCATTAACCTTCCGACAACTCGTTATCGTTGGGATTGGAGGTGGTATTGCATACTTCTTCTACATATTCCTTTCCACCAGATACTTCTGGGAAGTATGGGTTCCACCAGTCTTCATCGTCGCAGCACTCACATTGGCCTTTGCCTTCGTGAAAATCAACGACATGACATTCTTCAAATTCATCCTCGCAACCATTGGATTCAATCTAATCCCCCGTAAACGAATTTGGAAAAAAGGCGACGGTGACGTCCTAATCTCAGTAATCAACCCACCTAAAACTCAAACTAAGAAAGACAAAAACAAAGAAAACGAAGACGATGTAATGGATAAACAGAAAAAAATCGAAGAACTCACAAAACTTATCGATTCCAAAGGAAAACCTAACTCTAAAAAATAATGGCTAAAGACAATAAATCAGTTCGCCAATCGAAAAAAACAGCTGGACTAGCTAGTACTCAGGCTCATCTACCAATCGCCGAAATCCACGACGACACCCTCATTCTCAAAAACGGTGGTATTCGCGCAGTTATTCGCACCTCCAGCACCAACTTCAATCTCAAATCTGAACAAGAACAACAAGCTATTCTCTACTCTTACCAAGGATTCCTCAACACTTTAACCTTCCCAATCCAAGTAGTTGTCCGCTCCAAAAAACTCGATATTGATCTCTACCTGGAAAAACTCAAAGACATCGGAGAAAAACAAGAAAACGCCCTCCTTCAAAAACAAACCTTCGAATACATCGACTACATTCAAAAACTAGTCGAATACGCCGACATCATGGAAAAAGACTTCCTAGTAATTATCCCCTTCGAACCTTATCGCGCAAAAAAAATCGGAGCCATTGGCAAGCTTATACAAGCCCTCAAAGGAAAAGACACTCTCGGTGACGCATTACAAAGAAAAAAAGAATTCACTGAACTCAAAAAAGGCCTCTCTCAACGAGTAAGCACCGTCCGCGCTGGTCTAGAAGGCTGTGGACTTAAAGTAGAACAACTCAAAACCAAAGAACTAATCGAACTCTTCTACAACATCTACAACCCAGTTACCGGCCGACAAGAAAAAATGACCAAGGTAGAGGAAACCAATATCGAAGGCAACTTCGGCGATCAAGAAGCATCCAAAGCCTAGCTTTCACTTTCACTACAGATAAGCTCCTGCTAACCTTTAGTCATCATAAACAAAACGATGACTAAATTTTCCAAGCTATACAAAAAATTCAACACCCTCCCAGTCTCAAAAAAAGAAGCCTTTTTAAAAACGCTATACAAACTTTCCCCAGAAAATGAAACCCTCTTCGAACTATGGGTTCAAAACGATCCCCAAACCGCACTCAACAACTTTATCACCCAAATCGAAAAAGAAACCACTCGCCGCATCGGACGCTACCGCAAAATTAGATTATCCAAAATCAATGAAACCCTTCGCGCAGCAAAAAAATGTGCACTACCAACATTTGAAACCCTCCAACTCCAAAACGCCACCTGGCAAAACATCCTAGAAAACCTCCTTTCCCGCACTTGGTGGCCAGAACGCTACGAAAAAGCCTGCGCCCGCCATTTAGAAAAATATATCGAAATGGTAAGACTTCATATTGTCGACAAGTCAGCAAGAGACGAACTCCTCCAAGCCACCGAAGAAACCCTCTCCACCATTCTCGATCAAGGCACATATTTACCAAATATAGAAAACGTCTACAACAGCAACTTCAATTAAAACCCACAGATCATCTGCACAATCTAACTAACGAAATGTTCTGACCGCTGAGATTTTTCTCATGCAAGGCGCCCGAAAAAAAAT
>CAYGJQ010000021.1:0-517 GCA_964350285.1 uncultured Candidatus Peribacteria bacterium | reverse complement strand
TACAAGTACATGAGGATCATTTTTTTTCGAGCAACGCCGCAGGAGGGAAAACTCAGCGGTCTCGTTTAGAAACAACGAAACACAAAAAAAGCATTGTCTCGGCGGCGACCTACTTTCCCACTATACGGAATAGCAGTATCATCAGCGATGGGAGGCTTAACTACTGTGTTCGAGATGAGAACAGGTGTACCCCTCCCTCCATAGCCACCAAGACAATGCCTTTTTAAAGCAAAGTTTTGATTCTAATTTTTAAGCATTTCTTTTTACATAGTACTAGTCAAACGAGCATAATCTGCCAGTGCCTCCACTCTCGTAAAAGAGCGCCAGCACCGACATCTTATGATTGAATTCCTAAGTTGGAAAAATAATAAGTTCAATTGCCTATTAGTACTTCTCGGCTGAACACATCACTGTGCTTACACCTGAAGCCTATCAAGCCCGTATTCTTCGGACAGGCTAATGGGGATATCTAATCTTAGGCATGGCTTCCCGCTTAGATGCTTTCAGCGGTTATCCA
>CAYGJQ010000020.1:20171-24720 GCA_964350285.1 uncultured Candidatus Peribacteria bacterium | reverse complement strand
CTCAACGCAATCTAAAGAAATTCTTCGCAATTCATTCGGCCTACTAGACCAAGAACAAAGAAAAGAGATGAACGTCCACCCCGCTGCTAGCAAATACATCACCGACGCATTCAACCTACCAGAAGAAATTGGATATGCCGGAATCAACCATCATCAACAAGGCAATCGTTACCCATATCCGCGAGAAGTAAGTCGAATTGAATTCACGGTAGCCGAAGGAATCATCAACCTCATGGATGGCTTTGTTGCAATGCGTGAAGCCAGAGTTTACCGCCCCCCAAAAACCTTAGAAGAAGTTCATAAAATTATTTTGGTCAACGATAAACAAGCCGACTTATTCCATCCTTACTTACTAAGAAATCTAGAAGAAATGATGGAAAAAGAATATCAATCCCTTAATGCCAGCACCCATCACCAAAAAATGCCAACCGGAGAATTTATTGCCATGACCGAAGAAATTGCCCAAAGCTTAAAACTCGAAACCGAACCAAAACCTACCGAAGCTCAAACAACAGAGCCCAACATCTTCCATGTTGGCAATATCAATCAAATACTCGGCCTCGAACATCACCTCTGTCTCATCCTCATCGAAAGTGAACCCTTTGACGAACAACCCCTAATCCAAAAAAAGGACCCAAGAAATAGATTTAAGTCACGAAGTTATCTTTCCGGCCTCCTTGGCCTACGACATCAAACGCCACCCTGGGAAGTCGACCCTGAAATCCTCAATCTGATACCAATCGATCTCTCCGACCCCAAAACCAAAGAATGGGCTGCTAGCCTCTCACGAGACACCCCAAATCCAAATGAAACTCTCCGCCCCAATCTTCAAATCACCGACGAAATACTCGAAACCCTAATCAGGGACATTCGAGATAAAAACCACCAACCAAAATCAAGCCATGAACTGGTAGCAAAAAATCAAACTGGTGAGGTAGAATCAACTTATCCATCAACCACTAAAGTTGATAAATAAGTAAAAAAAACATCATGAAAACCCGTCAGGAAAAAGACTGCCTGGGACCAGTTAAAGTACCCAAAGACGCCTATTACGGCTCATTTACCACTCGAGCCAAAGAAAATTTCCAAATCAGCCACATGACCATGCCCTTCCCTTTTTGGCATGCATTGGGAACCGTCAAAAAAGCTGGAATTATCACCAATTCTCAACTTGGACTACTCAACAAAAAACACGTCCCAGCGATGAAAAAAGCCTGTGATGAATTTATTGCTGGCAAATTCAATGATCAGTTAGTAATCGACCGTTACCAAGCTGGCGCCGGCACTCCATTCAATATGAACGCCAACGAAATCATCGCCAACCGCGCCAACGAAATCCTCAAAGGAAAAAAAGGCGAATACAAATACGTCCACCCCAATGACCACATCAACATGTCCCAATCCACCAACGACTCAATCCCAACAGTTGGTCGAGTAGCGGCATTACTTGAAGTCCAA
This sequence comes from uncultured Candidatus Peribacteria bacterium, assembly GCA_964350285.1. Taxonomy (GTDB): domain Bacteria; phylum Patescibacteriota; class Gracilibacteria; order UBA1369; family CAYGJQ01; genus CAYGJQ01. Next base: position 23,262 of record CAYGJQ010000020.1, on the reverse strand, counting down.
AAACTCTATCCCGAAATCAAAAAACTGGCTGAAGCTTTTCGTAAAATCGCAAAACAAGCTGGAAACACCGTCAAAGTTGGTCGCACCCATTTGGAAGATGCTGTCCCAATGAAAGTCGCCCAAGAATTTGAAGCCTTTGCCGTGAACATCGAAAAAAACCTTCAACGCATCGAAACCGGTTTTAAAGAATTACACGAACTAGGAATCGGCGGCACTGCGCTCGGCAGTGGCATCAACACCCATCCCAAATATGCCACCACAATGACCAAAAATATCGCCAAACTCACCAAACTAAAACTTCATCCCACCAAAAATCGCTTTGAAATGTCTCAAAGCATGGATGCCTTCCTTAACGCCTCCAGTGCGCTAAGAATTTACGCCACTGACCTCGTCAAAATCGCTAACGACCTCAAACTTCTCAACATGGGCCCCAAAGCCGGGATCCACGAAATCACTCTCCCTGAAGTGCAACCTGGATCATCAATTATGCCGGGAAAAGTAAACCCATCGATCGAAGAATGCGTTCACCAAATCGGCTACCAGGTAATGGGCTACGACCACACCATCGCCCTCTCCGCCCAAGCCGGACAACTACAACTAAATGTGATGGGACCGGTAATCATCCTCAACATTCTCAAATCGCTACACCTCCTCACAAACTGCACCATCATGTGGCGCACCAAATCAATTCAAGGAATCAAAATCAATAAAGAAAAAGTCGAAAAACTATTCAACGAAAGCCTTTGTGTCGCCACTGCGCTTAACCCATTCATTGGCTATGAAGTAACTGCCGAAATCGTTAAGGAAGGACTCAAAAAAAATAAATCGATTATCGAGCTAATCCGCGAAAAAGAATTCATGTCAGAAAAAGATCTCCAAACCATTCTTTCTCCGCTTGGAATGACCCATCCACGCACCATCGACAACAAGCTAGCCCAAAAAATCCAAAACAACAAAAACTACCTCACTTACAAAAAGAAAGTCAGCTAAAAACTGCTTGCCAAAAGGGTTTTTGTCCGCTAAATTAACACCTGCTATCAAAAAGTAAGTTATAGATCTTAACTACCCAACAAAATGACTAACCGATCATCTAGTCACCAACACGGACTGAGCTCAGCCAACCAACAACGACCAAAGAGCAAACAACGCAAACGCAAAAATAAAGCTCAAGCCAGAGTCCGCAGCGCCCAACGTCATGCTGCAATCGCTACTAAAAGAAACGGTGGCACAGCAACTACAGCTAAAAAAGCTGCGCCTAAAAAAGAAGCCGCAAAGGAAGACAAGTAGTCATCATCAAAAATCAAAAGCCTCCCCATGGAGGCTTTTTTTGTATCCAATTTTTCAGCAACTATTTATTAATCTTCGCCAATAATTTACTATTCAAAAAGCAACTCTCTTTCCCCTGAAGCTATATGGCCTTCCGAAAAAAACGTCGCCGCGGACGAAAACTAAATCGCACTCAAGTAACTTCAGCCTCCCGTCGTCAAAAATCATCATTCGCTATCAAACGACGACATATTCGCAAAAAAAGATTCCGCGGGAATGTTCACATCGCCCGCCGCCTTTTCGTGAAAAAAATCCTCTACAGCATTCTCGCAATCGCTGCTTCAAGTGGACTAATATACTTTCTTTTCTTCTCACAAATTTTCCTCATCCAACAATGGGAAGTAGTTGAAAAAGAAGTCACATTCTACAACCACCAACTCGATCATTATTTAAGACCTTACGAAAACAAAAACCTAATTTTTGTAAACACCGAAGAAATCAAAACAAAAATCGAATCCGAACACCCAAACCTATCCACCATCCAAATCAAAAAAATCTACCCAGACACGCTCTCGATGAAAATCGAACAATATCCCCTCTTCGCCAACGTTATAAATATTGTCGGCGAAGAAAAAATCGAACAAAAACTGATCGTCAACAGCATCGGCGTCGCCGTTCAAAAAGACACTGTTGACCTCGAACTTCCCTTTATTAAGCTCTACACCGAAACATCCTACGATCTCCTCGATGAAGTAATCCCCAACGACACTTTAACCAAAATCAGCACTCTCGTTGAACAATTTGAAGAATCGTTCGGCATGAAAATCACCGAAGCCGAATATAAATTAATCGAACGCGAAATTCATCTCCGCACCGAAAAAGACTTCTATGTATGGATCGACAGCGAAAAAGACAGCGAAGCCCAACTCCAAAAACTCAAAAAAGCACTCCCTAAACTAGATATTTACAAAACACCTCTCCATTACATCGACCTCCGAATTGGTGGTGTTGAAAACGACAAAGTCATCTATCGACGCAAATAATTTGTAGCTACTCCCAAAAAACAGTAGAATTCGTAAAGTCTGTTCAGCAATTAACTTTTGGCACATGATCTGGGCACTCACTGGTATCCTTCTCGGCATTCTTATTGGATTCGGCTTTCAATTCTCCGTTCCCCTCGAATACGCAAAATACTCCGCCGTAGTAATCATCGGAATCATGGATGCTTTACTTGGTGCCATTCGCGCTGAAGTTACCAAAGATCATTACGACGCCATAATTTTCATCACTGGGCTATTCTTTAATATCGTACTCGCAATCGGAATCACTTTGCTCGGAGAAAAGACTGGATTAGACCTTTATCTAGCAGCCACGGTAGTATTCACTTTCCGAATTTTCACCAATGTTGGTATCACCAGACGAGCAATTCTCCAAAAATACTTAGACAAACGCAGCCAGCCAAACGAATCCTAATTGTTTAGCATCTTCTGTTCTGATATAATCAATTGGTATCCTCTAAAAACAAAAACCTTATATGTCCGCTTCCAAACTCGCTCTTCTCAAAGAAATGATCGACAGCGCAGAATCTAATTTACGTTCTGCCAAGCAAATTCTTAGTGAACTCACAAAAGGCTCCGGAGTAGAAAACTACGCCAAAAAAGCTGAAACCGTTGGCACCAAAATCGCAGGCGATGCTGGCAATGTCCAAATCATCGAAGGTGTTTTCAATGGTCAAAGCATGCAAGGACCTGACAAAAAATCTTACCCAGTACCAGCAAATTACGCTTCAAAATCAAAAATCATCCCTGGTGACCTCCTTAAACTC
>CAYGJQ010000020.1:9013-20161 GCA_964350285.1 uncultured Candidatus Peribacteria bacterium | reverse complement strand
TGAAGACGGATCATTCATTTACAAACAAATCGGCCCAGTAGAACGCAAAAAAGTTATTGGCACCCTTACTTACGAAGACGGCCAATACAAAGTACTTGCTGAAGGTGCAGTCTACAAAGTACTACTAGCTTCAGTCACCTACTTCAAAGGTGAAATTGGCGACAAAGTAACTCTCATCGTCCCAACTCTAGAAGAAAGCGAATGGGGAGCCATTGAAAACATCATCCCTGGTGACGACGCAATCGAGCACGAATAATCACAAAATCCACAACAAACCGCTAAGGCAGTAGAAATACTGCCTTTTTTATTTGGATTTAAATCAAAAAGCCCCTATATTTTCCCAGACTTAACTAAAAAGAATGGCAGAAAACATTTGGAAAAAACTGAAAAAAAAGACACCAATTTTAGCAATGGCACCAATGGAAGGCTACACCGATTCCGCCATGCGCCAATTAGTAAAAACTATTGTCCCCGACATCCTCACCTGGACTGAATTCACCAGTGCTGACGCCATCAAATACAACAGTGAAAAATCCAAACACAAACTCTATTTTGTCGAATCCGAACGACCAGTAATCGTTCAACTCTTTGGAAAAAACATCGAAAACTTTATCGAAGCCGCCAAATGGGTAGAAGACCAAGGCGCCGACGGTCTCGACATCAATATGGGATGCCCAGCTAAAAACGTAGTAGCCTCCCAACACGGATCAGCCATGATTAAAAACCCCTGTTTAGCTTCTGAACTAGTAAATACACTCACTAAAAACACATCATTGCCAATTTCCGTAAAAACCCGAATCGGTTTCGCCAATAACGACCGGGAACATTTTTTCAAATTTACGAAGGATCTAGTAGATGCTGGAGCCCAAGCTCTCACAATTCACGGCCGCACCTCAAAACAAGGATATACTGGCGAAGCTGACTGGTCCTATGTTTATGAGCTAAAAGAAAGACATCCCGATATTTTTGTAATTGGCAACGGTGACATCAAAAGTGGTGAAATCGCAAAAGAAAAACTAAATAACTTAGATGGAGTGATGGTTGGTAGAGCAGTAATTGGAAACCCCTGGATAATGAAAGAAATTCATGAAGGACTTCACGGCCGCAGTTTTTCAGCAGATTCAATCCCCTTTCCTGAAAAAGTTCCAACAATTTTAGAACATTGTCGGTTGTTAGTGGACTACAAAGGCCAAAAAATTGCAATGTTGGAGATTCGAAAACACTTAGCTTCTTACATCAAAGGACTTTATAACGCGACTGAGTATCGAACAAAATTGGTAAGAGTTGAGAGTATTGAAGAGGTAGAGGCGATTATGGAAGAAATTTTAAAACAGGAATTTTAGAGCACGGGTAACGTCAGACCTGACGTCGAGCTAAACTTCCAGCACTACGAATCCTTCTTCGCAGGCTTCTTCGGCCTACAGTTTAGTACTCCTCTTCCCCGGGAATTGCTTCGCAATTCCCGGGGCCCCCTGCTCGGTCATCCTCGCCTCCGGCTCCGGTGCCCTCCGCTTACTAAAATTAAAAATTATAGGCACGGGTAACGTCAGGCCTGAAACTCAGAAAAAAGCAAATCCCCGCTCTTTCCGTACATCCAGCCCCTTTTTCTCCTTCCAACTTAGATCTTCTCCTTTATACGACAATTTTTGAAGATCCACGCTTCGTTCTCACCTACTAACAAGCCTTTTTGTCGACCGACACTCTCAACATACCAACCAAATATGAAATTTTTCGAAAATTTTTATGAAAAAAAAATGAAGCCCCCCCACTAAACTCAAAACCTAACCCTATCCCTCCCCAAATCATTGCTTCATTAAGCCAAAAATGGTAAAATAATAAGATTTAAAAATCAAAAACCAAAACCATGGCTATTTCAGAAGATTTACAAAAAATATTCCGTACCGCAGTACAATACGGAACCTCAGACATTTACCTTTCTACAGGGGCAAAACCAATCCTTCGTATTCATGGCGCGATGATTCCAATTGAGGAACATCCGATCCTCACCCCCGAAAAAATGAAAGAATACGTCACCTCAATGCTCTCAGAAAGCCAACTCAAAGAATTCAGTGAAAACCTTGATCACGATTTCGCCCTTGAAATCGACAACATCGGCCGCTTCCGTGTAAACACATTTTTCCAACGCAAAGGCCTCGCAGCAGTTCTCCGCCTGATCCCCGAAGTAATTAAAACCATCGACGAACTCTCTCTCCCTCAACAAATCAAAAAAATCACTGAAATGCAGAAAGGACTCGTCATCTGTACTGGTCCTACCGGTTCTGGTAAATCTTCAACTCTCGCCTCGCTGGTAAACGAAATCAACCTCAACAAACAAAAACACATCATCACTATCGAAGACCCAATCGAATTCGTCCACAAAAACCAACAATCATTGGTAAACCAACGTGAAGTTGGCCGCCATGTAAAAGACTTCAAACGCGGTCTTCGCGCCGCCCTTCGTGAAGCACCAGATGTAATCCTCATCGGTGAAATGCGCGACCTCGACACCATCTCCCTTGCAATTACCGCCGCTGAAACTGGTCATCTGGTATTCGGAACTCTCCATACCAGTGGTGCCGCAAAATCAATCGACCGCATCATCGACGCTTTCCCAATGGGCCAACAAAACCAAGTCCGCGCACAACTTTCCGAAAGTATCGCCGCGGTAATTTGGCAAAACCTCGTAAAACTCCAAGACGGATCTGGTCGCACCGGGGCGTTGGAAATCATGTTCCATAATAGCGCCATCGCCAACATGATCCGTAAAGGCAATACTCACCAAATCAATTCAGCTATCGAAACCGGCCTCGCCGATGGAATGCAAACCATGAAAAAAGCTATCACCGACCTCTTCCAAGCCGGAAAAATCAGCGAAGAAGAAGCAATGAAATACATTCCAGAAGAAATAGAAGACATGGAAGACTAATCCCCCATCATGACTAAAAAATTCACCAAAAAAATCGCTCAATTACTACTCTGCAGTGCACTCTGCAGCATTTTTACCTTTGGCAACGTTCTCGCTCAAAACCCTTCAATCAACGACGCCCCTCTCGAAGAGCGCAAAAACGACGAAAAAGGCACCGAACTCTTCGAAGTCCGCGGCATCCTCCAAACTGGCAAAGACATTGAAAACACCAAAAATCCAAAATTTTTCCAACAAGCCAAAGACCAAGGAATTTGGCCAATCATGGCTTTCATCCTCGGCGTAATCAATTTTGCAATGACCATCATTGGCTCACTCGCCTTCTTGATCATGGTCGCTGGTTCAGTAGTCATGATGACCTCAGCTGGTAATGACCAACGAAACGAACAGGGTAAAAACATGCTCACATATTCAATCATCGGACTAATCGTTGCTTTCTCAGCGTTCATTATCACTACTTTTGTCCAATCACTCGTCACCGGAACTTAAAATGAAAAAACTCTTCCTCATTATCAATTTGCTCAACCTCCTCGTCTTACCCCAGACGGTTTTCGCTCAACAACTCCCCGAAGACCTCAAACAATACGACGGCAATACAGTGGTCATCTTGGAAGAAGACTTTGGCGGCGATGTTCAACTCGTCCCAGAACTCCAAAATAAAAAACTCTTCCGCGTTGTTGAATGTGCCGTTGATAACAAAGGCAAAGAATCAGATTGTTTCACTTACCCCAGACTCCAATACTCTTGCCCCGCAAACGATCGAGGAGACGCCAAATTTTACTGTGACCGTGTGGGTGTCATCGTTGGTAGTAATGGTATCGACATTTTAAAAGTTTACATTGGAACAATCTACCGTTGGGCCGCGAGTATCGTTGGGATTATTGCGGTACTTCGAATTGTAATTGCCGGCGTTCAAATCTCAGTATCTCAAGGTGCTGGCCAACTTGAAGACGGAAAAAACAAAATTTTCCAATCCCTTGCCAGTATCATCCTTCTCTTCCTTTCCGGACTCCTACTCTGGACAATTAATCCAAACTTCTTCCGCTAATGAAATTTCTCGCTCAAAAAATTAGTCTCATGGCCATTGGATTGATGCTTATTCTCGGCCCAATCATTGTAGCAACACCAATAACAACACCAACAGCCTACGCCCAAGACAACTGTAAGGGAGCAATCGACGAAGGCCGACTCTGTATTCCGAAACCACGAACACTTCCCGGCCCAACAGAAGAAAAACAAAACAAAACCTATTTCCGAGACACCCTCTTGGTCCAACTCACCAGAACATTAGTTTCACTCGCCGGCGGCCTCGCATTTCTCTTTTTCATCTTCGGTGGAGTCCAAATGCTCACTGCTTACGGAAATGAAGACCAATACACCAAAGCCAAAAAAACACTCATCTGGTCGATCGTCGGTTTCCTGCTCGCGATGTTCTCATTCACAATCGTTAGCATCATCGGAAACATTGAAATCACGCCAAATCAACGCACCGGAACCGCCACCACCACCGACCAATCAACAAATTCCGGATCAACCACCAACACAACCAATAGCTCATCATCTAATTCAACCCCACCTCCTCCACCACCAACCCCTTAATCGCCATGATCAAAAAAATACTCACAACACTCATCTTCACATCATTCATTCTTGCGACATCAAGCATGACTACTTTTGCACAAACAAAAACGGGAAAGCCAACTTTAAATGAACTCTTCCCTTCTCCCACCGGCGACGCAACCACCCTCAGTGATCCAAATGCCATCCCCCTTCCCGATGACCCGAATAAAGACGCCAAAGACAAAAAACTCCAAGACACCGTCAACGCCCTCGACACCTGGGAAAAAAGTCTTAAACCAATCACTCAACTCCCTCAAGGAACTGAAGAATCAATTATCGCCGGTATCATCCGCGTAGTATTATCAATCGGCGGTACCCTTGCTGCATTAGGCTTACTCGTCGCTGGGATCATGTATCTCATCGCTCAAGACAACGAAGACCAAACTGCCAAAGCCAAAAAAATTCTCATCTATTCAATCATCGGTATTATTGCCATCTCTATTTCATTCGCAATCTTCACCGGACTCGCTACTCTTGTATTCACCAACTAATGAAAAAACTCTCTGCAATCAAAAAAATCCTATCACTCACAAGTATCTTTGCTGTAACCGCGAATACAGCCCTCGCGCAATACACCATCCCTGAAGCATATCGTCCAAAGCTCGCTCCTGATATTCCTTCCACTCAATACAACGAACGCGGAATCAATGTTTTTCTTCAATTTCTCGCTGCCAATCTCATCTACTTCGCCGGTGCCGTCGCTGTAATTATGATCGTCTGGGCTGGGATTGGATATATCACTGCCCTCGGTTCCGACCGCATGGAAAAAGCCAAATCCACATTGATTTGGACAATTCTTGGAATGGTAGCAATGCTACTCTCATTCGCCATCGTTCAATTCGTGATCCGTTTCTTCTTGGCCCTTCCAGAATAAACTACTCACCGAGTAAATCTTCCAACTTTGGAAATAATGGTTGGCCTTTCTGAATTTCTGTTCCGGGTTCGATTCCTCCCCATTTAGTAATCTCAGAAAACTCAACTCCAGCACCAATACCTAGCTGCTCCTGAATTTTTTCCGCCACCTCGGGAATATAGGGCGTCAACAAATAGCTAATATGACGCAATCTTTCTAACAATTCATAAATAACCTCAGCCAAAGCAGCCTCATCAGTTTTCGCCAAAGCCCAAGGCTTTTGATCTTCAATAAATTTATTTGCCTCATCAACATACTGTCCAACAGCTTCAATCGCCGCTTTCAAATCAAAAGTCTCGATATTTTCTTGATAGACCTTCCATAATGCAGCTACTCGATCAGTAGCCTCTTGTGAATCACGAGCCTTTTCAACTTCCGGAATTTTTCCATCAAAATAACGCTCAGTCATCGAAAGCACTCGAAATACCAAATTTCCAATATTATTCGCTAACTCACTTCGATAAATCACTTCGAAGCGATCAACATTAAAATCACCGTCATCATCAGTTGGAATTTCCCGTAAAAGGTAATAACGCACCGGATCAATCCCATACTTGCCCACCACCTCAAACGGATCCACCACATTACCCAAAGATTTACTCATTTTCTTCCCTTCCGAAGTCATAAACCCATGAATCAAAATCTCCGCAGAATTTTCCACTCCCGCTGACATCAACATTCCTTGCCACATATTCGACTGCTGCCGCAAATTATCTTTTCCGGCAATCTGCACCCCCGGCCACCAATCAGTAAACTTCTCATTCGGCCAACCCAGCGTCGACACATAATTCACCAATGCATCAAACCAAACATACATCACATGATCTGGATCATCCGGCACCGGCACGCCCCAAGGCATCTTCTCTTTCAAACGTGAAATACTAAAATCCTCAAGTCCCGCCTTGGTAAAATTCTCAATCTCCTTCTGACGATGCGCCGGACGCACAAAATTCGGCCGCTCTTCATACATCTTCAACAAAGCATCTTGATACTTCGAAAACCGAAAAAAGTAATTTTCTTCATCAATCAATTCCAAGTCCAAATTCGGATGAATCGGACAACGCCCTACTTCATCCAATTCCGATTCAGTCTTTTCCAACTCACAACCAAAACAATACTTCACTTGATAGTTCTTTTTATAAATATCACCATTCGCCGCACAACGCCTCCAAAACTCTTGAGCTGCTTTCTTATGATCTTCGTCGGTAGTTCGAATAAAATTTGTATACGAAATGTTCAATAAATCCTTCAAAGCCTCAAATTGAGCCGCATTCTCATCACAAAGCATCTTTGGCGTAATACCGCGTTCTTCTGCTTTCTTATAAATCTTCAAACCGTGTTCATCAGTACCAGTATTAAATAAAACCTCTTTCCCCAACATCCGCTGATAACGCGCAATCGCATCCGCCTGAATAATTTCCAAAGCGAAACCAATGTGTGGGTTTGAATTTACGTATGGGAGAGTAGTGGTGATATAGAACTTTTCTGGCATAAAATTAGTTTAAAAGCGGCTTCACCTTACAAAAAAGAATTAGAAAAGTCCAGGTAGGGAGTTAAATAGGCCTGATCTTCTCATCGCCATTGACAAAAAGCACAAAAAATGGCAAAATCTGAACTCTTTTTTTCAACCAATCGATTTTCATGCAACTAAACGAAAAACACATTGATGATCAACCAGCCTTAATAACTCCTACATACCTCCTCGAAGGAGTTAGCTTTCTCGAACAAATCGAAACCTCCATCGGTGTCATGCCTGAAATTGAATCAACGCTAACCGAAGAAGGCAAAGAAAAACTTCACCAACAAATCAACGAGAACCCACATTGGATTCCTGAAGGGATCAGCCGAATCCAGCTTTGCCGCCAGTTTTTAGCAAACATCGTCACCAATCTCCACGACCCAATTTGGGAAAAACTGAATCTCCGCACCAATCAAATGAGATCAGTACAAAAATTTATAGAATTTCTGCGCAACGCCGCTGAAGGCAACCCACGCGGATACTTTCGCCAACCCACTGGCGCTGGAAAAACCGTTTTAATGGGCACATTAACAAAACTAATAAATGTCAGAACATTAATCTTCGCCCCCAACGTAGAACTCTTGTATCAAACTAAAGACGAATTCGTAAAAATCCTCGGATATAGCCCAGAAGACATCGGGATTGTAGGTGGCGATCAAAACGAACAAGATAAACCCATAGTCCTCTCAACATACAAAAGCTCCCATAAAATAGACGGTGAATTTCCTCTAATTTTCTGCGATGAAGGACACCAAAGCATGGGAGATTGGACTCAAGAAAATATCGAAAAAATCAGTGGAGAAGAGCAATTCCAAACTAACGAAGAAGGCCTAGAATCTTTTGATAGTGAAAAATACTCCAATTCGCTAGTAATCGCATTAACCGCATCACCCAACCTACGTCTTAAAAAAATGAAGGACTATTTCAACACTTTAATTGCAATTTCGTCATATAAAGAATTAATTGAAGCAAACTATTTGGTCCCGAAAGTAATGGATCTTGATGCCGAAATTTTCACCGAAGATCTCAAACATGGCACCAACGTCATCCTCACCGAAGAAGAAACCCAGATAATAAATCGTGAAAAGCTCCATGAAAGAGCAATCAATCAATGGTTAGAACTAAATGAACAAGTAGACAACCTTCAAACAGCTGTATTTTGCGCCACAATTGACCAGGCTGAAAAATTCCGTGATCTCGCTAATAAACAAGGGCTAAGAGCTGGAGTTTATACCTCCCGAGTAAAAGATGTCAGTGGATTCCGAGAAATTGAAGAAAAATTAGCAAGTGGAGACCTGGACTTCATAGTATTCGTTGGAAAAGGTGAAGAAGGATGGAACTACTTACCTTTAAATTGCATCATCACGCTTCGAGTCACCCTTAGTCCAAGAAAACTAATCCAACCAGTAGGACGATCTATTCGAAAAGACGAAAACAAAGAATGTGCCTACCTAATACAGGGAAGATGGCGCTATGTTCGCAACCAAAAAATCTTTAACACTCCCAATGGAATTGATAGTCATCCTGAAAATGATGAAAGCGAAACCATCCAATTCAGCCTCGATCTAACAACTATTACCCAACGCCCACCTTTAACATTTCAAGACGCACTCATAGCTATTGGAGAAGAAATTGATGGAGTAGTTAGCAACATTAATGGCCAACCTGTAAAAGTCCATTCCATCGATCAAAATAGAAAACTTGCCTATGACCAGGTGAAATCATATTTCCAATCTCAGTTCAATACCTATGAAGAATGGGCAGAAATTTCACCTCAAGATAGAAGAGAATTGTACAAAAACTCAAAAGAAAAAATAGGATTAGGCGCAAAGGCCATTTGTAGTTTTATTATTAAAACATCTGAAAAAGGAAGTAACCCAGTAGACTCCCCCGATATTCACAAACTCCTCGGCGCCATTATCTGGAGCACCCCACTCGAAGAAACCGACATTGACTGGTCTAAAATTCCTCCATCAATGCATGAAAAGGGAACCAAGGTAATTAAAGAAAAAAAAGAAACCTCACTTGAAGAAGCCTTAAACTGGATCCAATTTCAAACTGATTCTTATCAACAATGGATCGAATTAGGCCATTCTGCCAAAACTAAAGTATACAAAAACTCAAAAAAAGAAATAGAGCTAGGATCAAAAGCTCTCTGCAACCTGATTCTTGGTAAATGCGAAAAAAGCGACAACCCAATAGACAACATAAATATTCATAAGCTCCTCGGCGCCATTGCCTGGAACATCCCACTTGAAAAAACCGACATCGACTGGTCTAGAATTCCTCCATCAATGCATGAAAAAGGCACCAAAGTAATTAAAGAAAAAAAAGAAACCTCACTTGAAGAAGCCTTAAACTGGATCCAATTTCAAACTGATTCTTATCAACAATGGGCAGAACTTAAAACTGCAAACAGAAGAAGCCTATACAAAGGAACAAAAACAGAAATACAAATAGGGACTAATGCTCTTTGCAGCTTAATCCTGGGCAAATGTGAAAAAGGTAACAATCCCATAAGCAACTCCAACACCCATAAACTCCTTGGCGCCATCGCTTGGGACATCCCACCCGAAGAAACCGACATCGATTGGTCTAAAATCCCCACCTCTATGCACGAAAAAGGCACCAAAGTAATAGTAGAAAAAAAAGAAAAAATCACACTTGAAGAAGCCTTAAACTGGATCAAATCTCAAACTGATTCATATCAACAATGGACGGAATTAACCATTCCCGCCAAAACGGACCTATACAAACAGGCAACAAAAAAAACAAATTTAGGAGCAGTAGCTCTGACCAGCTTAATTTGTGGAAAATGTGAAACAAGCAATAACCCTTTAAGCAATTCCAACGTCCACAAACTCCTCGGTGCCATCGCTTGGAATATCCCACTCGAAGAAGCCGACATCGACTGGTCTAAAATCCCAACTTCCATGCACGAAAAAGGCACCAAAGTAGTTCAAAGAAAAACCAAGTCAAAAAACTAGTTCCCCTCCCCTTCAGTATCTGTCCGGTACAAAGAAAAGTTAAACACCGGCAAAAACTGATCCATCCGAATCTTCACATCAATACTCTGAGTGATCCCTTTATAAGTCCCATCCACCTTCACCGTCGCAAACTCCCGCGCCGTTTTCTTCACATCTTTCTCTCCACCTTCCGCTTCCGGGAACACCAATAGCCGATACTTCAAATTCGCAATCTTCTTCTTCACTTCCAAACTATCAGCCGCCACAATCTGCGGATTAATAATATTCGTCAAAGTGATATACACATTCTCATGCGTCTTCATAAACGAATCAATCGGGTAATGATCCAAACACTTCTGCTTCCCACCACAACTCGTCACTTTATTCTGTTTCACTTCATCAACCACTTCCGGCAATGAATCTTTCGAGCTATCCCCATCCACATCTTCAAACGCCGTCCCCGCTCTTCGTTGCTTCAAAAACTCTTCAACTCCATTAGCTTCTTCATTACTCACCAATGGCTTCTTCGTATAATGAATAATCTGCGGATTCTCTTTGGTCCCAACATTTTCATAATACTCACGAGCATAACGCCCATCAGCAATATCTCCGGAAGTCCCAGAGAAACAACTTGTTTTAATCGGATCACCTTTCAATTCCAAATTCGGCAACGCAGCCGTCCCTAAACACATTGGCGCTTCCGCATTACTCCCTCTCAATACCGGGAAATAATCCGACAACGCTTCTGTCTGACGTGTATTTTTATTAATCCCAAAAATCTTCCACCGTAAAACATCCACATCATTATTGGTCACCGCCCAGGTCAAACCATTCCCTTCCACTCCTTGATCTTCCAAATCTTTATCAAGCTGACCAGCGAACGCCACATAATACTCCACCCGGAAATTATTAAAATTATCAGTAGCCGCTCCATCACTTGATTTCTTCAACTCATTTCCATCAGCATCATGAGCAAAAAGTGGGATCGTAATACTTTCATTCAATTTCAACTCATCATAGAAAAACGCTGGAGTTGCTGCCTTCAAATCATGTTCTGACGGATCTCGCCACGGAAAAATATTCGTCTGATTAGCAATGCGATAATTCGCTTTCAATTCATTATCTCCTTTTCCAGCAAACACCATCTCCACACCATCTTCCGATGTTTCAAAACCAGGCAAACTCTGATGCAAATCCAACAAAGCCT
>CAYGJQ010000020.1:2144-9003 GCA_964350285.1 uncultured Candidatus Peribacteria bacterium | reverse complement strand
TTTCCACACCGCCTTCCGCCGCATAATAAGCTTTCCCAGAATCGACCACGTCCACCGTTTGTCGCACATCACCAATCACCAGCTGACTCAAGCCCATACTGAGCAAAGTCAAAATCCCCATAATCAGCAAGGCCACAAGCAAAGCACTCCCCTTCTGCGACTTCACCCCAAGTCCCATCATTGCACGTTGCATCGCGCGGAATGTTTCCACGATTGCCTCGTCCCACCGCGCCAAAATGTCGAAAATCTTTTTAAACATAATTATTCAGATTGCGACGAATAAAGTCTTGAAGAAATAGTTGTTTGCAAATGAACTGGTTGCTCAGCCGGCCCATCATCAACCGGAATCCCCGCTGATAAAAGCATCGTTACTTTCGGTTGAAACTGAAGAGCTGCGTATTGATATGAACGACTCGCATAAGGATCATCCAACGGCGTCACAATAAAATTTAATGAATCCACTTGCGCATTCTCCAATCCAAAATCACGAAAATCAGCAAAACCATCTACTGGCGCAAAAGTACCGGCTTTCAATATTTCTTTCTTCACTTGGACTCGTTTTTTATCTTTATCAATCCGAAAACTAGTCCGCCGCTGGCCATCTTTCGAAACAATTACTAATTCATTCACCAACCCCTTACCAAGCCGAGTATCAGCACATTTCTCCTGCTTCACTTCAACCGCCGGCGCCGCATATGGATTTGAAGCAGCATCCAATGAAGCCGTCCCGCTGGCAAAACCAGGAATCGCCACCAAATTTTCATTCTTCGTCAAATTCTCAATCGCCGTAATCCCACTAGAAACACAATAGCCTTTGTACTCCACCGTCCCATCCCGCAATTCATCAGTCACAAAATCAATAAAATAACGCACATCCGCAATCATCTTCCGTCGCTCATTCGTACTCTCATGCCCCCGAACAATACTCACATAAGAACTTGTCACAACCCCCAAAAAAGTAACAAAAATCCCAATCGCCACAAGCAGCTCCATCAAAGTAAACCCCTTTCTATTCCCTAATTTTTGATCAAATGTTTTCATAATATTTATTAATCCTAGCTTCCTAGCCTCCTAGGTCCTAGCTTCCTTCCCCCCTACAAAGGCCCCGCCTTCCAATCCGTCAATTCAGTATCAATCTCCACCCGTTGCTCCCCCGTATTATCATTCCAAACCACCACACTCTTCAGTCGCATTCGTAATTCACTTTTCTCACCAGCTTCATTATTCACATCACTAATTTCCACCCACCGACGGAAACTTGAATCATTACTTTCAGTATTTAAAATTTCCGGCTCATGATTGTAAAACACGCCAACATCCTTCGATTCATGACGATAAATCTTCGTTCCTGGGCACTGCGCAAAATCCACTCCACCACCAACTTTCTGCGGACACTGGCTGGTATCCAGCAAATTCACTTTCCACGGCACATAATCCTTCAAGCCGCTCACAGAGTCAGCTTTAGCATTTTTAACTACTGAAAAATTCTGCGCCAAATCGACACTTTTCATCGACAAAATATAAGTTCCTTCATTCAAATCTGTCCCCCAGAGCCCACGGCCTTCTTCGGTATTCGCCCGCCAGTCAATTCCTTGCAGCCAGTTGCTATCACGAATATTTCGCACCGCTTCCACACCTTCAGCCGCCAAATTCATCGCCACTAAACGTTTCGCATTGTTATTATTCGTTCGCATCGTGGTCACCAACAAACTAGTCGACGCCACTACTACTGAAGCCAACACTGCCACGCCCACCATCACCTCCGGGAGCGAAAACCCTTCTTTTTTACGGAGAAACTTCAACATATTTATTTAGTAGTAACTTCACCAGTAATTGGTTGGAAAATTAATGTTCGACCTTCATCGCTAATGTCTTCAGCAAAACCAAATTTCAATTGCAACTTATTCAGCCCCGGCACAACACTTGCACCAGTTCCAATTCCATCACGTACTTCCACTTCCCCCCGTGGCGGCAAGAAAACAATCGCCACTTCTTGGGCACTACGCCCTTCAGCAACTTCAATTTCTTTAATGCCGATCGGCACTTCCGCTGTCACATTACGTTCAGTTGTTTCCGCTTTATCTAAAGCACATTTATCAAAAGTTCGATTTCGAAAATACGGCGCCTTAAACGTCACCACTTTGTCGGAAACAGTAAAATCACCAGCTTTAAATTTAATCCCCCAACAAGCCGCTTGGCCATCGACATTCCCTTTACCAAGACGAGCATTATCACGAACTTCATTAATCAAATTATCCACAGTATCCACAGTCAGATCGAGCTGAGCACTACGACGAATCGGCCCAAAGTTAAGCAAAGCCAACATCGCCAAA
This sequence comes from uncultured Candidatus Peribacteria bacterium, assembly GCA_964350285.1. GTDB lineage: Bacteria > Patescibacteriota > Gracilibacteria > UBA1369 > CAYGJQ01 > CAYGJQ01. Next base: position 6,670 of record CAYGJQ010000020.1, on the reverse strand, counting down.
ATTCCAATAATCGCAAGCACTAAAAGAATTTCTAGAAACGTAAAACCAGGACGTGTTTTCAACATTCCTTGCTTATTGCGCTTTCGCACAGCAAATTTCAACGCAAATCGTCGATGCCAAATGTAGCCGAAGCTGCGCCAAATTTTTAAAAATAAACCTCTAATCATTAATTGCCGACTACTTGAGTAAGTTTGAAAATCGGAGTAAGCACCGCAAGCGCGAGAAAAGCCACCGACAAACCTACTATCACGATCATTAATGGCTCAAAGAGCGAGGTCAGACGTTTAAGCGAATGGTCAATCTCACGATCGTAGTGATCGCCAATCTTTTCAGAAATCGTACCGAGCGAAGCCGTTCTTTCCGCAATCGAAAGCATATGGCTGACGGTATCTGGAAACAAAAACGGCGAAGTCTCTAAATTCGCAGAAATCTTTTCCCCTTGCTGCACTTTCCCGATCAAATGCCAAGTTTTCATTGTATAAAGATCATTATTCAAAGAAGTCGCAATAATCTGCAACGTCTTCAAAACTGGCAAACCAGAATCCACCAAAATTCCAAGAAGACGCACAAACTGCAACACATAAACTTTTCTCATCAACAAACCAACCACTGGGAATTTCAATTTAAAATAATGCCACTTAAAGCGACCAATCGTCGTATTGATATAAACTTGAAAAACTCCCCAAATGGCTAGCAATCCAATCAATACAGCCCACCAATAAACTTGAATAAATTCCGTAAACGAAACTAAAACTCGGGTAGTAAACGGAAACTCACTCGGATCTAATCCACCTTGTTTCAAGAGATCCAAAAGATTCGGAATCACCCAAATCATCATCCCGGTCCCAACGATCAATAAAGTCACAATTACGGCAACCGGATAAATCGCTGAACTCACCAGTTTCATCTGCAAAGTATGATTCTTCTCAAGCTGAATCGACAACCGATTAAGCATGTCATTCAACCTACCTACTGCTTCCCCTGATTTCACCACCCCAATTTCCACTTCCGAAAACACATCCGCAAACCGACTCATCGCATCCGAAAGATTTTTACCTTGTGACACTTCATGATGAAGCGTAGCAATCACCCGCCGAAAACGTTGATTTTCTTCCCGTTTTTTCAAAATATTCAAAGATTGAAGCAACGGAATCCCGGCATCAATCATCACCGACATCAAATGAAAGAAGTAAGACTTCGTTTTTAAATTAACTTTCGAATGATCAATAAAAAAATCATTCGCTCGCACCCAAAACGGCGCCGCAGAATTATCGTAAATCCCATAAATCACCTCTTGCGTCTCGGCACGCTCAGACTGACCGCCGTAACGCTGAAGCAAATCATTAACTTCCTGATTATTGAAATTCTGTTGCTGGATCACATCAGGCATCGCGAGTTGTTACAATTGTGGATTTTGGAAATAAACTTCCATTGAAAGAGTGAAACTAATGTCTTGGAAAGACCCAAGCCGTTCACCAAGCTGAACATTGATTGTTTTCACGATCACTTTCCGTTGCAATTCATTTTCAACACTCTTCAAAAAATCAACAAGACGCTGATAATCACCTTGCAAACTCATTGTGACGCTATCAGCCTGAACACCAAATTCAGTCCCAGAACCACCACCGAAACTCAATGAACCGACAGTCATTTTGTGCTTTTCAGCTTTTTCGACAAGATTATTAATCAACAAATGCTGATCAAGATCTTGAGGAATCGCATTAAGCCCCTGAGCTTCTTTTACTTCAGAAACCGCCGCCAGCTCTTTTTCCAATTTTTGATAATTTTCTAAACGAGTATTAAGAGTATCTTTTTCTTGAACTTTTTGATCCTTAGTAGCCGATAAAGCGCTTACTTCATCCCACATCGGCCCGACGTAAAAGAAATAACCTGCCAATACAAAGACAATCAGTAAGAGTCCAACAATATGTGAAATAGATTTTTGTGCAGCCATAATTATTCTTTACGTTTTACTTTTTGAACTGGTTCCGGCGCGTAGTCCGTGAGAAATGTGAAAGAAAGCACTACATCACCTTCTTCGCTAACACCTTTAGCAATCGAAGGCACAAACGCTCCCTGAAAAATTCGACTAGTATTGAAGACTTCAATTAATTCAGCCACATCAGAAAAAGCCTGAACTCCAGACTCAGTACCACGATCTGGTCTCGTAGTTGCAGCAAGGCTAAGCTTCCCTTCACCACCACCTGAATAAGAACTGAAAATAATTTTTGGATCAGCTCCGTCATCTACCGGTGTGATATCTTGAATCTTCGAAATCGCACTAGACCAAAGAATTTCACCTTCTTCAATGATCTTAATAGCTCTTTGCGCATTCTGAGTTGCTTCAAGCTTATCCACATCAATCTTCGCAATTTGTTCATTTACTCCTTTAATTTCCGCTTCAACATTAGAAATTTCTTTTTGCACCGCTGCTTTTTGAAGAAACAGATAAGCCCCCCCAGCGATCAAACCAATCGTGAGCAAAAGCGCAATAATGGTAAACATCGGAGTATTTTTCCGTGGCGCCATGGACATCGACGCTTTTTTTGTTTTTGTTTCGATTTGTGGCATTACGTTGCCGATTAAGCTATATATAAATCTGAACATTATATCATCAAAACCCAATCACGTCAAAACCCTAAAAGCCCTATGCCTTCATTCATACACATCAACGAAGAATTCACCTGCCAAAACTGCGGCCACCAAAACCCCAAAAGCCAATCGACCTGCCGGAATCACTGCCAAAAATGTCTCTATTCCCTTCATGTTGACGACGACCTACCCGGAGACCGCGCCAGTAATTGCCATGCCTTGATGAAACCAGTAGGAATCGATAAAAACAGCAAAAAAGGCTACATGATCATCCACCAATGTACAAAATGCGCCAAAAAAATCCCCAACAAAGTCCTCGAAGACGACGATTTTGACCAAGTGATCAAATATTCCAACAACTTATGATTGAACAAGTCCGTCAAAACCTTTCCAAACTGGTAACACCAAACGAAACCTTAATTTTAGGCATTTCTGGCGGAGTTGATTCGATGTGCCTGCTAGACTGTCTCTTAAAAATTCAAAAAGACATCCCATTTGAATTAATCCTCGCTCACATAAACCACCAACTTCGAGGAGAAAACAGCGACAAAGATGAAGAGCTAATCACTAAAACAGCCCAAAAACACAAATTAAAGCTGAAAATTCACCGCCAAAACATCGCCGACATCCCCGGCTCACTCGAAACCAATGCCCGAGAAGTCCGCTACGAATTCCTCAACAAAATCCGTAATTCCCTAATCCCTAATACCGATTCTCCAACACCTCCCCCTCATATCCTCACCGCCCACCACGCCAACGACTCGCTGGAAACCGTAATCATGAACCTCGCCCGGGGCACCGCTACCAAAGGCCTCTGCGGCATCCAACTCCAACGCGACCATTATCTCCGCCCCCTTTTCAATATCACTCGTAAAGAAATCGAAAACTACGCCCAAGTACACCAAATCCCCTACCGCGAAGACGAATCAAACAAAGACACCAAATTCAAACGCAACCTCATCCGCCACGAAATCATCCCAAGACTAAAAGAATTAAACCCAAACATCGAAAAAACCTTCATCGAAAACCAACAATATTGGATCAACCTCTACCAACACCAAGTAGAAACAGCCCAGAAATGGCTGGAAGAAAACCAATCAACGGATTTAGAATTTCCAGTGGATAAATACAAGCAACTCCCTCAAAACCGCCAAACCGATATCCTCTCCTACATCTACACAAAACTCTACGGCTCAACCAAAAACCTCAACACCTCCCACTTAACTCAAATCCAAAAAATCATCCACCAAAACGAAGGCAACCTAAAAAAAGAATTCGGCCCCAATTATTGGCTTAAAAAAGACAAAAGAATGGTTTCCTTCATAAAAATTTCATGATTTTTTAGAAAAATTTCATTTTCAATCTGTATACTCCCCCATTAAGGGCGGGGGGCTAGGTGGAGGGATACTATAAAACGTTTCTTTCTTTCTTTTTAAAGCAGGAGAATAGAGTAATTTTCACCCCATCACACTTGTTATTTCCACTTATCCTCAGTAGACTATCTTTGAATATTTTCTATCCCGAATTTATACATGCCTCCACGCATTCAAATGCCGCAGAAAAGCCCACGAAACGGTTTAACATACTTGATCATTGCCACGTTGATTATCAGTTCACTTTTCATCCTTTTCAGCCCGTCTGAAACTCAATTTAAAAGTATCGATCTCAACAGATTCATCAAACAAGCCGAAACCGGTGAAGTGGAAAAAGTTTCCGTTAATAAAAACAAACTCTACATCACGCTTTTAGACGGCACAAAACAAGTCACTACCAAAGAACCTGGTGCCACAGTCACCGACCTCCTCGAAAACGTCCCACAACCAATCAAACGAAACATCCAAATTCAAATCGAAGACTCTGAAGTCCAAGACACAGTTCTCAATGTTTTCCTCAGCTTGATCCCCTTTTTACTATTAATCGGATTCTTCGTCTTT